>JBPPMM010000700.1:0-12657 GCA_051306075.1 Chitinophagaceae bacterium
ACCAGCACTTTTCCTTTATCAGCACCACTATCTATTTTTTGATCAGGAATGTATTCTGCTATTTTATCCACCTTTTCCTGCCTTATCTTAACCATCAGTTGGTGATTCTCCGGTTCATAACTGATATTACCTGTTACGTTTTGTTTTTCCAACCCTCCTATTCTGTGTTCAAGACCAGCAGCACCCGGTATTGCCCAGGGCCGGGCCAGTTTTTCATCACGCAAATAAGGTTGCAGCTTATCCTCCCCATGACCCAGTTCGGTTTTAAATTTTACATGAATAGGATTTAACTGATCCGTTTTGGGAAATTTCCAGGGCTCGGCACCATTGGCA
Organism: Chitinophagaceae bacterium; assembly: GCA_051306075.1. Taxonomy (GTDB): domain Bacteria; phylum Bacteroidota; class Bacteroidia; order Chitinophagales; family Chitinophagaceae; genus Terrimonas_B. The sequence continues at coordinate 334 of JBPPMM010000700.1, forward strand.
ATATAACCATCACTCAAAAATATAACCGGCGTCATGTGTTGCACGGAAATGCGTACCGCCTCATACACCGCATCAAAACAATCAGCAGGGGTAGAAGCAGAAACAATTGGCATAGGGCATTCACCATTTCTTCCATAGTATGCCTGCAACAGGTCACTTTGTTCTGTTTTTGTAGGTAAGCCTGTGGAAGGACCGCCCCGCTGAACGTCAATTATCAGTAAAGGAATTTCAAGCATAACAGCCAGGCCCATCGCCTCTGCTTTCAATGCCATCCCTGGTCCTGAAGTTGCCGTAACTCCCAAGGATCCTCCGTATGCGGCTCCGATTGCCGAAGTAATTGCAGCAATTTCGTCCTCAGCCTGGAAAGTACGGATACCAAAATTCTTGTGCTTTGCCAGTTCATGAAGAATATCAGATGCCGGCGTAATGGGATAGGAACCCAGGAACATCGGCAAACCACTTACCTGTGAGGCTGCTATCAATCCGTAGGAAACGGCCTGATTGCCCATAATGGAACGGTATTCGCCTGGATCCATCCTGGCCTTTTCAACTTTATAAGTAGTGGTAAAAGTTTCAGTAGTGTCTCCAAAATTATATCCCGCCTGTAATACCTTCAGATTACTTTGTAGGATATCTTCCTTTTTTCCAAATTTTTCCTTCAGAAATCTTGTTGTATTATCCATGTCCCGGTCGTACATCCAATAAAGAAACCCGAGAACAAACATATTCTTCGCCCTGTCTTTTTCTTTCATGCCCATGGTGAAATCCTTCAGTGCCTCACGGGTCATCCGTGTTACGTCCATTTTTATGACTTCATAATTTTCCAGGCTGCTGTTTTCAAGCGGATTCTCCCCGTCGGGGTAATTAGCAAGGCGCAGATTCTTCGAATCAAATCCGTCTGTGTTAACGATGATCTTACCTCCTCTTTTTAAGGCTGAAAGATTAGATTTTAATGCCGCAGCATTCATTGCCACAAGCACATCGCAGGCATCGCCTGGTGTAAAAATCCTGTCGCTTGAAAATCTTAACTGGTAACCACTCACACCGGGCAAAGTGCCTATTGGCGCCCTGATCTCTGCCGGAAAATCAGGAAAAGTAGAAAGGTCTATACCCAGCAAAGCTGTATTATTAGTAAACTGAGTGCCGGTCAATTGCATTCCATCACCACTATCACCTGCAAATTTTATAACCACATCACTTAATACTTCCTGATTTCGGATCATTGTAAAAAAATTGTATCGCAAAATTAGGGTAGTTTCTCTTTTTTTCAGCCGTAAAAGCAGGATGTTTAAAATGATAAGTGGTGGCCCTTTAAAACCTATATTCCTTTACTTTGCTAACTTATTAATTCGAAATTTTAATCAACAACACATGAAATGAGCTTTGATAATGCTAATCACCAACCGTGATGATTATCTGGCGAATTCCATTTGGCTAAAAACAATAAAAAATATACAAATGAAACAAAAGATATTCTGGCTGAATGCGATAGTAATCCTGACAGTGACAATTGCAAGCGCCCAGGCAAAGCTTGTAGAAAAAGTGACAAGACAAAAGGATGAAATCGTTATCCCATATGAAAAATACATTTTGCCAAACGGTCTTACATTAATAATTCATGAAGATCACAGCGATCCTGTTGCACATGTAGATGTAACATACCACGTAGGGTCGGCCCGGGAAGAAATCGGCAAATCAGGATTTGCACATTTTTTTGAGCATATGATGTTCCAGGGTAGCGATAACGTTGGAGAGGAACAGCATTTTAAGATTGTAACTGAAGCCGGGGGTACACTGAACGGAACTACAAATACTGATCGTACCAACTATTTTGAGACCGCTCCATCTAATCAATTGGAAAAAATGCTTTGGCTTGAAGCTGACCGTATGGGATTTTTATTGGATGCAGTGACACAGAAAAAATTTGAGAACCAGCGGGAAACTGTAAAAAATGAAAGGGGAGAGAGATATGATAATGTTCCCTATGGATTGCTATTCGAGGAAATATCAAAAAACCTTTATCCATACGGGCATCCTTATTCCTGGCTTACCATCGGATATGTAGAAGATCTGAACAGGGTAGACGTAAATGATCTGAAAAATTTCTTCCTGAGGTGGTATGGTCCTAATAACGCTACAGTTACGGTTGGAGGCGATGTAAATTCGGAGCAAGTTATTAAATTGGTTGAAAAATATTTTGGGTCAATACCCGCTGGCCCGAAAGTAGAAAAAATGCCGCCAATGGTGCCGGAGTTATCAAAACATCGTTTTGTTTCATATACCGACAACTATGCCCGGCTACCTATGATGGTGAGGGCCTATCCAACCGTTGCCAATTATCATCCGGATATGGCAGCCCTGGCCTGTCTTGCACAGATACTGGGCCAGGGAAATAATTCAATCATTTACCAACAACTGACCAAAAAACAACTGGCACTACAGGCCGGTGGTTTCAGCATTCTTTTTGAACTCTCTGGTTTTATGGCTTTCCAGGTAATTCCCTTTCCGGGAAAATCACTGGCCAGTATGTATTACCTGCTTGATAATGCCCTGGATAGTTTTGAAGCCAGGGGAGTAACAGACGATGATATAGCAAAATTCAAAGGAGGCTATGAATCTCAACTAATAAACGGATTACAAAGCGTAGCAGGTAAAGTTTCTCAGCTGGCTGCATTTGAAACATTTACCGGCAATCCTAACAAGATCGGTGAATTATTAAAATCCTACCAGGCTGTAACCAAAGAAGATGTGATAAGGGTTTACAATAAATACATAAAACATAAGCATAATGTTACGATCAGCATTTTACCAAAAAACCTGGAGGCGTTGAAAGTAGGAGAGAACAATTTTACAATTGATACCACTCAGTACAGAGCTCCGGATTATGGGTATGAAGGATTGAAATATGCAAAGGCAAAAGATGATTTTGACCGCGGCAAAATGCCACCCAACGGGCCTAATCCGGTTGTAAAAGTTCCTGCCTTCTGGAAAAAGGAATGGCCTAATGGCATTAAGATCATCGGCACTCAAAATACAGAATTGCCAGTTGTTACCCTTTCGGTTAAAATACCGGGAGGCCATTTATTAAACGCCAGCGATTTGTCCAAAGCCGGACTTGCATCCTTCTTTACTGATATGATGAACGATGATACAAAAAATTATACGGCTGAGGAAATGAGCAGGGAGCTACAAAAACTGGGAAGTTCTATAACGGTTTACAGCGGCAATGATGACATCAGCTTCCAGGTACAATCACAAAAGAAAAACCTTGATGCCACTCTAAAATTGCTGCAGGAAAGAATGTTCAATCCTAAATTCACCCAGGATGCTTTTAACAGGATTCAGAAGCAAAACCTGGAAAGCTTTAAAGTAGCTAAAACGCAACCGGCTTCTGTAGCTGATGATGTATTTGCAAAAATAAATTACGGGCAATCTCATATCCTGGGAATTTCTGGCGATGGTAATGAAGAAACCGTTGAAAAATTTAAGCTGGCAGATATGCAATGGTATTATGATAATTATATGACATCCCGGGATGCAGAGGTTATACTGGTAGGCGATATTACTGAGGAAGAAATTTTACCGAAACTATCCTTCCTGAATAATTTACCTGACAAAAAAATTACAATACCTGTAGTGGCAGTAGCGCCTGCAGTTGATAAAACAAAAATTTACCTGGTGGATGTACCTAAATCCGCACAGACTGAATTCCGGGTAGGATATGTTACGGGTCTTAAGTATGATGCCACCGGTGAATATTTTAAGAGCGGGTTAATGAATTATGCATTAGGAGGGTCCTTCAACAGCCGGTTAAATCTGAATCTTCGCGAAGATAAAGGATGGACATACGGAGCCAGAAGCGGTTTCAGCGGCGACAAGCAAACCGGAAACTTTGAATTCAGTTCGGGTATCCGCAGCAATGTGACTGATAGTGCTATGATTGAAATAATGCGGGAATTAAAAGACTATGTAGAAAATGGTATCAAAGATGAAGAACTGGCATTTATGAAAAGTGCTATTGGCCAGCGGGATGCATTGCGTTATGAAACCGGCATTCAGAAAGCTGGTTTTATTGGCAACATACTGGATAATAATCTGCCTGCCGATTATGTAGATCAGCAAAATAATATCATCAGAAACGTTACCAAAGCTGATTTGGATGCTTTATCCAAAAAGTGGATCCGCTCCGATAAAATGAACATCCTGGTTGTAGGTGATAAAGCAAAGATTTTACCCGGCCTTGAAAAATTGGGTTATGAAATTATAGAGCTTGATGTGGATGGAAAGAAGGTAGAGAAAAAAGCTTTTTAGAAATACAATTTTTTAAAAGAAAACGTCATTCTATAGAGAGTGGCGTTTCTTTTTATACCTATTATTATTGTAAATTTAAGCTATGGAAAAAGCAGTCACGATCAGGCAATTGAAAGATAAATCTTCCAGCCTTCAATACTGGCAATCAAAACCCGCTAATGAAAGATTAGCAGCTATTGAACTACTTCGTCAACAGTATATCAAATTCAAATACACCGATGTTCAGCCCCGATTTCAGAGAGTTTGTAGAATTATTAAACAAAAATGATGTATTGTACATGATTGTCGGGGGATATGCCGTCGGTTTTCATGGTCATCCCCGATATACCGGTGATCTTGACATCTGGCTATTACCTACCACGGACAATGCTTTCAAAATTGTTAAGGCAATAGGAGAATTTGGGTTTGGTTCGCTGGGGATATCAGAAAAAGATCTCAGCACTGAAGGTTTGATCGTTCAATTAGGCCATCCTCCATTACGTATTGATTTGCTTACTTCGATTGATGGAGTAAAATTCGAAGAATGTTATCTTAATAAAAAAACAACTCTCATTGATGGCCTTCCTGTACATTTCATAAGTTATGACGACCTGATCAGAAATAAAAAAGCAAGTGGCCGGCACCAGGATTTGGGAGATATCGAAAATTTACTAAAGAATTAGTCAGTTTATTTGGTAATGTTACTCTCTCCCATCAAACAAATTCCCCAATCCTCCCAGCACACTTCCTTCTTCCTTTCGATGATAGGTGCCATATGCTACAATGCGACTGGCCAGCCTGCTGATAGGTAATGATTGTATCCATACTTTACCCGGGCCCGTTAACCTGGCAAAAAATAATCCTTCACCGCCAAACACTAAATTTTTTATGCCGCGAACGAATTCGATATCAAAATCTATGGTAGGCATATAGGCTACTACGCAACCCGTATCAATTTTTAAAACTTCTCCGTGCTTCAACTCTTTTTCAATCACGTATCCACCTGCATGCATAAAAGCAAAACCATCTCCTTCTATTTTTTGCATAATAAACCCTTCGCCACCGAATATACCCGTACCCAACCTTCGTTGAAAATGAATACCTACACTCACTCCTTTGGCTGCACAGAGAAATGCATCTTTTTGAGCAATGATCGTTCCTCCCAATTCCATCAGGTCCATAGGAATGATCTTCCCGGTATAAGGTGCTGCAAAACTTACTTTCTTTTTTCCGTGGCTGCTATTGGTAAATGCCGTCATGAATAAACTTTCGCCGGTCAGTATTCGTTTACCGGCACTTACTAATTTGCCCAAAAAACCGGATGGCTGCTGTGCAGACCCATCACCAAAAATGGTTTGCATTTGTATGCCATCATCCATCATCATCATAGCGCCACTTTCTGCAATGGCGGTTTCATTTGGGTCCAGTTCTATTTCTACAAATTGCAATTCTTCACCGTGGATTTTAAAATCTATTTCGTGATTTGTTCTGGGCCTGTGGTTCATTTTTTCGTTTTTTTTCAAAGATAGGAATTGGCAAACCCTTGCCTCCTTATCAAAATATTAAAAACGGCAGGCGGCGGAAAATAACCGGTAAATTAAAAATGGATCCGCAATGCATATTAAAAAAGAAAAGGTCACCATCAATTTTAAAGGGATTTCCATGATATCATTTTCATTATCTTCCCAGTAACAAAAATATTTTATGGCAGAACAATCCCATTTCAAACCTTTTGTATCTCCGGAAACACAAATGGCTGAGTTTACCGTTAAATCTATTTTGACCGGTGCGGCATTTGGAATTATTTTCGGCGCTTCCACTGTTTACCTGGCATTAAAAGCCGGACTTACCGTTTCTGCCTCAATACCCATTGCCGTTATTGCAATAACACTGGGAAGAAAATTTTTAAAGACAACTATTTTAGAAAATAATATTATTCAGACTACCGGCTCTGCCGGTGAAAGCATAGCCGCGGGTGTTGTATTTACTCTTCCTGGCTTTTTATTTTTAAGTGATCCGGCCAGCGCTAAATTTTTTAATTACTTCACCATACTTATACTCGCCATCTTTGGTGGCATACTGGGAACCCTGATGATGATCCCTTTAAGGCGTTCATTGATTGTAAAAGAACATGGAATATTGCCTTATCCCGAAGGAACAGCATGTGCTGCCGTTTTAAAGGCCGGAGAAAAAGGAGGTGATTTTGCCAAAACGGCTTTTATGGGCCTGGGCTTTGCTTTTGCTTATGCAGTATTGCAAAAAATTTTTCATGTTATTAAGGAAGTTCCTGATTTTGCCACCAGCCAGGCCAACAAGATATTTCCGTCGGCCCGTGTTAGCGGCGAAATCACTCCGGAATATATGGGTGTTGGCTACATCATTGGCCCAAGGATCGCAGGTGTATTAGTAGCCGGCGGTGTATTAAGCTGGTTTGTTTTGATTCCTCTTTTAGCAAGTCTTATAGACGCACGGATCATTGCAGAACAGCTTGCAAAACTTGGCTACCTCGCAGACATTACTAAACCTGCAGGTTCATTTGGATGGGATCCTTCCACGCAAAATTTTGCGAGTTGGTCTGATGCTTTATACCGGGCTTATATTCGCCAGATAGGCGCCGGTGCCGTAGCAGCCGGTGGTTTTATTACATTAATCAAAACCATTCCAACAATTATTTCTTCTTTTAAAGGAAGTATTGGATCCCTCAAACAAAGCGGAGTGGATGGAGTAAATGAAAAAAATGTGCCCAGGACTGAAAGAGATCTGTCGATTAAAGTAGTAGGTATCGGAAGTCTTGGATTATTATTGGTGATAGCGTTGTTACCTAATTCGCTAATTCCGGGGACAAATATTGGCAGCAAGTTATTGCTCGGATTACTCGTAATCATTTTCGGAGCTTTCTTTGTAACGGTAGCATCAAGAATAGTGGGATTGATCGGTTCATCCAATAGTCCTATCAGCGGAATGACCATTGCAACATTGATGGGAACCTGCCTGATTTTTATTATGGTAAAATGGACAGGGCATGTATATGAACCGATGGCATTAGTTGTGGGTGGCATGATCTGCATTGCAGCGGCCAATGCCGGTGCCACTTCACAGGATCTGAAAACCGGATATATAGTGGGTGCCACGCCCAAGCTTCAGCAAATTTCTTTATTTGTTGGAGCCATTGTTTCATCACTGGCAATTGGCGCTACAATTAAAATACTGGACCAACCTACAGCGGAAATGGCGGCACAAGGTATTCAGCATTCTATAGGCACTGACAAATTTCCTGCTCCACAGGGCACATTAATGGCTACATTAATTAAAGGAATTTTATCTTTTAATCTTGACTGGCAATTTGTATTGGTAGGTGTTTTCATTGCTATTGTGGTAGAATTATGTGGCATAAAAGCATTGAGTTTTGCAATAGGTATTTATTTACCCCTATCTACCACCTTGCCCATATTTATTGGCGGGGCTATCCGTGGAATTGTAGAATGGAGAAACAAAAAGAAGAATATTCAGGCAGCCCCGGAAGAGGAAGATCTTGGAAAAGGAAATCTGTTTGCAACCGGTCTTGTAGCTGGTGGCGCACTGGCCGGGGTTATTGTTGCCTTTCTTTTTGCCAGCGACAAGGTAAGCGCAGCTCTTGCAAATGTAAATACGGAACATGGCCTTACATCATGGCTGGGAACTGAAGGATATAAATGGCTGGGTGTGGCATTCTTTACTTTTATGGGCATTGTACTTTACCGGATTGCGGTTAATACAAATAAAAAATAATATAAACAACAAGTTTGTAACTAGAACGGTCCCGCCCATCAGCGAGACCGTTTTGGTTTGAGAGTATGGATTAATCTGGCTTAAATAAAATTTAAAAAATCATATGGCTTACCTAATATTTTAGTAGAATCAGCTTGCAGCCACTTTTCCAGTATAGTAGCATAAACATTTTTAAAATCAATTTTATATTTCAAGTCACCATCCTGCAAATCATTAAGGTCCGGCATATCGTTGATCATTCCTTTCTGCTTCAGGCCACCGCTTACAATAAACATATTGTTGGCCGTGCCGTGATCAGTTCCTCCGCTTGCATTCTGCGATACTCTTCTTCCAAATTCAGAGAAAGTAAATAGCAATACATCATCAAACCGGCTATTGGCTTTCAGATCTTTTACAAAAGATTTCACTGCTTCATTCATCCCGGTAAACAGCCGTTGCTGCTGGGCTCCCTGGTTAATATGCGTATCAAAACTTCCAAGCGAAACATAATACACTTTTGTGTTGATCTCAGAAAAAATCAACGAAGCAATTGTTTTTAAGCTATTACCTAATTCAGTTTTTGGGTAGTCTGCGGATGTGGGATGAAGCCGGCTTTGTTTAAAAATATAATCCGCTGAAGAAAGTGTTTGAGCCATTGTTTTATACAAATAATCTACCGCCTGCTCACCTGTTTCCGTTTTCCGGTTTTTTATAACATCACGAAAAAACTTTTCGTTTGCGGTGCCATATAACCTTTTCGGATCTTTTACAGCCATTCCATTTACGGAATTTCCTTTCAGAGACTGGCTTAAGACATCATCTATTTCAATTGCCTGAGTGGGCTTTTCGCATCCGTTGCACTGAGCATCCAGGTACCTGCCTATCCAACCCGAATTCCAATACTCTGTGCTCTGGCTGGCCGTTTGCCAGATATCCATGCTGCGGAAATGAGAACGGTCGGGGTTGGGATAACCTACACTATTGATTATACCAAGGCTTCCGTCATTATATAATTCTTTAAAGGTGGACAGTGCAGGGTGCAGGCCGGTTTCAGTTGTAAGGTATAAAGCTTTGGTTCTTTCAATTCCCAGTATCGGCCTCGCTTTGTAGTACAGGTCATTTCTTACCGGAATCACCGTGTTTAATCCATCATTTCCTCCACTAAGCTGTAATACTACCACTACTTTATTTCCCGGGGGCACTCTTTCCTCAGTCTCAAAAGCTTTCAGGAATTTCGGAAGCATCAGGGATGCTGTTGCCAATGTACCTACCTGGATAAATTCCTTGCGTTTAAAAATCATTTTTATAGAATTGAAATAAGAATAACATATGACCAATTAAAATCTTCCAAATATTTTAAATTAACAAAGTTGATATTCCGGAGTACTCATCAACTGTATAGTAGCCGATCTGATAAAATGATGACGGTCCACCTCATTTGCATATTGTTTTATAATTGAAAGATCAACTGTTGATCTGGTTTGCAATAAAACCGCTGCCATTGCATTCAGCAATTTCTCTCTTGGTGTGTTTTCAAATACCTGTACATACTGTTTCCAGTCTACGCTGGCATTAATAGCTCTGGCTCCTTTTCCCTTATTACGTTTACTGGTTTTGTTTTCAGAAGAAGCTGTGTCATCATTCCTTCCCATCATTTGGTCATCATCATTTTTAGGTGCTATGTTAATTTCATCTTCTTCGTTGACCAGGCCGGGTATTCGCATACGCATCATGAGGGTGCCACTGTCTATCCAGGTTTTATCTCCTGGCCATCCGGCAACATTTGGAGGATAAAAAAGGACCTGTCCTAACAGTCTTTGCAATACGATAAGAGCTTCACTATTGTTGATTTTCATGGGAAGCATTCTTTGCATACCCACAATCAATTCAACAGGTGATTTTATTTTTGTTCCGATATTTTTTTCATCATAAAACCAGTCACTGGTAAAAATATCTTCTGTGAGTTTGCCTATGTCATAGTTACTTTCAAAAAACCTTTTGGCCATCCATTCTATTTTTTCTTCATCCGGCTGCTCATTCACAAAAAATTGATACAATTTTCCGGAAATGTACCGGGCTGTTTGCTTTTGCTGCAGTAAAATATCCAGCACATCATTTCCATTAAAATGGCCGGTATGTTCCAAAAAGGTTTTGTTCCCATAATCATGCTGCCCCTTTTTGAAAAGAAAATCGCCTTTTGCATTTGAGGCCCACCCGGTAAATGCCCTGGCTGCTTCTTTTATATCCTGTTCAGTATAATGACCTCTTCCCAACGTAAATAATTCCATAAGCTCCCTCGCAAAGTTTTCGTTAGGATGCCCCTTTCTGTTTTGTTGATTATTAAGAAAATTGAGCATAGCCGGCGACATAGAAATTTCCCTGAGCAGGGTGCCAAAATTGCCCAACGCATTGCGGCGAATAACATCGAGAAGTTGCTGCTGGTAAAAAACATTGAGGTTACGGCAGGCAAAATGGCCATGCCAGAACAAAGACATCTTTTCTCTCAGTTGGGCACCGCTATTAACCATTTCACCGAGCCAGTACAGATTCAGATTTCTTACTCCCTGCCTGCTTTTTTGTTGTCGTAATTTTTTTTCTTCGGGTGATAATTCTTTTTGCTGAATTCGTCCCACCTGGTCCACGCCCATCATTAACCCCCGGAGATAATTATCAGCGACGTTGATATAACCAGGTTTTCTGGCCGAAGCTTTTACAAGGGCCCTGAACATTTCATCTGTGGGATGGCGGGCCAGGTCATCCAGTTGCTCAACGCCCGGACCAAACCCCGCTCTCCATAAAAGATGTTGATTTTTTAACGCATTTATCATTGAAATATCTCCCGCCGCCTTAGGATGGAATAAATCCCCAAAGGTTTAATTACAAAAGCAGCTTTCCTCCCTGAAAACGAATACAGCAAAAAAAATAATGGCTAAAAAGCCCATGAAAAATTTTCGAACCAACGGTTGTCCAATTGAAAAATAGGCTTAAATTTATTAGCCCCTCATTTTATCACAGATCAAAACTAATCACATGAGAAGAATTTTTTTAACGCTGGCAGTAGCCTGGCTGTTGGCTTTGGCTTGCAACAAATCCTCCCGGCATGACGATGGTTCCCTGGCTCCTGACGAAGAAACATTTACAGCTACACAACGAAAATGCGCAGCAGATGAAGTATTGCAGGAGCAGTTGAAAACAGATGCCAAGTTGCGTGCCCGCATGGATCTTATTGAAGAATTTACAAGAAAAGTTGTTAAAAACCCAACCAGTTTTCGCCTGCTCACCAATGGTATTATTGAAATACCTGTTGTTGTTAATGTATTGTATCGTACCACAGCACAAAACGTATCTCTGAGCCAGATCCAGACACAAATCAATGTTTTGAACGCTGATTTCAGTGCAACTAATTCAGATTACAATCTCACTTCTACTTATAATAGTGAGAAATCCGGAGACGTAGGTGTACGATTTGTACTGGACCAGGTGATCAGGAAGAGCACCAATAAAAAAAGCTGGGCATTGAATGATGCCATGAAAAAAAGCTCACAGGGTGGTATCAATCCTACAAGCCCCAGCACCAAACTTAATATGTGGGTATGTAATCTTGCCAGCGGTTATCTTGGCTATGCCCAGTTTCCCGGGGGTAGTTCAGCCACAGACGGTGTTGTTATTGATGACAATGCTACGGGTACTACCGGTACTGCCGCCGCTCCTTTTAATAAAGGAAGAACAGCAACTCATGAAGTAGGACATTGGATGAACCTAAGACATATTTGGGGTGATGCTACCTGCGGTAACGACCAGGTGAATGACACACCCTTACATAATACTGCAAACTATGGTTGCCCCGCAGCGGGACACCGGAGTACATGTACAGCTACTCCTGTAGAAATGACAATGAACTATATGGACTATACAGATGATGCGTGTATGTATATGTTTTCTGCAGGACAAAGAACAAGAATGCTGGCGGTATTTGCATCCGGTGGACCAAGAAATAGTTTTGCGCAACCTTAATAGCAAATAGATTATTAATTAGAAAAAGCTGTTTCAATATGGAGCAGCTTTTTCACTTTTATCTGGATTTTTATTTGCCCATGATCAATCTGAAACCAAGATAAAGTGAGGAGGATGCATTGTTCAAACTACTTGAAATATTAAAGCCGTTTGTTTTAGAAATGGTGCCTGTAATTCTGGATTCGGATTTATCATGAAAATCGCCCCGGGAAAGCAAGTTATTAACCCCCGTTTCAAGATGAAGTTTACGGCTAATACCATAGGATAGCCCGG
>JBPPMM010000707.1:0-3795 GCA_051306075.1 Chitinophagaceae bacterium
CAATAAACCAAATGTTGCCTGAGGGGTCTTCTTTCATTATCCGAATATTCCTCTTACCAAAAAAACCAGAAAAGAAATCAGAGATTTCAAATTTATCAGTTTTGCTATTGTATTCATAAACGCCCTTTTCGCTTGTTACTACAATTCTGTTTTTGATTTTGAATAAATGATTTTTTAGTGAAGATGGTAAACCGTGGTCCTGATTATATAAAGTAACGACAGGGTTCGTTGTATCAGCAATATTAACCTTATACACTCCCTTGTAAGGATGTGCCACCCAGATAATATTTTGGTTGATAATATCAACAGCAAGAAACTGCGCCCGCTCCTTAAATCCCGGAATGTTTCCTTTTGATATAAAACTGGAACCCTGCGCTTTCAAAAGATCAATTCCACTTCCATTTCCTGCAATTATTAACGGGGAAGGCGCCAGATGAGAATAAGGCAAAAAAGAAAGGTAGGCTCTATCAAAATTAATGGGAATGGCCTGAAGCCCACTGATCAAAAATGCACCATCATGATGACCCAGCAGGAGGTTATTGTTAATTTCAGCCAGGGTCCAGGATGAGCCCTTTGTGTTTTTTATAGGTGTGAATTCCCCATTGACAATACTTAAATCAATTTTATTTGTAAGGGGCATTTTGTAAACACCGTTAGAGGTACCAACGTATAGTTCATTTTTAAAGATAATTGATGTGTAGCCCTCCCCTTCGTTCAGTATTTCCGGGTAAATATGCTTAATTGAATTATTGTAAGCAATAAAGTCAATGCCATTATCAAGGCCAAGCCAAAGGTTATTCATCTTATCAACAAAAAGTCCGATAATATTATTGATCTGCAAACCTTCTTTCCTCGAAAGCGTTTGAATTACTTCTCCCTGTTTATTGATGATATAACAACCGAGCAAATTAGTACCTACGGCAATCCAGTCTTTCGTTACCTGTACAGCGGTTAGGATGCGCTGACTCGCAAATGGATTAGGTCCGGCAAATTTGAATTTTGAAATTTTGTCATTTGTTAAAATATAAAACCCTGATGTTATCGTAGTAATGAAAGTACTGTCCTTACCAATTTCAAAAGCACAACTGACAATTGCATCTTTTGGCAATCCTGATTCCATTAAAAAAGGCACCCATAAATCGTTTCTGTATTGCAGCAATCCTTTTTCGATATCCTGTGCGATTACTTTATTTCCATAAATACCTAAAAATTGCCATTGGGATGGGGCTGGATAAACCGCTATTTGGTTATTGCTATATTGAAAAATGTTTTCACCGGATCGAAAAAAAATATCTCCGTTATAAGGAACAATCGTCCAAATGTCGGTAAACGAAGAATTTTTTGAAGATAATAACGGCTTAAGGGAGGTAAAAGTCAATAACCCATTTGCAGCCGGGCTAAAATAGCCGAAATCATTTTGTCCTCCAACGTAGATTTTATTATCAACCCCGATAGTAACAGATCGCACCACCGTCTTATTTGGCAAAGGATAGGTTTTCCAATAGACCCCATCAAAACTCAGGAGTCCTTCGGAATTGGCAAAATATATAATGCCATTTTTATCCTGGACTATTCCCCTGTTTTGGGTACCCGCATTATAGATCTCCCGGTTGTAATTAATTATATTGGGAATGCCAATGGTATTTTGCCCAAAAACTTGTAGGTTGATTACAAAAAGAAAAAATAAAACTCCAATTTCTCTCATACAACAGCAATTACAATAATGCAAAAATAAACCCGGGCAGTACATACGCCACTCAAATTATTTTACTGCCTGGCCAAAAAAAATAAACCCCCTAATGCAGGTTTGGTCCTTCCAAATGGCCGAAAGTTATCTCGTCCATTCGCTACCCATTATTAAATTATTTAATAAATATTCTTTCCCGTCTCCTCAAAATCTATAGGCCCAACCTTTTTGAATCAGCTACTCTGGTTTAACTGGCAAAATGATAACGGGACATGCAATTTATCACTAATATTTTATTCCTCATTATATCAAAACTCACGTTGAAAAAATGACGAATAGCTATCTTCTTTTTTTTTTAATACTTGTAAATTATTTTGGTAGATCAGCCCTGATGTAGTTGTAATGTAGCGAAATAAGACATTTTATGGATGGTAGAAAGACGTGATGTAGTAATGATGTAGTACAGCGAATCAGAAGAGTTCAGTGATGAGCTAGATTTGTAAAGCCTCCCGAAAGGATACAGCGTTGTAATTTTTGAAAAACAAAATGGGCGGGGATATGGATGAGCGGACAGTATTCACTCATTTTAAATCGGAATTGTATTTAATAATTAGTTTATAAATTAAAATCAGCTATGCCAAAAAATTGCTTGTCACAGAAAATCTTGTTTGTTTTGATGATCATCATTTGCCACCCGGCCTTTTCCCAAAAAAATCCAGTTGGCATTTTTGAAAATAACAGCGATGTAGGTACCGGTGTTAAAAAAGGTTCGGCAGTTTTTATTCCGCAAACCCGGCAATATGTGATTACAGGTGCCGGATACAATGTGTGGGGCGATCATGACGAATTTCAATTTGTCTATAAAAAAATGAAGGGAGATTTTATCCTTCATACCCGTGCGGAATTTTTAGGTCCATGGGTTTCTATTCATAAAAAAGTGGGTTGGATGGTTCGCAAAAGCCTTGACGGAAATTCAGCACATGTGAACGCGGTAGAGCATGGTGATGGATTAACCTCCCTTCAATATAGAAAAACGGCAGGAGCCCCTACCCTGGAGCAAAAACTCAAGATGACGCATGCCAATATTTTGCAGCTGGAAAGAAAAGGAAATCAATATATCATGAGGGCTGCTAAAGCCGGAGAACCCTTTGTTACGGATACTGTTTCCAATATCGACCTGGGTGATGAAGTTTATGTAGGCTTGTTTGTTGGCTCCCATGATGTTGATGTACTTGAAACCGGCGTATTCAGTAACGTAAGTATTTCCGTTCCCTTTAATGGAGTAGCCGACAACAGAACCCCCATGACACTGGGAAGTAACCTGGAAATACTGGAAGTAGCCTCCGGCAACCGTGAAGTAATTTACCAGGTTCCTCACTCCATCCAGGCTCCTAACTGGACACCTGATGGAAAAACGCTTATTTATAATGATTCAAAAGGGCTTATTTATACTTTCGATCTGGCTACGAGAAAACCCAAATTGTTGAATACCGGCTCTGTTAAATCGAATAACAATGATCATGTGCTTTCCTTTGATGGTAAAATGATCGGATTGAGCAGTAGTGTAAAAGACCTGGGTGGATCTATTATCTATACAGTTCCGGTAACAGGTGGCATTCCAAAACAAGTTACCCCCAAAGGACCTTCTTATTTGCACGGATGGTCGCCTGATGGAAAAGACCTTGTTTTCTGCGGATCAAGAAATGGCGAGTATGATGTTTATAAAGTTCCTGCAGCCGGCGGAGAAGAAATCCGGCTAACCAATACAACGGGCCTTGATGATGGTCCTGAATATTCTCCAGATGGAAAATATATTTATTTCAACTCTACTCGTTCAGGCACTATGCAGATATGGCGCATGAAACCTGATGGCAAGGACCAGGAGCAGGTGACCAACGATGGATTTAATAACTGGTTTGCGCATCTTTCCCCCGATGGCAAGTCCATGGTATTTCTTTCTTTTTTAAAAGAAGAGGTAGAGCCGGGCATTCACCCACCTTACAAAAACGTTTATATCAGATTTATGCCTGTGGCAGGTGGTACACCTAAAGTACTGGCTTATGTATATGGCGGACAGGGATCCATCAATACACCTTCATGGTCACCAG
>JBPPMM010000083.1:0-2750 GCA_051306075.1 Chitinophagaceae bacterium
AAAAATCTATAGCAAAAATCGGGTTATTAGAGATGCCCTATTATCTTAAGTAGTATAAGTTCATTGGTTGGATTGGTTTACAGTACAGATGGAAAACCATATGATTTTGTAAATCAATATCACAATACAATCAAAATGTATGGTGATGGATTATATGCACATGACTCTTATTTTATGGCTCCAATTTTTCGTGGAACAGATTTTACAATTATTTGTTTAGCCATTCCATTGTTAATATTTTCTTTGCTTTTGGATATGAAAAGGAAACAAATAAAGACCAGGTTATTTTTGATAGCTGCCATTTCAGTATTTACTTATTATTCAACAAGCATAGCATTTGGGGTAACGTATAACATTTTACATTTGGTTTATATCGCACTTTTTTCAGCAAGTTTCTTTGGGTTAATCATCTCAATAAATAGTTTAGATCTAAAACTTGTTAAAAATAGCATGGCAGATACTTTGCCATTAAAAGGAATTAATATTTTCTTAGTTTTTGTTGGAATTGCATTAATTGTAGCCTGGCTGCCTGATATCATTATGTCATTAGTTAACGGAACCTCTTTAACATTAATTGAAGTTTATACAACATCTGTTACCTATGTTTTGGATATGGGAATAATCGCTCCTTCGGTTTTAATTTGTATCTGCTTAATGAAAAAGCGAGCTGGTATGGGCTATGTTTTGTTAAGTATATTATTGACAGTTTGCATTGTCATTGGAATTATGCTTCCAATCCAAACAGTTTTTCAAATGCGGGCAGGGATTGAGCTTCCATTTATTGTTGTGGTATCTAAAATTGCAAGCTTTGTTATTCTTGCCCTTTTTGCATTGTATTTTAATGTAAAGTTATTTTTAAATATAAAATAATGAAATCAAAAACAGCAAGACATATTCATTTGTTCTTATTAGCTTTTCTTGGACTAAGTGCCATTGGCGGTGGTGCCGCATTAATTATTTCTCCATCCGGAAAACTACTTGGTGGTTTACCATTGTCTATATTGCAAAATTCTCCTTTTGTTGATTTTCTAATTCCGGGAATTATCTTATTTGTCATTTTAGGTCTTTTTCCGGTATTGTTAATATTTGCATTGCTTAAAAAAGCAGCATCGCCATTTGCAGAGCATTTTAATTTATTTAAAGATATGCACTGGTCATGGTCGTTCAGTATTTATGTGGCTTTTGTACTCATCATCTGGATACAAGTGGAAACAATTTATGTGCAGGGAGTAGGTTGGCTGCAAACATTTTATATGTTGTTTTCGATTCCCTTAATTATTGTAGCAGTGCTGCCACAGGTTAGAGATCAATATAAAAAAAGAAATTAGAAAAACATGATCGTTACATTATCCATAATCGGGTTACTCATCATCATACTGGTTATTGGCAAAATAAATTTATCAATTCAGTTTAGTAAAGAAGTAAATGAATTGTTTTCGCTATCGAAAAACATTTCGGAAAATAAATTCAGTTACCAGCAACTTGCTGAATTGCCCGAACCGGTGCAACGTTATTTCAGGTACAGCTTAAAAGAAGGGCAACACTATATTAGTTATGCAAGAATTACACATGATGGCCAATTTAAAACAGGGTTGAATAAAAACTGGATAAACATAAAAGGAGAACAATATGCTACAACAGAAAAGCCGGGCTTTATCTGGAAAGGAACTACCGCTATGTTTACTGCCCGTGATATGTATATAGCAGATAAAGGGAGGCTTGTTGTTTTACTTTTTTCTTTATTTAAAGTTGCAGATGCAAAAGGCGAACAGTATAACCAGGGTGAACTGCTGAGGTGGCTTGGTGAAAGTATTTTATATCCAACCCACTTATTACCCGGTGAAAGATTGCAATGGCAGAGTATTGATTCGCAATCGGCCAGGCTAACATTTAATTACAACGGGCTTTCATTGTTTTTCACCATCAGGTTTAATGAAATAGGTGAGATAATCCAGATGGAAACCAAAAGGTATATGGATAAAACAACATTAGCAACCTGGGTTATCAAGTGTGCTGACTATAAAGAACTGAATAACGTAAAGATACCTTCAACCTTTGAAGTATTGTGGCGTTTAGAAAAAGACGATTTTAGTTATGCAAAATTTTATATAAAAAAGATCGAGTACGGGAAAGCAGAGATGTTTTAAAGGTAAAAATCCCGATAAAATTAATCGTGTATTAACTTCAATGACAACAAAAAAAATTAATATCTGGAAGAATCATGCAAGTGCGCATGAAGTCGCCTTTCCAAATGACTGCATGCACCGACATAATATTTTTTTAGTCTATCGGAGAATAAAATACAAAAGCCTCAATCGCTTTGAGGCTTTGTGATCCCGCTGTCCCGAAAGCTTCGGGAGAACCCAGGACCCTCCCGATTAAATCGGGATGCTCTACCCTTCCACGATCAATGTTTCTATATATTTTGATGACTTCATTTTCTTTATTTGGGTTTCCCGCTTTTTCGCTAAACTCAAATCGGGAAATTCTCCCTTGTATTTTAAAACCCAGGGAATACCTGTTGGAGTAAATTTTGAATGGCCAGTATTATGTTCATGAAGTCTCCTTTCCACATCACTGCATGCGCCAACATAATATTTTTTTAGTTTATTGGAGTATAAAATATACATATAATCCATAAAATACAAAAGCCTCAATTGCTTTGAGGCTTTGTGATCCCGCTGTCCCGAATGCCTCGGAAGAACCCAGGACCCTCCCGATTAAATCGGGATTCTCTACCCTTCCACGAT
>JBPPMM010000110.1:0-7293 GCA_051306075.1 Chitinophagaceae bacterium
AAAGAAAAGGTATAGGTGAATTATTAATATTATAAACTTTTAAACAAATAAAAAATGGCACAACTAAATTTTGGCGGCACGTTGGAAAATGTCGTAACGAGAGAAGAATTTCCTCTGGCAAAAGCACAGGAAATTTTGAAAAATGAAACAGTAGCGGTAATTGGTTATGGCGTACAAGGACCTGGCCAGGCGCTGAATCAGAAAGACAATGGCATCAATGTAATTGTTGGACAACGTAAAGATTCCAAAACCTGGGATAAAGCAATCCGGGATGGATTTGTTCCCGGTAAAACCTTGTTTGAAATTGAGGAAGCTTTGCAAAGAGGGACTATCATTTGCTACCTGTTAAGTGATGCTGCTCAAATTGCATTGTGGCCAACGGTACAAAAACATTTAACTCCTGGTAAGGCTTTATATTTTTCTCATGGCTTTGGTATCACTTTCAATGAGCAAACAGGCATTGTTCCTCCCAAAGACGTTGATGTATTTCTGGTAGCGCCAAAAGGTTCCGGAACATCTTTGCGCAGAATGTTTTTGCAGGGAAGAGGCTTGAACAGTTCATATGCCATTTTCCAGGATGCTACCGGTAAAGCTTTCGACAGGGTAGTTGCACTGGGTATTGCAGTTGGTAGCGGTTATTTATTTGAAACCAATTTTAAGAAAGAAGTTTACTCTGATCTTACCGGTGAAAGAGGAACCTTGATGGGAGCTATACAGGGAATTTTTGCAGCGCAGTATCAGGTATTAAGAGATAAAGGTCATACTCCAAGTGAAGCCTTCAATGAAACAGTGGAAGAATTGACACAGTCATTAATGCCTTTAGTGGCAGAAAATGGTATGGATTGGATGTATGCCAATTGCTCTACTACGGCCCAGCGTGGTGCTTTAGATTGGTGGAAAAAATTCCGCGATGCCACAGCTCCGGTATTTAAAGAATTATATGAAAGCGTAGCTTCCGGCAAAGAATCTCAACGCTCTATTGATCTGAACTCCCAGCCTGATTATCGTGAAAAATTAGAGGTGGAACTGAAAGAACTTCGTGAAAGCGAATTATGGCAGGCAGGTAAAACTGTTCGTAGCCTGAGACCGGAAAATCAACCGTCACCACCCGTTCCCGAAATTACTTCATCCACCAAAGAAGTGTTCAGGGAACAAACTGAAAAAGCCGAATCTATTGGTTAAAGTAATATACCGGGTAATTTTTTAAAACAATCAGTTACCGGGTTTAAGCAGAGTAATTACATTTAGTAGCATTATAAATGAACCAACTCACTTCATCATTTTCTTCTCTTCATTTTGCTGAAGCGGCCATGCGTTTGCAGAACATCGTAAACCATACACCGCTTCAGCTTAATGCAAGTCTCTCCGTCAAATATCAATGCAACGTGTATTTGAAAAGAGAAGATTTGCAGGTAGTGCGGAGTTATAAATTGCGTGGTGCCTACAACATGATCTCGCTTTTGCCGCCCGACCAACTGGCAAAAGGAGTTGTTTGCGCCAGCGCAGGTAATCATGCACAGGGCTTTGCGTATAGCTGCAAAAAGCTGGGGGTAAAAGGTGTTGTGTTTATGCCAATCATCACTCCCAAACAAAAAGTAAAACAAACCCGGATGTTTGGAGATGGAAATATTGAGATCAGGCTGGTAGGCGATACATATGATGACTGTTCTGTAGCTGCACAACTATTTACCAGGGAAAATAAAATGACTTTTATCCCACCCTTTGACGATCCCCGGATCATTGAAGGCCAGGGTACTGTTGCTGTAGAAATAGTTGCTGAGAAATCCGATATTGACTATGTATTTGTACCTATAGGTGGAGGAGGATTAGCAGCCGGCGTTGGCAGTTACTTCAATACGTTTTCGCCCAAAACAAAAATAATAGGTGCGGAACCACTAGGAGCACCTTCCATGTATGAAGCGTTAAAGGCCGGACGACCCGTAACACTTTCTCATATCGAACGTTTTGTTGATGGTGCTGCTGTAAAGCGGGTAGGCGATCTCACTTTTTCAATTTGTAAGGATGTATTGGACGATATGCGCCTGGTGCCGGAAGGTAAAATATGTACCACTATTCTAAAGTTGTATAATGAAGAGGCTATAGTGGTGGAACCAGCCGGTGCTTTATCCATTGCTGTATTAGATGATTTTGCTCGTGAGATAAAAGGGAAAAATATCGTTTGCATTGTCAGTGGCAGTAACAATGATATAGACCGGATGCAGGAAATCAAAGAAAGAAGTTTGCAATACGAAGGGCTAAAACATTATTTCCTTATCAATTTTGCTCAAAGACCGGGCGCCTTAAAAGAGTTTGTAAATAATGTTTTGGGACCTACAGACGATATTACCCGATTTGAATACATGCAGAAAACTAACAAAGAAAACGGACCGGCGCTTGTTGGTATAGAATTAATGGTGAAAGCGGACTATGACCATTTAATGAAAAAAATGGACGAACATCATTTTAGTTATACTGAATTAAATAAGGATGACACATTGTTCGGCTACCTGGTATAAACCAAAATAAGATGGAATAAAAAAGAAAAATTAATTGATCAAAAAAATAATAATAATCCCTGTTTCATGAATAGGATTAAGATTATACATACGGTCATTAGTTAAAATCGTATTCCCGGTCAATGAATTTCCACTTTACCCTTGCTGAGGACCGGAGCATAACCATCGGTCAGGGCACAACAGTAGCGGCTTTGATAAGAATCAACAATATCCACTAATCCACATCCTATGGGGGGAATTTTTAGCTGATCAACCCCTGTTTTTGGGAATAATTCAGTAATTTACGGGCTTGCTTGCTGTATGCTCAGCCCGGTGTGGCTTTTTTTATAAACTATCTAAATTTTTAAATTGCCCATGGCAAGCAACATTGGACTATATCACCCTTCTTATGAGCATGACGCCTGCGGTATCGGCTTTGTCGCAAACATTAAAGGCAATAAATCGCACCAGAATATTTCCGATGCATTAACAGTATTGGAAAATATGGAGCATCGCGGAGCCTGCGGTTGTGATGCCAATAGTGGTGACGGCGCCGGTATCATGATACAGATGCCTCATGAGTTTTTCTTTGATGAATGTGTGAAGTTGGGAGTGCACCTTCCATCTTTTGGTAAATACGGTGTAGGAGTCATTTTTTTTCCAAGGGAAATAAGGCTGCGGGAAGAATGCCGTGAGATATTTAACCGCACGGCAGAAATATTGGGTCTTGAAATATTGGCTTACCGCAAAGTGCCGGTAAATACCAGCGATATTGGCCCTACCGCATTAAGTGTAGAGCCGGAAATGGAGCATGTTTTTATAGCCTGCCCGGATCATATTTCAAATCCTGACGAGTTTGAACGCAAATTGTTTGTACTGCGAAATTTTTCCAGTCATACTATTCTGAATACTGTAAGAAAAGACGAAATCGGTTTTTACATCTCTTCCCTTTCATATAAGACGATTGTTTACAAAGGACAATTAACGAGCAACCAGGTAAGAAAATATTTTACCGATCTGAGCAACAAGAGAATGGTGAGTGCTTTCGGACTTGTACATTCCCGTTTTGCCACCAATACTTTTCCTTCATGGAAACTGGCGCAACCGTTTCGGTTCATTGCACACAATGGTGAGATTAACACCTTGCAGGGAAACCTGAACTGGTTAAAGACAAGCGAAAAAGGTTTTACATCTCCATTCTTCAGCAAAGAAGAAATGGAAATGTTGCTGCCAATTGTAACTCCGGGTCAAAGTGATTCAGCTTGCCTGGATAATATGATAGAATTGCTGACCCTGACCGGCAGATCATTACCGCATGTAATGATGATGCTGATACCGGAAGCATGGGATGGTAACGAGCAAATGGATCCGGAGAAGAAAGCATTCTATGAATTTCATTCTGCCTTTATGGAACCATGGGACGGACCTGCTTCTATTTCTTTTACTGATGGAAAAATTATCGGAGCCACCTTAGACAGAAATGGATTACGTCCTTCAAGATATTGTGTAACGACAGATGACAGGGTTATTATGGCTTCTGAAACAGGCGTACTTCCTATTGATCCTTTAACCATAAAAGAAAAGGGAAGACTACAACCCGGCAAGATGTTCGTGGTGGATATGGAAAAAGGTAAGATCATCAGTGATGATGAGTTGAAAAAAGAAATTTGCTCTCATAAACCATATGCCGAATGGTTGAATAAATATAAAATCCGCCTGGAGGAATTACCAGAACCGCGAATTATGTTTACACACCTGGAACATGACCAGGTCTTTAAATATCAGAAAGCATTTGGCTATACTACGGAGGACCTGGATAATATTATAGCTCCAATGGCATTGGAAGCCAAAGAACCCCTGGGTTCAATGGGATCCGATACACCACTTGCTATTCTGAGTGATCAACCACAACACCTTAGTAGTTATTTCAAGCAGTTATTTGCACAGGTAACCAATCCGCCAATTGATCCTATCCGGGAAAGATTGGTGATGTCGCTGGCTAGTTTTGCCGGCAACAATGGAAATTTATTATTGGAGGATCCGTTGACTTGTCATAGTGTAGCTCTTAAGCAACCGATATTAAACAATCATGACCTGGAAAGGATCAGGAGTATCGATACCGGACTTTTCCAGGCCAAAACCCTTCAATGTTACTTCCGTGCTGATGGAAAACCTGGTTCGTTAAAAGCCTCATTGGACAGGCTTTGCCGGTATGCTGTTGATGCAGTGCAGGATGGATTCAAACTCCTGATATTGCAGGACAGGGCCATTGATTCTGATCACGCCGCATTCCCTTCTTTACTGGCTGTGTCTGCTATTCACCACCATCTTATCCGCAAAGGATTGCGCGGACAAGTAGGTATTATTGTTGAAGCTGCTGATGCATGGGAAGTTCATCATTTTGCCTGTTTAATTGCTTTTGGCGCCACTGCTGTAAATCCATATCTGGCTTTGTCTTCAATAAGGGACATGAAAGAAACCGGAAAATTGCAGACCGATTTAACAGAAGACCAGTTAAAGAAAAATTTTATAAAGGCAGTTAATGAAGGGCTGTTAAAAGTATTCTCAAAAATGGGAATCTCTACCTTGCAATCATACCAGGGAGCCCAGATATTTGAAATACTCGGACTGAACAAAGATGTGGTTGACAAATATTTTACCGGCGCTACGTCCAGGATAGAAGGAATGGGACTTGACGAGATAGCCAGGGAAGTTTTGGTAAAACATTTCTTTGCGTTTAGCCGGAAAGATATTCCTGTAGACAGGTTGCCGGTTGGTGGTGTTTACCAATGGAAGCGAAAAGGGGAATTTCATTTGTTTAATCCGCAAACGATCCATTTGCTTCAGGACTCCACAAAGAAAAATGATTATAACACATTTAAAAAATATACGAAGCTCGTTAACGACCAGGGTGAAAAAGCCTGTACACTCCGTAGTTTATTTCAATTTAAGAAAACCAGGCCCTCCATATCCATTGATGAAGTAGAACCGGCGGAAAAAATATACAGACGTTTTGCCACCGGGGCCATGAGCTTTGGCTCTATTTCATGGGAAGCGCATACTACATTGGCCATAGCCATGAACCGTCTTGGGGGCAAGAGTAATACCGGCGAAGGAGGTGAAGATGAAAGAAGATATGATCCTTTGCCCAACGGAGATTCCATGCGCAGCGCTATTAAGCAGGTGGCATCTGCCAGGTTTGGCGTTACCAGCTTATATCTTACTGAATCGGATGAATTACAAATAAAAATGGCGCAGGGTGCCAAGCCGGGAGAAGGCGGTCAATTACCTGGCCACAAAGTGGATGAATGGATCGGTAAAACAAGGCATTCCACACCCGGTGTTGGTTTGATCTCCCCTCCCCCCCACCATGATATTTATTCTATTGAGGATCTGGCTCAATTAATTTTTGACCTGAAAAATGCGAACAGGGAGGCCAGAATAAGCGTGAAATTAGTTAGTAAGGCGGGTGTGGGTACCATTGCAGCAGGAGTTACGAAAGCTAAAGCTGATGTAGTTTTAATTGCAGGTCATGATGGAGGAACAGGAGCATCACCTATCAGTTCTATCAAACATGCCGGCCTTCCATGGGAGCTGGGTTTGGCTGAAACACATCAAACACTTGTTAAAAATAAATTGCGCAGCCGTGTGGTTGTTCAGGCGGACGGGCAAATGAAAACCGGGCGTGATATTGCAGTTGCTGCATTACTGGGTGCTGAAGAATGGGGCATAGCTACCGCAGCATTGATAGTGGAAGGTTGTATTATGATGCGCAAGTGCCATATGAATACCTGCCCTGTTGGCGTGGCCACTCAAGATCCTGAATTAAGGAAACGTTTTGCCGGTGATGCCGACCACGTTGTTAATTTTTTCAAATTTATTGTACAGGAATTGAGAGAGATCATGGCAGAACTGGGTTACAAAACGGTTAATGAAATGGTAGGCCAGGTAGAAAACCTGGAAGTAAGAGAAGGTCTCAATCACTGGAAATATAAAAAGATTGATCTGTCGCCCATCTTATATAAAGAACCTTCATCAACCTATACTGGTCTTTACTGCCAGGAAGAGCAGGATCATGGCCTCAGTGATATATTGGATTGGAAATTATTGGAAGCGGCTAAGCCTGCCCTGGAAGAAAAACAAAAAGTAAAAGTTTCGTTTCCCATTAAAAATACAGACAGAACAGCGGGCACACTTTTGTCAAATGAAATAACTAAAAAGTATAAAGGGGCCGGCCTTCCTGACGACACTATACATTTTAAATTTAATGGTACTGCCGGTCAGAGTTTTGGTGCCTTTAATACAAAAGGTGTCACATTGGAACTTGAAGGTGACGCCAACGATTATTTTGGAAAAGGATTAAGTGGTGCCAGGCTTATTATCTACCCGCCAAAGAATTCTTCGTTTGTTCCTGAAGAGAATATCATAATCGGTAATGTGGCATTATATGGTGCCACTTCCGGAGAAGCGTTTATCCGTGGAAAAGCAGGCGAACGTTTTGGGGTCCGCAATTCCGGAAGTAATGTGGTTGTAGAGGGTGTGGGCGATCATGGTTGCGAATATATGACCGGTGGCATGGTAGTTATATTGGGTGATGCAGGCAGAAATTTTGCAGCCGGCATGAGCGGTGGCATTGCCTACCTGTATGATGTCAATAATAAATTCAGGGAAAATTGTAATATGGAAATGGTAGACCTTGATGAATGTGACCTGAATGATAAAAATGAACTCTTTACTTTGATTCAAAAACATTTAGAGTATACGGGCAGCACAGTGGCCAGGTTCATTCTCAATGATC
>JBPPMM010000119.1:0-2585 GCA_051306075.1 Chitinophagaceae bacterium
AAAACTAAAAGAGTCCAAAGATTTTAAATTTATTGGCAAGCCGGTAAAAAGATTAGATACCCCGGAGAAAATAAATGGTACCGGCATTTTTGGTATGGATGTAAAAGTTCCCGGTTTGTTAACGGCAGTTATAGCCCGCCCACCGGTTTTTGGCGGCAGGATGAAAAGCTTTAATGCGGATAAAGCAAAATCCGTGTTGGGAGTAAAACAGGTGATAGAAACAACCCGCGGTATAGCGGTGGTAGCGAGTGGTTTCTGGCCCGCAAAATTAGGCCGCGATGCTTTAGAGATTGTTTGGGACGATGGTGAATTAGGCTCACTGGATAGTAAAACTCAAACCACGGAATATGCTGCTCTTGCCGGCCAGACCGGAGCCATTGCAAAAAAAGAAGGAGATACTGTAATGGCAAAAGGAAAATCATATAAAAACTTAGAAGCGGTTTATGATATGCCTTACCTGGCTCATGCACCAATGGAACCGCTAAATTGTGTAGCCGATGTAAAAGCTGATAGCTGTGAAATATGGGTGGGCACCCAGTTTCAGACATTAGACCTGATGGCAGCATCCCGCATTACAGGATTAAAGCCCGAACAAATAAAACTGCATACAACATTATTGGGTGGTGGTTTTGGAAGACGTGCCGTTCTGGATAGTCATTTTGTATCAGAGGCTGTAGAAGTTTCAAAAGCCATGCAAGCACCGGTAAAAGTAGTATGGACAAGGGAGGATGATATTCGAGGTGGGTACTACCGGCCCAGGGCTTATCATAAACTCAGTGCCGGATTAGATGCTTCAGGTAAGCCATTATACTGGCAACAAAATATCGTATGCCAGTCATTTGCCGTGGGCACTCCCATGGAAGGGATGATGGTACAAAATGGCGTTGATGCCACAGCAGTAGAAGGAGCAGCTGATCTTCCCTATCATATTCCCAATTTGCAAGTTGCCTGGAATATGGCGCCGGGCGGTGTTCCTACATTATGGTGGCGATCAGTGGGTAGTTCACATACTGCCTTTGCGGTTGAGGGTTTTATTGATGAACTGGCAAAAGCCGCCGGCAAAGATCCTTATCAGTACAGGAGGATGTTGCTGGAAAAACATCCACGCTTTCTAAGAGTATTGGATACAGTGGCGGAGAAAGCCGGTTGGAAAAATGCGCCAGTTGCAGGCAGGGGAAAAGGAATTGCCATTCATGAATCCTTTGGAAGTGTAGTAGCTCATGTGGCCGAGGTTTCAATAACAAAAAACAATACCTTAAAAGTGCATAAAGTGGTTTGTGCCATTGATTGCGGACAAATAGTAAACCCTGATACTATAAAAGCACAAATGGAAGGATGCGTGGTCTTTGGACTTACCGCGGCTTTGTACGGAGAGATCACTTTTGAGAAGGGACGTGTAAAACAGGGAAATTTTCACAATTATAAAATGGTTCGCATGAATGAAATGCCGGTTGTGGAAGTTCATATACTGGACAGCAAGGAAAAAATGGGTGGCGTTGGCGAACCGGGTGTGCCACCCGTGGCACCGGCAGTGATGAATGCATTGTTTACGTTAACAGGTAAAAGAGTACGGAATCTTCCGCTCAGACCCGACGATTTGAAAAAGAAAGTTTAATAACAGGCGCCCTTCAGCGTTTGGTATTTCTATTGATCAATTAACAGATCCCGCATTTTCAAAAACAAAAAAGAAATTAACTCATGATAAACTTAAAAGTAAATGGCAAAGCGGTCGAAGTTGATGTAGATCCATCCACACCTATCTTATGGGTAGTGAGAGATGAATTGGGACTTACTGGAACTAAGTTTGGCTGCGGTGCGGCTCAGTGCGGCGCCTGTATGGTTCACCTTGACGGTGAGGGAATCCGTTCCTGTATTTCGCCGGTATCAAGAGCAATAGGAAAAGAAATTGTAACTATCGAAGGACTTGATCCCAAATTGAGCAAGCCATTAGAACAGGCATGGATACAGGAAGATGTGCCGCAATGCGGGTATTGCCAGTCAGGACAGATCATGGCGGCCGCAATTTTAATTAGGGATAAGCCAGTTCCAACCGACAGTGATATTGACGATGCAATGACCGGTAATATTTGCCGCTGTGGTACCTACCAACGGGTAAGAAAAGCTATACATATTGCTGCGAAATTGAAAAAATAAAATGATGAGCTGCTCTGTTTGAACAGGCGTTTTTTCTTTTGGAAATCAATAAGCATAACCTGCAACTAAAATCTATTGTAAAAACATTCTTGTTAAATGCTTTTATTATGATGAAAAAAAATAGTAGCCGCCCGTTTGTAAAAAAAACCGTGATCTATGTGGCGCTTTCCGTTGGATTTGTTTCCCACGCCTTGGTTCGTGTCCCACGAACCAACTACTTTAAAACACTTCCCACAAATCCTTTAAAAACGAAAAATTCTTCTCATTCAGTTCATAATATCTGGCTGATGAATACTTATAATCACACGGGTCTTTAGCTAGCTGCCAGTGCTCTGCCAAAGGATTGTTATGAATGTATTTTAATTTTTGAAAAGTCACCTCCCGACTGTATAAGTGTATTGCCAATGAATCCCGCTGCCAGAATTCATGCT
>JBPPMM010000123.1:0-8465 GCA_051306075.1 Chitinophagaceae bacterium
AAGTAACAGATCCTGCTCCCTGGCACCGGGTAGTTGTGGCGCCCAATGTAAATATTGTAGCTCCAACCGTTGTATTGATAGTAACGGTATGATTCGCCGTTTTTGGTCCACCGCAACCTGCTGCAGAAGCCGTAATAACAGATGAACCTGTCCATCCGGCAATATAAGTGACTGCACCGGTGACAGCATTGATGGTATTGCCTCCGGAAATACTGGAAGCATCCAAACTGTAGGTGATACCCGTATTATTAGCCGCATTCGCTGTATAAGTAACTGTATTCGCACCCTGGCACCTTACTGAAGTTGCGCCCAGAGTAAATGCAGGGGTTGCAACAGTTGGAGTAATCGTAACGGTGTGCGTTGCTGTTCTGGGGCCGTTGCAGCCAGCTGCACTTGCCGTTATGGAGGATGTACCGCTCCATCCGGCAGCATAAGCTACTGATCCTGTAGAAGCGTTTATAGTGTTACCTCCGGAAATACTGGCAGCATTAAGGCTATAAGTAATCCCGGTAGTATAGGCAGCTACCGCATCATATATTACGGATCCTGCACCCTGGCAACGAATGGATGTTGCTCCTGCCGTAAATGTCGGGGTGGCTACAGATGCTGTTATAGTAACCGTATGGGTAGATGATGAAGGGCCATTACAACCACTGGCTACAACAGTAACCACTGAAGTGCCAGACCAGCCAGCAGAATAAGTTACTATACCGGTGGAACTGTTAATTGAATTGCCACCCGAAATACTGGAGGCATCCAGGCTATATGTTCTTAATGTACTGTTAGATGCAGTTGCGGTATAAGTTACCGTGCCAGCACCCTGGCAACGGGTTGATGAAGACCCCAATGTAAATACTGGTATTCCAACTGTTGGAGTTACCGTTACAGTATGATTGGCTGTTCTGGGGCCGTTACAACCAGAAGCACTGGCTGTAATAGTAGTAGTCCCACTCCATCCGGCTACATAAGTTACCGCTCCTGTTGCTGCATTTATGGTATTACCACCGGTAATACTTCCCGCATCCAAACTATAAGTTATCCCTGACGTGTTGTTTGAGTTGGCTGTATAGGTAACTGTACCAGCTCCCTGGCAACGAGTGGAGGAAGCACCAAGAGTAAACACTGGCGTTGTTACTGCCCCGTTTATAGTTACGGTATGTATTGCCGTTTGAGGTCCGCTGCAACCGGCTGCCGAAGCAGTAATGGTTGAGGTACCGACCCATAGTAATGTGTAGGATACTGCTCCGGTGGTTGCATTAATTGTATTTCCTGCAATCAAACTGGTTCCATCCAGGCTATAGGTTATTCCCGTACTATTTGAAGCAGTAGCTGAATATGTAACCGAACCAGCACCCAGGCAACGGAAGGAGGAAGCTCCTGATGTAAATATTGGTATAGAAACGTTTGCATTGGTAGTAACCACATGATTTGCAGTTTTTGGACCATTACAACCTTGGGCTGTCGCAGTAATAGTTGAGGTTCCGGTCCAGGCAGCGTCATAAGTTACTGCACCTGTTGTAGTATTTATAGTATTTCCTCCAGAAATACTGGCAGCATCAAGGCTGTAGGCTAATCCTGTATTATTTGTTGCATTGGCAGTATAAGTTATAGTGGCTGCACCAATACAACGAGATGAAACTGCACCCAATGTGAATACCGGTGTGCCAACCGTAGGGGTAATAGTAACCACATGATTAACTGCTGAAGCTCCACCACAACCTGATGGAGTTGCCGTAATGGTAGTTGTACCCGACCACGTGGCTGCATAAGTTACTGCGCCTGAAGATGAATTTATTGTATTGCCTCCAGATATACTGGCGGCATCAAGTGTAAAGTTTATTACTGCCGGGGAAGAAGCTGAATAAGTTACTGAGCCTGCTCCCTGGCAACGGATTGATGTGGCACCTGATACGAAGACAGGGTCTCCGTTTGTGGTTATGGTATGGGTTGCTGAAGCCGGGCCATTGCAGCCAGTAGATGTTGCTGTAACGATCGTAACACCCGTCCAGCTCCCCAAATAGGAAACAGCTCCGGTACTTGCATTAATAGAGAGCCCGCCTCCAATACTTGCAGCATCCAGGCTATAAGTGATACCCGTTGAATTGGCAGCTGTAGAACTGTAAGTTACAGTTCCACCTGATTTACATCTGACTGATGTGGACCCCAGAGCAAAAACAGGTGCTGCAACTGAAGGTGTGATAGTTACGGTATGGCTTTTAGTTTTAGGTCCTTTACAACCTGCAGCCGTTGCAGTAATGGTTGTAGTTCCACTCCAGCCTGCTGCATAGGTTACTGCACCAGTTGATGAATTGATAGTATTACCTCCGCCAGAGCTGGAAGCATCCAGATTATATGTAATGCCTGTTGTATAATTTGCCGTTGCCGAATAAGTGATGGTTGCGGCACCAGAACACCGGCTTGAATTTGAACCCAACGCGAAAACCGGGTCTTCTACGTCGTCATTTGTTGTTGCGGTATGAGTAGCTGTTTTAGGACCATTGCAACCGGTTGCTGTAGCCGTGATAATACATGTACTACGCCAACCACCATTATAATCTACAGAGCCGGTTGATGAGTTGATAGAAAGACCGGCGGCAATACTGGCCGCATCAAGGGTATAAGAAAGCCCGGTATTATTGGCCGCATTTGCCGTATACGTAACTGCACTACTTGACCTACATCTTGAGGATAATAGGCCCAATGTAAATACTGGTGTATCGACAGAAGGTGTAATATCAATGGTATGTGTAGCCGATTTGGGTCCATTACAACCAGAGGCTTCCACGGTTATAACAGAAGTTCCGCTCCATCCGGCAGCAAAAGTCACATCACCGGTATTTGCATCAATGGTATTTCCCGCTGCTAAACTGGTAGCATCAAGACTGTACGTTAAACTTATTGCGTTGTCTGCTGTTGCGTTATAATTTATGGTTACCGCACCCTGGCACCTTGTAGTAGAAGGCCCCATGTCAAATACAGGTGTATTTACAAATGCGAAAATCTCTACTTCATGGTCACTGGTCAATGGACCGTTGCATCCTGCTGCACTGGCGGTAATAGTAGAACTTCCATTCCAATTAAATGCAAAAGTTACTTCCCCGGTTGTTGCATTGATCGTATTGCCATAGGCAAGGCTTGTTGCATCCAGGCTATAGGTAATTTCGGTTGCGTTGGATGCACTTGCAGTGTAGGTTACCGCACCGGCTGCCTGGCAGCGGGATGATGTAGCTCCTAAAACAAATACCGGAACTTCTACATCCGGCAAAAAAGATATAGTTACACTTCCGGCTCCATCACTCCAGTCCAGGGTAGTATTATCCTGTGCTCTTACAAAATAAGTACCGGCAACAGTAACTGTATAATTGGATGCTGAATTACTCGTACTTGTTCCGGTTGCACTGGTTTGCCAATACCAGGTTTCACCCGCCGGTGCTGAACCATTAAAATTCAAGGTAACGCCATCACTAACACACTGTGGTGAATTGGATGTCGGGTCTGCCGGAACAGCAGGTAAAACATCCATTTTCCTATCCAGAGTTAAATTGTCATTAACCCAATTTGTATTAGATGAATTTGCATTATTTAAAAATAACTGAGAACTAAGGAAGGCAAAATTTGTAAAATTACCGGTTGGCAGTTTCACTACAGATCTTTGCGCCGACAGGACAGATGATGAAAGTACAATGGAAAAGAGGAGAACAAGCGGCAAAAAATATTTTCGAAATTCAATAAAACTAATATTGTTTTTTGAAGTGACGAACCTTGAATTACCGAAGTGCTGGGATGCGGGTAAAAGGAGGGTACAAATTTTCTTTGTTTTCATAATCGGATATAGATAAAATAATTTATCAGCTCAGATAAGCCTTTATCCAATGATTACAAAGAAAAACAAACTGGTTATTGGTGGAAGGATGGTAAGATTCCCGGTTAAAAGAATTTTTTCACAGTTAGATTTTCATTGTCATCATAGGATATGTTCGAATTTAACTACTAATATAATATCAGGTTTTCTCGCTTGCAACTATTACTCAGTATATTAATTAAACTAAAAACGAATATCTTATTGTGTTATTACTATCATCTTTAATTATCAATTAAATAAGCTTCATTTAAGTAAGATAAATCGACCATTACATCACCGGCTTCTCGTAAAATCTACATGTCAATGTTCGTATGATTACTTATTCCGGTAAGGCTCATCTTCCGGTAATCTTCTTTTCTAAATTGTAATATTACTGCCACAACTTATTTCCTGCTCACACTAAAAAATCCGATTTATCTGCCTGTGTGTTTCGCTTCTTATAGGAAAATAAAAATTCTTAATAACACGAATTTGTTTTTTGGCATGATTATACAATCCTTTCATTAGATTTTATAATCAATAACCGCCGGCCATATTGCCCATCAGAAATTCAGTAGTAGCTTTTTTAACAGCGATTGTTTTTTCCTGAAAAATTTCGGTTTTACCGTTATTATCCACTGCACTTATCCGATAGTATATGACTCCTTCATTATCGCTATCAATGCTCTTGTCAATGAACGGGTACATCATTGGTTCTGAACTATTCCCGAAAGCAAACACTATTCCTGCCTGGTTATAATTTTTTCCGTCAGAACTTTTTTCTATGGAGAAATGACTAATATTTTTTTCTGAAGTGGCTGCCCATTTCAGATCTACTTTATCTGTTTTCAATTGAGCTGTGAATGCAGTTATTTGAGAGAAAACTAACACATGGATAAACAGGGTAAGTGTTAATGTAAAGATGGTTTTCATAGTTTTTACTTAAGGGGGTATAGAAAATAGGTAATAAGGTCTTGTTGTTTGAACTTTTCCGTGAGATTGCAATGAAGCCGAGTGAAGAGGAAAGTAAAGCGAGAGTAAATTCCCTTTTTGTTTGTAGTTAGTTTTCATGATCGGATTTGTTGCTTTCTTAGGATTTGTTCGTTGCTGGTACAAACATAATACGCAGTTTTTTTACTTGCAAGTTTTTCAGGAAATTCTTCGTAAGTAATACCGTATTTTCTGTAGTATATATACGATTCCCAAGGAATGTCAAGCTCCTATAAAATAAAAGAAGTGATGAAGGGGAAATAATAGCTCTTAAAAATGTTGTTGTAAGAAGTTATTGGCAGGGAAAAGAGAAAACATACTTTACACAGAGCATCATTAATATACTCCTGTGATAACAGTTGGCTTACGAAATGATCTCAAGTGTTTCCAGAGGTTAAATTTGAAAGAACAATTTTCTTACCCTCTTACTTTAGTTCAGCTGTCACTTTTATCTTCGGTGTCTTTGACACTTTACCGGCCTGAACAGGTAATGCGCTAATACCGTAATCCTCTAATGCAACTGAAAAGTCTGTAGAAATGGAGAGGATTTCATTCTGTACAACGATTGTCCCCGGAACTTTTATCTTCTGTTCTTTCCCTTTAACAGTGAGCATACCTTCCACATCTGTTTTATAGGATCCATCTTTGCTAAAATCAACAGCATTCAGGTATTGGATATTTCCTTTGAAAGTAATTTTGGGGAATTCATCAGAGTTCATCCATTTCTTTCCATTAAAATGTTCCTGCATGGTGGGATTAGAGAAGGCAAAATTTCTAACATACGCTTCAAACTGCACCACCCCTGTTTTTGTGTCTATAACTGCAATTACTGTTTTGTTAGTTGCTTTGGGGAGCGCATCAATAGAAGTTGAGGCATCAAAAAATATAATGGCTGAAGTGGTAGTTTTCTTTTGAGCGAATAAACTAACAGATACTATAACCAAAACGATAATGATTTGCAATTTTTTCATCTACAACTAATTTTTGTAATTATTTTTTATTCAGTGCACAACGCTTAAACATGATGAATTCCGTATCCAATATTTCGCTGTGTGTTCCTCCGCTACAAGAGCCTTTGATCGATATAGAATCACCGATTCTTAAAGTCTTTGCATCAGAAATGTGTTGATCCTGGAAAGCAAAAATGATATATGAACCGCTGTAAGCATCTGTAAATTTTATGTTTACAGTAGTGTCTGCAGCTTCAATTTCAGAAACCCGCCCTTTTACCATTACAATTTTTCCCATATATTTTTCATTTGCTGCAACATCAT
This sequence comes from Chitinophagaceae bacterium, assembly GCA_051306075.1. GTDB lineage: Bacteria > Bacteroidota > Bacteroidia > Chitinophagales > Chitinophagaceae > Terrimonas_B. Next base: position 6,106 of record JBPPMM010000123.1, read on the forward strand.
TTTTTTCAAATTCATGAATTAAATCTAATGCACTAACGGTAAATGCAGCTTGCCTGTCGTTTGTATCTTCAAATTTTTCAGTTGCTATATACCAATATATGCCTGCAGCGATAGCTATTATAATAATTATGGCTATCGATATTTTCTTACCCATATTCTTTTTCTTGTCAGGCATCGTTTTTCAAATTCATATTTTCCCGGCCTTCACCTTTCCTGCTAGCAGGATAGATAAAGTTACAATGTTCAAACACCGGGAGATTTTTAGACTCATAAAGTAATGCAAAAGTCGTCCGCATATCCCGGGACGACTCTTCTTGAAACTTTCAAGACTTTTTTAATTAATGCGCAGTTGGTTTCAGGCTGTTTGCACTTCTTTTATTTTTTCCCTGATTTTACCTTCAATTTCTTTTGCCAGTTCGGGATTATCAACTAATAATTGTTTTACTGATTCACGCCCCTGTCCCAATTTATCAGAATTATAGCTGAACCAACTTCCGCTTTTTTGTACTATCCCAAGTTCAACGCCCATGTCAATGATCTCGCCATTTTTGGAAATACCTTCTCCAAAAATTATATCAAACTCTGCCGCCCTGAAAGGAGGGGCTACTTTATTCTTAACGACTTTAACCTTTACCCGGTTGCCTATCGCTTCATCTCCATCCTTAATTTGCGTACTTCTTCTGATGTCCAGACGCACAGAAGCATAAAATTTCAATGCATTACCACCCGTGGTAGTTTCAGGGTTGCCAAACATGACACCGATTTTTTCACGCATCTGGTTTATGAATATACAGATGGTATTTGTTTTGGAAATGGTTGCAGTCAGTTTACGAAGTGCCTGGCTCATTAACCTGGCATGAAGTCCCATTTTGCTATCACCCATTTCCCCTTCCAATTCACTTTTAGGCACCAGGGCTGCTACCGAGTAAATAACCACTACATCTAATGCACCTGAAAGAATCAACCGGTCAGCGATTTCCAAAGCTTGCTCGCCATAATCGGGCTGCGATATTAAAAGATTATCAACATCTACACCCAACTTCTGAGCATAGACACTGTCAAATGCATGTTCAGCATCAATAAAAGCACACATACCACCCTTTTTCTGTGCTTCAGCTATTACGTGAGTTGCCACTGTAGTTTTGCCCGAAGACTCGGGTCCGTAGATCTCAACTACTCTTCCTCTGGGCAACCCCCCTATTCCAAGAGCTACATCCAACCCTATAGATCCTGTTGATATAACCTCCTGCAATTGTTCGCCTTTTTCATTCATCATCATTACGCTTCCTTTACCATAGTCCTTTTCTATTTTGTCCATGGTTAGCTTTAAAGCTTTTAGCTTTTCACTATTATTATTTGACATGTCGGTAGTTTTTTCAGATTTAGCCATTTCCAAAATTAAGATTTACGAATTCACGTGAGAATAATTTTATAAACATAACGAAACTAAAGTATTTAGTAACAAATAACTAATATTTTTTGTAAATTTTTTTTCTCAAAAATTCGGAATAATTTGTTTGAAGATCCAATTGCTTTTTGAACCTACGGCAAAATACCATCTGCCCAAACTGCTATTAATTGTGAGAGGCCTCCTACCAGCAAACCTCCGTAAATTTCTTTTGGAGTATGGTCTGAGACAATAAAACGGGAGGTTCAAACTAATCCTGTTATTAGAAAAGCAAAGGCCAGGTAAACAGTATAACTTCCACTCTGAGTAAATGAAAGCAGCGACATAAAGGCCAGAAGGATCCCCATCGAAATGGCATGCATGCTCACTTTCATATATATATTGACGATTAACCCTAATGAGGATGCAATGAATATTGCCATAGAGAGTTGTACCACTACCTTGGAAAACTGAGGCTGATTTCGTAAAACATAACTCATCCAGAAATAATAAATACCGCAAGCTATATAGGGAATTATACGTTCTTTTTGAGTTTTTAAGAATACAGAATCTAAAAAGCCCAACCCTTTTGCCAGTAAAACCGTCACCAACGGGAAGAAGCTATACATGATTATAAACCGCAAAAGCGTAATTAATTTTTCTGCCGGACTAAAACTTGCAAAAAGGTAAGGTTGAACAGAAATTACGAACCAGGCAATATATACCGGCACAAAAAGAGGATGAAAAACATAGGAAATTATTTTGGCAACAACCCGGATAACTAAATTCTGAGGCTGATGCCCTGTTTCCCTGAACTCCTGCAATTGCCTGTTTTCATCTACCATTAACCTGGGACCCATAAAGTAACATTTTTGCAAAGTAAGGATTATAAAAAAAGAAAGATGGACATTTTATTTACTTATCAGATTATGGAATTGAAAATCGATTTTTTTGACACCTGGGTTCCCAATTA
>JBPPMM010000144.1:0-4601 GCA_051306075.1 Chitinophagaceae bacterium
AAAACACCCGGCGCGGAGTTGGTGAAATATTTTGATAATGAAAACATCTTCCATATACAACAACTGCCTCCGCGGTTGCTGGTGATTGGAGGCGGTCCCATTGGAATGGAAATAGCACAGGCAATGCATCGCCTTGGGAGCAAGGTTACTGTTGTGGAGGAAGGTAAAGGCTTCCTGGCACATGATGATGAATCGCTTTCAAATATCTTGCTGAAGCAAATGCAGGAAGAAGGAATAGAGTTTCATTTCAATATTTCTATAGAGCAATTTTCTTCAGGCACGCAAGCCGTTCTTAAATCAGAAAACGGGGATTCATTTACCCTTCCATTTGATGCCGTTTTTGCCGGAATAGGCAGGCAACTGGTTTTTGATTCTTTAAAATTAGATAAGGCAGGAATTGAGATTAAAGAAAATAAAATAATAGTTGATGACCAGCTGCGCACAACCAATAAAAATGTTTTCGTTTGTGGTGATATAGCCGGCGACCTGCAATTTTCTCATGCTGCTGAATTTCATGCCCGCATTATTCTTAATAATTTATTCTCACCTATCCGGAAAAGATTGAATAATGATCACATGTCCTGGGTTACGTTTACAGATCCGGAACTGGCTACTTTCGGATTGAATGAAAAGCAATTAAAGCACCGTCAAATTCCATATATTAAATTATCAGAGAGTTTTGAAGATGATGACCGGGCTGTGGTTGATGATTACCGTTACGGTAAAATAATTTTATTTATCAGTAAAAAGAGTTGGTTTAAAAAACAAAAAATACTCGGGGGAACCATGCTGGCTCCGCATGCCGGTGAACTGGTACAGGAATTAATCCTGGCCAATTCAAGCCACCTTTCCATAAACGAAATTTTCAATAAAATTTATCCCTATCCGGTCGCTTCCCGGATCAATCAAAAAATTATTCTTCAGTATAAGCAACAAGGGTTAACCTCTTTCATAAAAAAATTACTACAAATTGCTTTCAAAATTTTTAACTAATGGAATGGTGGATTGCATTTAAAGAATGGTTCCTGAGCCTGGGCGACAAGTACAACGTAAACCCTTACATTTTTGGTAGCATTTATATTGGCGCTATTCCCCTGTTCTTTCTTTGCCTGGGCTGGACGATTAAAAACATGAAGAATAAAAAATCCTTTGTGCTTCCTTTATTACTGACTGGTTTATGTTTTATTTCCGCCTACCTGTACCTGATCATTGCCGGTAAAAACATCCCGGTATGGGTGTATGTTTTTATTGGAGCGATGATTGTATATGGAATTTATTCCACTTTGATGAAGATCAAAAAAAACACTTAAAAAAATGAACTGTGATAACTACAAAGCCTTCCGTAATATTAATTGATGTAAATGAAACCTTGTTGAACCTGAAACCATTAAAACAGGAAGTAAACAAACTGTTGGGCAACCGGGGTTTTCGAATCTGGTTTAATACGTTGTTGCATTATTCCCTGGTTGATAATTGCACGCAGCAATATCATGATTTTTCTTCCATTGCAAATGCCTCTTTTGATATGGCAGCGCATTCATTAGAAATTAAAGTAAAAGAAAAAGATAAGCTGGCGGCCTTATCTCTCATCAAAGCACTAAAAGCATACCCGGATGTTCCCAAAGGATTAAAGTTGTTGCAGAATCAGGGGTTTCGCCTGGCCACATTAACTAATTCACCCGAAACGGTTCTCCTGGAGCAATTAGAATATGCATCGCTTACCGGCTTTTTTGAAAAAACGCTCAGTGTGAATGCCGTCAGAAAATATAAACCGGCTTTGGAAACCTATCGCTGGGCCGCAGAGCAATTAAGAGTAAATGTGGAAGAGATCATCATGGTAGCAGCACACGGATGGGATATCAGCGGGGCAATGCAGGCAGGCATGCAAGCTGCCTTTATACAACGCAATGGACAATCTTTGTATCCACTGGCCATAACGCCAAACTATTCTGAAAAGAACCTGGTTGAAACAGCAAAGGCGATTATTAATAAAATCAAATCTCAGGAATGACGCCAAACGATGAGAATGCAAAACTGTCGGTGGATCGCCGGCCTTTCCGCGTATTAATTATTTCAGGCTCCGGCAGAAGACAATATAATTGTCCCGGCGTGGATAGTAAATCAAGAACCCTCATGCTAAAGATGGCGGAAATGTTGCCGCAGGAATGGGAAATAGATTATGAAGACCTGGGAAATGTATATGCAAGAGAACGGATTCAGAGTTGCAATGCCTGCGTTTCAACCTCAATGGCTTTATGTGTTTATCCCTGCAACTGTTATGAAAAAAAGAGTAGTAAGGAACCTGACCTTATGTGGAATTTAGACATGTATGCCCGGTTTGATATGGCAGACGCCTGGGCCATCATCGGTCCAATCAATTGGTATGCTCCTTCCAGTAATCTGAAGTTAATGTTTGATCGTTTGGTTTGTATGAACGGGGGCAATCCGGAGGAAAAAACGATCGACCATAAAAATCCGGAAAAAGCCATGGCACTGGAACATACAGACCAATGGAAAGAACTTAGCCTTAACCACCTTGAAGGTAGAACGGCCGCCTTTTTTTGTTATGGCGACGAAGGCGGAGATGAAATGGATAAATCGGGCAGACCTAAGATTCTTGAACACAAAAATTATTTCGACCCACAAAATGAACCTTTTGAAAACGAAAGAAATGCTTATGCACCTTTGGTATGGCAGTGCCGGTATGGTGGTGTAGAGGTTCCGGATCAGCTTTGGAAACACTGTACTTCAGGCAAGGGCAAAAAATACAGCGACAACCAGGCGGAAGATCTGGTGAAAGAAGATCAATTTATAAGTAGGTTTGAAAATTGGGTAAAAGATTTTGAACTTTTTGTAAAACAAAAAGGAAAAGTGCCCCCCAATAAATACCGAGCTTTTGGATATCAGCCTCCAAAACATATTTGGGCAAGTGTTCAGGATGGCATCCGTTATTTTAAGTTAATGGTCGGAAAGGCGCCCAAAGGTTCCTCCCCACGCATACAGGAAAAAAAGGGTTTAAACCAGGATGCTACATGGCACACGAAAAAGGGCGAAGGAGAAAAACTCAGAGATAATGATTAAATCCATTTTTGATACCTATGGTTCTCCCTTATTGATAATCATGTTCCTTCTTCTTTTTATTTTGGAGAGCAGATTTCAATTACGAAAAAGAGTACAGGGCAGATGGAAAAGAGCCCTGGTCAATTTTATTGTTTCCATTCCTGCTTTTGTCTTGCTGCGTCTTTTGTTCATTCCCGCAATGGTATGGCTGGCTATAAAAAACCAGGATTGGCAAGTGGGCATTAATTACTGGCTTCAGATTTCATTTACCCTTCAATTCACCATAGCCTTTTTGTTGTTGGATTACAGCAATTACATCTGGCATATTTTGTTGCATAAGTTGCCCATACTCTGGCGTTTTCATTTGGTGCATCACACCGACCTCGACCTGGACATCACCACCGCTTTCCGTTTCCATTTTGGAGAAATGATTGGTTCGGTCCTGTTCCGCGGAGCCGCCATCCTTTTAATTGGGGCATCACCGCTTATGGTGCTTGTTTATGAAATTGTTTTTGAAGCAGCTACGCAGTTTCATCACAGCAACATAAAACTTCCTTTCCGTTTCGAAAAAATATTGAATAAACTCATTGTAACGCCCCGGATGCATGGCATCCATCATTCCATGATAAAAAAAGAAATGGACAGCAATTATTCCGTTATATTTTCTTTTTGGGACAGGATGCATAAAACTGTGAAGTTAAATATTCACCAAAATGAAATAGTAACCGGGGTACCATCCTATGCTGACGAGAACCAGCTAACAATAGGCTACCTGTTGAAATTACCTTTTACAAGAATCCTTTCTTTTAAAAATGCCGAAAGACCTACTGAAGGCAAGCCCGGTCAACTAAAAAAATAGGGGAAATAAATCTTAATCCCCGGCACTGGTTTTCTTTAAAAATTGTGTAGCCTTACAATTAGTTTTGTGAAATAAAACAGTTCACTGTATAATCCAGCAGCATGAAAATTGCAGTAGCACAAATCCGGTCAATAAAAGGTGATATCCAAAAAAACATTGTCAAACATATTCAATTGATCAATCTTGCTATAAGTGCAAATGCCCGGATAATCATTTTTCCGGAACTATCCCTGACCGGGTATGAACCTTCCCTTACAAATGATTTACCAACTACTCCAGAGGATATGCGCTTTGATGAATTTCAAATCCTCAGTGATAAAAACAATCTGATTATAGGAGTCGGCTCACCAACCAAAACAAATAGGGGTACCTGTATCAGCCTGGTACTTTTTCATCCGCTTCAACCCAGGCTGCATTATTCAAAACAATATTTGCATTCTGATGAAGAAGCATTCTTTGTATCGGGTCCAGGTTTTACAGGTAAAATAAATAATGACTCAAAAATTGCTCTTGCCATCTGCTACGAAATTTCTATACCGGACCATGCACAACAGGCGTTTAATAATGGCGCCAATATTTATATTGCCAGCGTAGCTAAAACGGAAAAAGGAGTAGAGAAAGCAATGGAAAGTTTATCAGCCATTGCCAAAAAATATTCGATGACAGTTTTTATGTCCAATTG
>JBPPMM010000240.1:0-2135 GCA_051306075.1 Chitinophagaceae bacterium
CGCAAGGATTCCTATTGGAAGATAATTGAGCGTTAAAAATTGGGGTGGGCAGATCGAAAAGTATTGGTAAAGGGGAAAGGTAATTTGAACATATTTGTCGAATGATCAAATAGTATTAGTCCCTGACTACATTGAATTCATATTCGTGGGGATCTGTTCGTCGAAAGTGAATTTTTCAGGAAACAACTTTTAGTATCTTGAGTTGATGAAACTTTTTCACACATTTTATTTTTTGATGGTATGACACTACGTAGAGAGACATTTCTGTATGCTTTATCATTTTTGATTTCAATCAACATGGTAAATGGACAAAGTGGCCCGCGTTCAGACGAATACATTCGTATGGCAGACGACTTTAAAAAAGAAATGAAGCCAGACAGCGCAAGAGTGTATTATGAAAAAGCTGCTGACGAATTTCAACAACAGGGGAACATTGAAAAGTTCGTACACGCGTATAATCAAATTGGCGTTATCCTCACACGCCAGGATAAGTATGGAGAAGCAAAATCGTATTTGGAGAAAGCATTGTCAGCAGGTCTTTCTTCGCTGGACACCAACGGCCTGGTCATCGCTACAACGTACATTGGTTTAGGTGTAAACTATAATGCGCAAGAAGAGTACAAACTATCCTTACTATACCATCACAAAGCACTCTCTATTCGGTTAGCAAAACTTGGGGAGTATCATGCAGATGTTGCAACAAGTTATGGGAACATTGGAAACGTTTATTTTAATAGTAAGGACTACGAGAAGGCTATTGAAGCGCATCAAAAGGCCTTAAATATCAGGGAAAAACTTTTTGGGAGCACAGGCGTAGAGGTCATTCAATCCTACACCAATTTAGGAAATGCATATCGGGAATTAAAGGACTATCCTACAGCATTGGGTCATTATGAGAAGGCATTAGAGATTAAAACTTTGCAAGTGGGAGAAGGGCATAAGGACTTAATGCGTTTTTATAAGAATATTGGTGATGTGTATCATCTTATGGGGAATAATAGCCAGGGTGATTTGTATAAAGCCAAATCAGAAGCAGTAAGTAAGAACTGATTTTAGTATCTTTCCTATGCCGACAAGGGTAAGCCCATAAAGAAAGACGAAGGCATTGAAAAATCTACTAAATCTGACAAAAAGAATGTTGACATTGCTTCTTTCCATACTGCTGGTTAGTTGTTTACTTTTCGTCGGAGTTTTAGTTTACTACAGCCCTGGAAAACCTGAGCCATTTTTGGATACTAATGGACTGGCAATAGAAAATAGCCTTTCAGAAAAGACATTTGTAACCATCGGTGGCATTCGCCAGGGAATGTTTATACGAACTAAAAATCTAAAAAACCCTGTACTTCTATACGTACACGGCGGACCGGCATTTCCTAATTATTTCTTATTTGAAAAATATCAACCCGGACTAGAGGACTATTTTACTGTATGCTACTGGGAGCAACGTGGTGGGGGTCTATCGTACAGTCCCGATATTCCCATAGAAACTATGACGTTTGAGCAACTTACATCTGACGCTATTGAAGTTACCAATTATTTGCGTCAGCGCTTTGGTAAGGATAAGATATATCTGATGGCACATTCCGGAGGAACACCCTTTGCAATTCAGGCTGTAGAAAGGGCTCCACAGCTTTACAACGCATACATTGGCATGGCACAAATCACCAATCAGTCTGAGTCGGAGCGGATTGCCTATTCATACATGAAGGGGCGATATACGGCTATGGGCAATTCGAAAGCACTGGATGAATTAAAACAATTTCCTCTTTTGGATACAGATACCAGTTTTGTGGCTTTTTACAAATCGGCTATTCGTGACAATGCTATGCATGAACTGGGAATTGGTACCATGCGAAATATGAAATCGGTTTTTACAGGTGTGTTTGTACCAGTTTGGACATGTAAAGCCTATACGTTAAAGGAAAAAATAAATATATGGGTTTCAAAATTCAAATTTGTAAAAAAAGCCAGATTTATCGACGAGCTTTTTATACTGGATATTCCCACCCTGATACCAAAGCTTGATGTTCCAGTATATTTTTTCAGTGGCAAATACGATTTGACTGTCAATATTGATTTGTCAAAAGCGTATCTCAAAGAGTTGCAGTCACCCATCAAAGGCTTTTATACTTTTG
>JBPPMM010000677.1:0-2374 GCA_051306075.1 Chitinophagaceae bacterium
TCCGGGTCATCAGAGTTTGGTCTTTTATTACAAAGAACGAAGGATTTATAAAAAGGATATTGGATTATTTTAGTTTTGGCGTTTCATCTTTCATGGCGGGGCTGTTTATTAAAACAGATATTATTATTGCCACCTCCCCACAAATATTTTCAGCGGTTTCGGGCAGGACATTGTCATTTTTTAAGAGAAAACCATGGATTATGGAGGTCCGGGATTTGTGGCCGGAATCGATAGTTGCCGTTGGGGCTATGTCTTCCAAATCTTTTGGATACCGAATGTTGGAAAGAATGGAGAAAAATCTTTACAGACGCGCGCAAAAAATAGTCGTAGTCACTGACAGCTTTAAAACAAACCTAATTCGTAGGGGCATTTCCGACAACAAAATCACTGTGATTAAGAATGGAGTAGATTTGAAAGCCTTTTATGCCCGACCCAGAGATGAAAAGCTGGCAGCCCAACTTGGGTTGGAGAATAAATTTGTAGTAGGTTATATAGGGACACATGGCATGGCCCATGGACTTGATTTTATTTTACGAAGTGTAAAAAAAATAGAAGACAAGGAAATCCATTTTCTATTTATAGGAGATGGGGCTGAAAAAAATAATCTGCGGACACTTAAGGAAGAGTTACAACTCCATAATGTAACGATGTTGGATGCTATACCAAAGGATATGGTAGCACAATATTTAAGTATAGTGGATGTAGCGTTGGTCAATCTTCGAAAAGCAGAGACCTTTATGAATGTGATTCCTTCAAAAATATTTGAAAACGCAGCTATGGGAATTCCTGTTTTATTAGGTGTGGATGGAGAGGTTAGAGATTTGATCCAGACGTATGATGCAGGTGTATATTTTGAACCCGGGAACGAAATTCAATTTATAAAAGCCATAAATGATATCCGTGAATCTGTCCAACTTGCCAAATATAAAGCCGGGGCCATAAATTTGGCTAGTGCCTTTGATCGCACACGTCTTGCAGAAAATATGTTTATGGAAATTCAAGCGGTGAAAAGAAAAGCAAAATAAGGTATTGTAAAACTAACGAATAGGATAATACATTGAAACTAGACATCATCGCCGGCGCACGACCCAATTTTATGAAAATTGGACCCATCATCAAACAACTCAAAAGGTTTAATGAATGCCATCCGGAAAAACAATTCCAATTCAGACTCATCCATACCGGCCAGCATTATGACCGCAATATGAGCGAAAGTTTTTTCGAGCAACTCGGTATACCCGAGCCAGACATCAATCTCGGTGCCGGATCCGGAACACAAGCCAGTCAGACCGCACAGATTATGATCGGATACGAAAAAGCCATTCATGAATGGAAGCCAGATTTTTGTATTGTCGTTGGTGATGTAACATCAACTATGGCTTGTTCAATTGTTGCCAAGAAAGCAGAGATCAAAGTTGCCCATGTAGAAGCAGGCATACGCTCAGGCGACTGGTCAATGCCTGAAGAAATCAATCGGATCGTAACAGATAGCATCACAGATTATTTTTTTACCACGTCTGAGGAAGCAAATTTTAATCTAAAACAAGCAGGTCACCCCGAAGAAAATATATTTTATGTAGGGAATACAATGATTGATTCCTTATTGGATCATCTCGATAAGTTAAATAAGCCCGATTTCTTTGATGAAAAATTTAGGAATAAAAAATATCTGGTATTAACCCTGCATCGTCCTGCCAATGTTGATGACCCCGTTAAGCTATCAACACTTTTGGATAAGATCCACACCGAACTGCAGGACTGTAAGGTTTTATTTCCCATGCATCCGCGAACCAGAAATATATATAAAGCCATAGGGAAAGAATACAAGAACTTTGAGATCGTCGAACCTATGAGCTATCTCGAATTTATCTACGTAGTCAAAAATAGTGCTGGTGTAATAACCGACTCAGGAGGCATAACCGAAGAAACTTCTATCCTGAATATTCCATGTATCACCCTTCGCGATAGCACCGAACGTCCTGAAACTATTCGATTAGGTACAAATGAATTAATCAGTGACCCTGCATTACTTCCACCTTTTATCAAAAGGATGATCCATGGTGAATGGAAACAAGCACAACCTATCAAGTTTTGGGATGGCAAAACGGCTGAGCGAATTGTGCAAGCATTAAATAGTATCAGATCCTAACCATTGGTCATACTTATTTATATGATTCGAAATTTGAAACAGTGTTTAGTGATGTGCCTTTCAGGCCATCTGTTTAGCGTATGGCCCATACGGGCCTCTGTTTAGAAAGTTTAGTTTTTGATATTCAGTACGCCAATGAGTTTAGAAAGTTTAGCGCTTACCACCTATTCGGTGGGGCTGTTTATAAAGTTTAGTTATGATTTTTAGTACGCCAATGAGTTTAGA
>JBPPMM010000330.1:0-15688 GCA_051306075.1 Chitinophagaceae bacterium
TACAAATTCCGAAGTATTGAATCTTTTAGTGGGTCATTATATGATGCTGTAGGAAAAAAAATAAAGAGCTTAAAAAAAAGTGATATTAAAGATGAATCAGGTACAGGAGGTGATCTGGCTGGTGATAGGCGGTTTAAATGGCATAATTTTTTTTTTAAGGAATATCCTTATACTGTCGAATACGAAGTGGAAGTTCAATATAATGGAACTATGTTTTTACCAAACTGGATGCCACAGGAAATTGAAATGATGAGTGTTGAAAATAGTTACATAATGGTAATTTCCCCGGAAGCTAACCCATTGCGCTATAAAATGTTTAACTACAATGGAGAGCCTTTAACGGGAATTGAAAAATCTTTTAAAACCTACAAATGGCAGATTAAAGAATTGGCAGCCGTAATACCTGAATTCGCTTCTCCTGCCTGGCATACCATTACAACAAGTGTGAACCTGGCTACTGAAAAATTTACTTTGGGTGATTACCAGGGCAGTAATGCAAGCTGGAAGGAATTTGGCCGCTTTGTTTATGATCTGAAAAAGGACAGAGATTTATTGCCTGAAGATATAAAGCAAAAAGTGCATAAGCTTGTAAATGGTGTTTCGGATCCAAAAGAAAAAATCCGCCTGCTCTATGAGTTTATGCAACAGAACACAAGATATATCAGCATACAACTTGGAGTGGGAGGATGGCAACCATTTGACGCAACTTTTGTTGGTACAAAAAAGTATGGAGATTGCAAGGCCTTGAGCAATTTTATGTTTTCCCTGTTAAAGGAAGTGGGGATCAGATCGGTATATACCATTACCGGAAGAGGCTATGAAAGCGATTATTTCCTGACTGATTTTCCTTCTTCACAATTTAATCATGCAATTTTATTTGTTCCAATTAACAAGGATACTGTCTGGCTTGAATGTACAAGTCAAACACTTTCGCCGGGATATGTTGGGGCAGACAATTGTAATCGGTATGCGGTAGCGGTAGATGAAAATGGCGGTCACCTGGTTGAAACGCCTAAATACGGAATGAAGGAAAATTTACAAACGAGAAGCATAAAGGCAGTGTTAGAAAACGATGGCACATTAAAAATAGCAGCTAACAGCCAATATAAAGGTGCTCAGCAAGATGGTATTCACAGTAGATTTAACACTTTATCAAAAGACAAGATGAAAGAATACCTCCAGGAGCAATTGGATTTTTCCACATATGATATAAACCAATTCAATTATAAAGAAATAAAAAGTGCCCTTCCTTCAATCAATGAATCGTTAGATATTACAGCCAGCAATTATGCAACCATCACCGGCAGACGCCTTTTTATAATCCCTAATGTGATGACAAGATCAGCTCGTAAACTAAGCCAGGATTCAACCCGGAAGTATGATATTCAATTGGGGCTAGCATACAAAGACGTAGATTCTGTAGAAATAGAATTGCCTTTGGGTTATGAACCGGAATCTGTTCCTAAAGACGTAACGGTGGCCAGCCAGTTCGGGAATTATTTTTGTTCTGTAAAATTGAAGGATAACAAATTGTTTTATTACCGGGTGATTGAGCACAATAGCGGCCGCTTTCCGGCAAAAGAATATGCTGACCTGGTAAAGTTTTATGAAACAATATACATGGCAGACAGGAATAAGGTAGTGCTGGTAAAAAATGAAAAGCTTAAGGCCTTTTGATTATCCTTTGTCTTCAATGTGAAGGCGATGAAACATCCGGTGCATAGCAGGCGCCAAAATAATGCCCACATTGGTAATAAACACTACGCCGCTGAAGAGTGCATAAAAAGAAGAAAACCATTTGCCTGCTACCGTTTTTATTTCTACCAAGGGTCCCATACCGCTTAGTATCATAGATGCATTATGCACTGAATCAAGCCACGCTATGCCGGCTGTATAATGATAGCCAATAATACCAAAAAGCAGGCAAATGATCATTACCGAAAACGCTATAAACAGGTGTTTTAAAACCCGCTGGTAAAAGGTAGACATAGATGCCAGTTGCTGTTTACTGTGCTCATACATCCATAGAAGGGTTTAAATTGAAAAAGTATATTATTATATATCGGAAAGGATCATCTATTGAAAGTTTTTATTTACAGGGCTGCTTTATTTGTGCATCTACAATGGTTTTCAATTCCAGGTGGGTAGCTGCTCTTTCTTCACCCAGCAAATTTTTTACAAAAACCAAATACGCATAGCCAGCACAGAGATTTATCATAGGCCATGTTCCAAATAAACCGGGACAGGCAAGTGAACCGGCTACTCCATTTTGTTCATCTATTACCCAACTACCTAAAGCATAATTAAAACCTGTAGCTGCTTTTGGAGCATATTTGATCTGTTCTTGTTTTGTTTGTATTTCCATCAATTTTTCCACGGACTTTTCACTTAAAATTTGCTTGCCTCCATACTGTCCTTCATTTATAAGCATCACCAAAAATTTCATATAGTCTTCAGCAGTGGATGAAGCACCGCCTGATGGATTTACTAGACTTCCGTCTGAAGAAGTAAAACTTGTGCGGCGCATGGTCATAGGGTTAAACAATTTTTGTTTTGCCAGCACATCAAATCTTTTTTTACTGATCACTTCCAGTACACGACCTGCGATATTCAAACCAATATTACCGTACCAAAAATCAGTTCCGGGGTTGGTCCGTATTTCCCTTGCTGCAAACGAATTGACTTCTTCTTCAAGCGATGTGAATTTTTTTCTCTGAAAGATCTTTTTCAGAAAACCACCTTCATCCGAAACGCCGGTAAAATGAGAAAGACAATGTTGGATTGTGATATAATTTTTTCCATACCTGGCAAATTCCGGTATCCACTGGCTGATCTTATCATCAAGCGATAATTTTCCCTCATCCACAAATTGCATTACCAGTGCAGCCGTTAGCCATTTACTGCAACTGGCTATGGGAGCTGATGTTTTGCTGTTAAAACTTCCGTATTCTTTTTTAAAAATTAAGGTGTCGTTTTTTTTCCATAACATAACTACAAAATCATTTCCCAGCAATTTTTGCCTGGCCTGTAATTCGGTTTCTAATTCAGTCCAATTGTATTGGGAAAAAGAGGGCTGCAACAATAGCAGGCAAACAGCGAGGATACTGCATTTGAGGCAGGTTAACTTAACTTTGTATGACATTGTTACTGGAATTTTAGCTTGGATTGTGATTTGCAAAACAGGAATAAAGTTATTTGAATTTTTTGAAGCCGGGAAAAGTAAGCTCTGCATCATTTTGTTATTTGTTTTAATTATGGACATTAACACTTTAACATCCCGGTCTGATGCAACAGTTGACATATTATCTATGGCACCTGAATTGCTGAATAGAATTACCGGAAGTACAAGAGTGTGACACAACCGGCGATGATAGAGATCCTGTGGCCGGTAAAAAAATCATTAATATAAAAAAGGAAATTAAGAAATGAACTTAGGAAATTTTACCATAAAAGCAGCGGAAGCTTTTCAACAGGCGCAACAGCTTGCATTTAACGCCAGGAATCCAAATATTGAAACAGAACATATCCTAAAGGCTTTGCTTGAGCAGGAGGATTCACCTGTTGAATATTTACTCAAGAAAAACAATGTTACACTTAACCTGGTTGATTCAAAATTAGAAGAGCTGATCAGTAAGTTGCCAACCACGTCGGGAGAGGCAGCTCAGCAGGTAAGTCGTGATGTGAACAGCGTTATATTAAGAGCAGGTGCCGCATTAAAACAATTTAATGATGAGTTTATAACACCCGAGCACCTTGTGCTGGCAATAGTGCAGGGAAATGATGCTGCTGCAAAACTTTTGAAAGATGCGGGTCTTACCGAAAAAGGATTGCTGGCTGCAGTAAAAGAATTACGTAAAGGAGATAAAGTAACCTCTCAAACGCAATCGCAGGAATATAATGCGTTGAACAAATATGCCAAGAACCTGAACGAGATGGCAAGGGAGGGGAAATTGGACCCCGTTATAGGCCGTGATGATGAAATAAGGAGAACCTTGCATATCCTTTCCCGCCGTACCAAAAACAATCCGATCCTTGTTGGTGAGCCAGGAGTAGGTAAAACGGCAATTGCTGAAGGTATCGCCCACCGTATAGTAAATGGAGATGTTCCGGAAAATCTGAAATCTAAAATTATATATGCATTGGATATGGGTTTGCTGATTGCAGGAGCAAAGTATAAAGGAGAATTTGAAGAACGCTTAAAAGGCGTAGTGAAGGAAGTAGCGGGAAGCGACGGTGAAATCATTCTTTTCATAGATGAAATACATACACTGGTTGGTGCAGGCGGGGGAGAAGGTGCAATGGACGCCGCCAATATTTTAAAACCTGCTCTGGCGAGAGGAGAGCTGAGAGCAGTTGGTGCCACTACATTAAATGAGTACCAGAAATTTTTTGAAAAAGATAAGGCACTGGAAAGGCGTTTTCAAAGAGTGATGGTTGACGAACCTAATATAGAAGATGCCATTTCAATTCTGCGGGGATTAAAAGACCGCTATGAAACGCACCACCACGTTCGTATAAAAGATGAAGCGATCATTGCCGCGGTGGAATTATCAAGCCGCTATATTTCTGATCGTTTTCTTCCTGACAAAGCTATTGACCTGATTGACGAAAGCGCAGCGAAACTGCGGTTGGAAATGAATTCTATGCCTGAGGAACTGGATACTTTAGAGCGGCAGATCCGTCAATTGGAAATAGAACGGGAAGCCATTAAGAGAGAAAATGATGAAGTGAAATTGAAGGAGCTCAACACCACCATTGCAAACCTTGCAGTAGAAAGAGATACGTTTAAAGCAAAATGGAAAGAAGAGAAAGATATTGTTGAAAAAGTACAGGATGCGAAGGCGCAGATAGAAAAGCTGAAACTGGAAGCTGAGCAGGCAGAACGCAACGGAGATTATGGAAAGGTGGCTGAGATCCGCTATGGTAAAATGAAGGAGCAGGAAACCCAGATACAGGAGTATTCCAGGCAATTGGATTCTATCAGTGAAAATTCCCGTATAATGAAGGAGGAAGTAGATGCACAGGATATTGCGGAAACTATATCAAAATCAACCGGAATTCCTGTTACCAAAATGTTGCAGGGTGATAAGGATAAATTACTTCACCTTGAAGATCACCTTCATGAAAGAGTAGTGGGGCAGGAAGAAGCAATTACCGCCGTAGCTGATGCTATCAGGAGAAGCCGGGCAGGGTTACATGATCCTAAAAAACCTATCGGTTCTTTTATTTTTCTGGGTACAACCGGCGTGGGAAAAACAGAATTGGCAAAAGCCCTGGCGGAATACCTGTTTGATGACGAAAGCATGATGACCCGAATAGACATGAGTGAATACCAGGAAAAACATACAGTTAGCAGATTAGTGGGTGCCCCTCCTGGATATGTTGGATATGATGAAAGCGGTCAATTATCAGAAGCTGTTCGTCGTAAACCGTATAGTGTTGTGTTGCTGGATGAAATTGAAAAGGCGCATCCGGATGTATGGAATGTGTTGCTGCAAGTACTTGATGACGGAAGGCTGACTGACAATAAAGGACGGGTGGTCAATTTCAAGAATACCATCATCATCATGACCAGCAATATCGGAAGCCATATAATACAGGATGCGTTTGAAAATATCAATGAAGAGGGGAGAGAAGATGCGGCGGAAAAAGCCAAAGTGGATGTCATGAATTTGTTGCGCCAGACGATTCGCCCGGAATTTTTAAACCGGGTGGATGAGATCATTATGTTTCAGCCTTTGCTTAAAAGGGAAATACGTTCTATTGTAAACATACAATTGCAAGGGTTAAAAAAAATGTTGGAGCCAAGCGGTATACAACTGGTATTTACCGATTATGCGCTGGACTTCCTGGCGGAACAAGGTTTTGATCCCCAGTTTGGAGCCAGACCACTGAAAAGACTAATACAAAAACAAATAATAAACCAGTTAAGCAAGCGCATGCTGGCAGGTGATATCGATAAGAGTCACCCGGTGCTGGTAGACGTGTTTGATAATACAGTAGTTTTTAGAAATGAAGCGCCGGAGGCGGAACTTGCAAAATCGAATGGCAGGAAAAAATAGAACTGTAACCCTCAATATCACTGTAGAGGCTTTTTGTTTAGGTGATATTAACGAGATCGAGAAGGCAATTATTTGTTGATTTTTTGTTAAGGGGCAACGTTTATTTATTCATTGCGGTCAAGGATGAAAATGAATATTATGAAAATATGGTTTTTAGCCTTTGGCTTATTGTTTTTTTCCTGTAGAAAAGATAAAGCATGTGAGCAGTGTAATACAGAAACAGGGTATAAAGATGCTACCATCATTTATACCGGGCCTCTGGCATCGGACGGTTGCGAATGGGTGGTTAAAATTGGTACGGATCAGTATTATCATCCGGATAATCTGAACGAAGAATACAGGAAAAACGATTTAAATGTAAAGATCTGTTATGAACAGACAGCTGATAAATTCCATTGCGGAATTGCAGGTTTGGGCATGCCGGTTATCCGGGTGATTAAGATAAAAAAATAGATTGAGTTGAGGTTTGGGGATTAATTTTTACCTGAAATCTTCGATAGTGTTTCAAAAAGAAAAGTGGTTTGAAGATAAAAAGCATGCCCTTGAAAAAGGACATGCTTTTTTAAAGTTATAACCGGCAGCAAATTTATTTCACTTCGCTTACGACCATTTCTTCAGCTACGCGGATGTTACGGTTTACTTCGTACACCACTGATTCTTTTGATTTTTTGTTAATGATTTCAAATTGTAATTTCTCATCGCCGATCTCTTCTGCATTCAGCAAAAATGATTTTGAGAAATTTTCACCCTTAATGTTTTCTCTGTAAAGGGTATTGTTGTTTTCATCCCTGATGATAATTGTAAAATCATTATGGTCTGCATTGCCGGCAAAATTCAGTTGGAATAATAGCTGGTTTTTGATGTAGCCCATGAATTTCATTTCTACAGGAATGGGCGTGATATTGTTATTTGCGAATGCAGCAGTAGATGCTACTGAAAACGCGGTAAAGAAGGCAATAACAATGACGCGGTTGTTTCTGAATACTTTCTCCATGATATTTGTTTTAGGTTAATAATACGTGTTAACAAAAAAAATTTGTCATACACAAGCAATAGTAAAAAATGGGAAACAAGCAAAAGGGCAAGTGTCGGATCAAATTTTCCCGGCAGTGATAATTAAAAGTCCGGGATAAATAGCAGGAGAAACTGCTTTGATAAAGCAAAACTAGAGCCAGCATGCTGTCACATCAAATCATCTTTACATAGTTTAAGGTATAGCCAACCTTGGAATACAGTTGATAATCTTATGACTTCCAAAGGGTTTTTATCAGAAAAGAAAGTATTCCCAAGGCTTGTTACTTTTTGGGATAGCGTCACCAATTCGCAACAGGATGTTTAAAAATCAGCTTTTTTGATACTACATCTTCTTATTAATGATAACGAAATTATTATTCCTTACTTTTTAAAAAATAGAATAATGATTATAGAAACAGAAAACTAATCAGGATACCCAGGCTGAATGAAGAATTTTAAAGTTCCAATTTTAAAAGAGGTTAGATTATTTTATGCTGCGTAATTTCCCCTGGAAAAAATACGTAACAATTAAGGGTTGATATCGGCATCCGGCACACACTTTGTCATACTATTTTAATTAATTTCACGTTAAGAAAACATATTCTGATTCCATATTTAAACCGCAACCTTATGAACTATCCTGCTTCTTCACCAAATATTCGCTCCTACAGACTTTATATCGTTTTAAGTTTGGTCCTTGTACTTGTATTTGCTATTGCGTTTGGAGGATATAAGATTGTGTTTTCATCTTCATCTCCGTCACAATCTCCTGCCAGAAGTGTTACAACCCTTCAACAGGAGGAGGAAAAAAAAGTTGTAGTCCCGGTTATTGCATCACCAGAAGAATATGACCGGAAAATTAAACATGTCGTGAACGGCGATTCATCTGGTAGATGGCCGGTGAAAACTGGTTATCCTCTTGAAGGGTCCATCCTGCCTTTTAAAAGAATTGTTTCTTATTATGGCAATCTTTATTCAAAACAAATGGGTATACTTGGTGAACTCCCCCGCCCCCAGATGCTGGCAAGATTGAAGCAGGAAGTGGCCGCCTGGCAAAAAGCGGATACCGTTTTAGAAGTAATACCAGCCTTGCATTATATAGCAGTTACGGCTCAGCAAAGTCCGGGAAAGGGTAACACCTATCGTCTCAGAATGCCGTTCCATCAAATAGATTCGGTATTAAGTATGGCAAAGGAAATTAATGCAATTGTTTTTATTGATGTGCAGGTGGGTCACAGCACATTGCAACAAGAACTACCAGCCCTGGAAAAATATTTAAAAATGCCCAATGTACATCTTGGTATTGATCCTGAATTTTCAATGAAGCGGGGACATGCTCCCGGCAAGATCGTAGGTACATTTGATGCAGCAGATATTAACTATGCTTCCGAATACCTGGCTAAACTTGTAAAAGAAAACAATCTTACGCCAAAGGTTTTTGTAATACACCGGTTTACGCAAAACGGTGTAACTAATTATAAACAAATAAAGCTAAGATCTGAAGTACAGATTGTAATGGATATGGACGGTTGGGGTCACCCTGCTTCAAAGATTAATACCTACAGACAATTTATATATAAAGAACCAGTTGAATATACCGGCTTCAAGGTGTTCTATAAAAATGACACGAAAAATAAGGGAAGGTTGTTGTCGCCGAAGGAAATTCTGGCGCTGAAACCTCAACCAGTTTATATACAATATCAATGATAGGTTGATGCCGGCATATACCAGGGACAGCTGTCATACCACTAGTTGTTCATCTATTTTATAATCTTATAATTTTTATATTCACCGGGATACCATCCTGTCCACTTTGCCACAACGCGTTTGAATTTATCTTTAAGTGATGCATATTTTAAGGCGGGGTTAGGATGGAACGACCAATTTTTCCTAAGTATTCTTTCCTTCATCAGGGCAGGATGAGTTCCTTCAAATTTGATAACGGGTTCAGATGATTTTTCGTATTCATAAATGGTTCCGGTATTTGTTTGTTCTTCTATTGCCACATCTTTAGAGTAAAAGCCTTTATTTGATTTAATCTTCCTCTGAAGTGAAACAGGTTCTCTCACCCACCCATAGTGGTAAATACTGGCATCTATTAATTTAACCTTTAGTTTTTTATTTTCACCAATGCGGAACCCCTGTGCATCCCTGAAAGAAAATATGTCCTTGCTGTTCCTCACGATGCGAATCTCTCTCCTGTACCATGAATATTTGGCGCCAACATAATCATATGAGCCAAAAAAATGAATATAATTAAATAGTAAACCCTCTACATTTTTGTTATTCAAATTAGCTTCCATTTGCTTCTGAATAAGAGGAAGGTATTTTTCGTGCACTACCTCATCTCCTTGTATGTAAAAGGCCCAATCATATATTGCAGGGATCGCCTGGAAAGCTTTATTGGTTTCACTGGCAAATACTTCTCCTCCCTCTCTTAAATTATCGTTCCAGGTGGTTTCGATCACCGTTATTTTTGGATCAATGGATTTTACCAGTTCCAGTGTATTATCATCAGAGTTCCCCACAGCAATAATCACTTCGTTACATACCGGAAGTATGGAACGAATAGCTTCTACAAAAGGATAATCGAAATTTATGCCATTACGGACAAATGAGAATCCACATACCTTCATTCTTCAATATTTTGAGATGGTAAATTTAGGTGAATAGAAAGTCTTCTTTTATTGATCTTCTGAAAGAAAATATCCCTTAACATTTCACGGAAATTATATGAACGGGGGGTATTGATTCGGCAGGTAAATGTCCTATTGATCACGATATTGATCCCGGAAACAAGTGAGTTTTCAGCGTCTGGCATATTATTTTCATCCTATTTCTTATAAGGAATAGCATAATGCTGATTCTGAATAATCCAAAATTATGCCTTATGAATTACCATTTAACACGTGCATCTAATCCCGGCTTTATTCATTTTATGATCCGGTTCAGTTTGTTGGTACTCTTGTTCTTTTTGATCGTCTTTCTTGTTTTTGAAACGTTTTCCTTTATCAGGCTATTTGAAGTGACGATAGTTGCCAATCCTGCAATTAACCTTATAAAGTAGAGGGTTTATTGCTTTTACTTTTGCTGCGGTTTTAACCATATGTCCTATTTTTATATTATAGGCTTGTTTTTATATTATAGGCTTGTATGAAAAAAATTGCGTAATCCGGATATTACATTTCTAATATCTGTGTCAGGCACAGTTACCTCAATTCCTTCGTCAATCTTTGAAATCGTTTTCTTCGTTTCAAATGAGGTATTTAAACACCCGCCTTTGAATAATAATTAAAATTTGAAGGGAGAGGAGAATAAAAGCGGTAGTATACTAAATAAAGGAGAATTCAGAATTTTTCTGATTGCAAATTTAAAAAAAGCTGCTTTTTTGAAATAAAAGTTATTCATATGTCTGTTGATAAATTTTTATGCGCCGTAGTTGTTTTTCCGATATTTTTAGTTAATGCAAGAACAGTATCAGCTTCTTCTGACCATTTACGAGATTGTAAAAAATGATCCCCAGCCCGAACATTATGGATGCAGGCCCCGTGAACTTATCCTGCGCCAATTACAGGAATGGTCTGTTATTCATCAGCATCTTCAATTATTGAGGGAAGAAGAATTGATAAATATGGAGCAACAGGATACCTTGGTCATCCGGATCACAGCCCTGGGCATTGAAATGGCAAAGCAGCTCAAAAAAAGAGTCAGAACAAATAATTGAGCAACAGGGTTCAAATAATGCGGCAAGACCAGTTTTAATTGCCATGCAACCGCTCTTCTTATTTGCCATTAACAAACACTCTCAAAAATCTTTCAATAATATAGATGGATAACTAATCCCTGAGATTTAGGCTATTCAGGGAATTCGATTTGTCAATTCAGAAAAAAACCTTATGCCATATTTTTATCTTAAAGAAGATCAGATCCTGGACATATTTTGGGTCAAAATATCGGCATAACCTATTGAAAATCACACCTGAATTTTTTTTTTATAAAATTAGCTTTTCACTTATATAGTGGTTACAAAAAAACACTATCTTCAACCGCTTTCGGTCTATTTTTAAAAAATTGAATTGTTATTGACCATTCAACCAAATAGCCAGAAGTTTGTTATATAGATGAAAAATAACAAGGCCTAAGGGCTTCGTACGACTAATAAAAAAGGAGATTTAAAATGGCATTCAAAAAAGAGGTTGAAGAAATTATTGAACCTAAAGACATTTTTGTAGGAAATATTGACGCCCCGGTTACTTTGATGGAATTTGGCGAATATGAAAACGAAGATTGTGCTAAGGCTAATGAAATTGTAAAGCAAATCCTGGAAGAATACGAAGGAAAGGTAAGATTTAATTTCCGCCACTTCCCGTTGACACTGGTGCACCAGCGTAGTATGAAGGCTAGCGAAGCTGCAGTAGCGGCTGGGCAGGAAGGGAAGTTTTGGGAAATGCATAATGTGCTTTTCGGAAACAGGCGTAGCCTGGGTACTACAAGTTTAAAACTGCATTCCAAAGAAGCAGGTGTGAATAATAAGAAGTTTTTGGACGAATTGGTAAACGGAACATTTGGCTGGCAGGTGCAAGACGATTTAAAGGAAGGGATTGGAAGAGGTGTTAAAGAACTGCCTGCATTTTTTATTAATGATGAGCCTTTTGTTGGCAAGCCAACTTTTGCAAATCTAAGTGCAGCAATTGAGCAGGCATTGAAGAAAACTAAGAAGAAAACTTTAGCTAAACAGCGGGTTTAATTAGAGAAGCTACTGTATAAATTTAATCCCGATCTGGTTTTAACCTGATCGGGATTCTTATTATTCCTGTAATCTGTTATATGAGATCTTAAAGATTCGGGCTGTTAGCTCAGATCAATCCTCTGACAACCTTGTAAACTCCATTCCATTAAAAATCTTGGCGAGATTAATATCTTTTGTTTGCTTCCAGGTTCCAATGTTAGCATTGGTAACTATACGCCAGAAATTTTTTGAACGTAATTCATCATAATCATTTCCTTTAATGAATATGCCTGTTAATGTGCTGCGCTGCTTAAAATAGATTTTTATTTCTTTTTCACCTGCCTGTCTTGGGGCTACATATTTTTCAATTAATTCGTTTGTCATAAAATTGATTTTTTTGGTGAGAGAACAAAAGGAGGGCATAAATGATGCCCTCCTTTCTATTAGTTTTAATAATTGTACCTGTCAATCAATTACCAGCGGCTATTAGAATAAGAAGGCTTGTTGTTGTTGTTACTGCTTCTTTCTTCCCTTGGTTTTGCCACCATTACTTTAATGGCACGGCCTTCAACCATACCACCATCCAGTTCTGCAATTGCTTTTTGTGCTGCTGCATCATCAGGCATTTCCACAAAACCGAAACCTTTGCTGCGGTTAGTGTATTTGTCCATAATTACTTTGGCAGAACTAACTTCTCCGTATTCTGCAAAAAATTCTTTGAGATCTTCGTCCTGTACGGCGAAGCTTAAATTTGAAACGTAAATGTTCATCTTAAAATTTAAATAATAAATAATATTTGAGAAAAACGCAGAGTAGAGGCGACTAACTATTAGCAGGAAATGCGTAGCAGAAAAAATCGTTCACTTACAAAATACTGTGTTACTCAAATTAACTGTGCAAATGTAAGGTATTCAACTAACAATGCAGCTTTTATTATTTGCTCAGATTATTTGCATCTATTGAAAAGTTAATGCCTTATTTCTGAATATATTAATGATTTATTTGTTCATACAAAATAAATTTCCTCTTGCTGTTTTTATGATTTTATAATTGCAATACTTTTTTTGATGAAACTCTTAAAAATAGATGGCTGGCTTAAGTTACCTTTGACGGTTCAAAATGAAGACAAAAACTATAAAAAAAAACAAGGTGAATATCATCACCCTGGGGTGCAGCAAAAATATGGTAGACAGCGAAGTGCTGAGCGGTCAACTCCTGGCGAATGATATAGATGTAGTACATGAAAATAATTCATCCGATCACAATATAGTAGTGGTGAATACCTGTGGTTTTATTGACAAAGCAAAGGAAGAAAGCATCAATACCATCTTAAACCAGGTAGAATTAAAGCGACAAGGAAGGGTTGATAAATTATATGTTATTGGATGTTTGAGCGAACGATATAAAAGTAACCTGGAAGCCGAAATACCTGAAGTTGATGCCTATTTCGGTACCATGGAATTACCACAGATCCTTAAACAATTTAAAGCAGATTATAAAACAGAATTAATTGGTGAACGCCTTTTGGCCACACCAAGTCATTATGCGTATATGAAAATTTCGGAAGGTTGTAATCGAACCTGTTCTTTCTGTGCCATTCCTCTTATGCGTGGCCGCCACGTTAGCAAGCCGGTTGAAGAATTAGTGAAAGAGGCGGAGATACTGGTAAAAAAGGGTGTAAAAGAAGTAATGCTTATAGCGCAGGAGCTGACTTATTATGGCCTTGATATTTATAAAAAAAGAATGTTACCCGATTTACTGCATCGCCTGGCTGATGTTAAAGGGCTGGAGTGGATCCGCTTACATTATGCCTATCCTTCCAAATTTCCCATGGAAATTCTGGACGCTATAAAACAAAGAGAGAATATCTGTAATTACCTTGACATGCCTCTGCAGCACGCCTCCAATAATATGCTGAAGGCGATGAAGCGTCAGATAACAAGAGAGGAAATGGAAGACCTGACGTCCGCAATAAGACAAAAAATCCCAGGCATCTGTTTACGGACTACACTGATAGCGGGTTTCCCCGGGGAAACATTGGATGACGTGGAAGAACTGAAAAGTTTCCTGGAGAGGCAAAGGTTTGATCGTGTTGGCGTTTTTACCTATTCAGATGAAGAAGGCACATCCGCTCATGGGCTACCAGATGATCTGCCTCAGGACGAAAAAGAAAGAAGGGCACGGGATATTATGGAAACACAGCAGGAAATTTCTTTTGAACTGAATCAGCAAAAAATAGGAAAAGTTTTTAAAACTTTAATTGATAAAAAGGAATCGGGTCGCTACCTGGGCCGTACCGAATTCGATAGCGTGGAAGTTGACAATGAAGTGGTGATCCATTCCGAAAAAAAATTACCGATCGGGGAATTTTGTAATGTCAGGATCACCAAAGCGTATGATTACGATATTGAAGGCGATGTGATATAGGAAAAGTTCTCCTGGCTTTTTTCATGTTTTGCCTTTAACATAAATAAACGGAAAGTATTTTCAGAAGAGGAAACTGTATTGAACATTTATTACAATACTTCTTGTGAGGCCATCAGGTCTTTTATCCCTTACAATAAAGGGTGCCGCCGTTACTATTTCCAATTGGTTATTGTTCTTAAATCTTTTTGTCGCTATCATGCCGGCATTCATGGTTAATCCGGCAGAGCCGCGGATGCTTTCCCTTTTGCCCAGCCTGTTTTCATAACTGTCATTGCCCAGGTGATAAATGACCAGAATATTTGGTTTGAATGTAACAGAATATTTTTTTAAAAACAGGTAACGGCCTGCCCTAACCAAAGCATCACTTTTTCTTTTAAAGTTATTGGTAGGTTCGAAATTGGTTATACGGGGATCTGCGTACTCGTCCGGGAAAAAAGTGTTTTTATTTTTATGAATGACTGGTATTTGAATGCCGGCGTTCAGTTCCCATTTTCCGTTGCTGATAAAATTAACGCCCTCAATGATATCATAGGTTCCCAGGCTGGATTGATAATCCAATGGAAGAGGTTTTCCCGCTTTATTTTTATCGTTAGAAAAAGATATTGGAATTTTAATTCCACTCAAAAAACTAAGTTGGTTATGCTGGCCCAGTTTAGCTATATAATTTACAAACCCAAAAATATCGCCCAGGTTAAAAACAGACCCCAAAAATCCATTTGCATACACCGAGGTTAGTTTAACCTGGAGACTGAAATGGCTATTCGCATTTACTCCATATTCTATATAGGGATTAATGGTACTCGTATTTTGTTCTCCTGCTCCATAACTGGCACCCATCGCAAACGAATATTTTTCTCCGCTTCCCGGCCTATTAATTTTTAATATTCCAAGGCTGCAAAATCCTGCATCACTGCATCCCTGCGACAATATGGTTAGCTGTATTAAAATCCCTGAACAAAAGAGTATAAAATTTTTCATCAGGTTGTAGCATTTTCTGTGGTTACTTGAAATGTATTTTCCGATCCTTTTATTGCGGCAAAAGATTTTAGACTCTTGTTTAAAAGTTTATCAGGGCCTTAATTCTGCAAAGCCAAACAAGTGGTTAAATTGCTGGCAATGGATCAAAGCATATTTAAAGTCCTGTACGTTTACAACAGCGGGTATTGCGTATAATTGATGACCGGCTGTTGATTTCAATGAACCCAGGTTTACAAAATTCACCGGTTGTTTTTCCTTGCTCAGGTAAACTTTAAGGTCGGGTCCGTTACTGCTTGAAAAATTTTCAAGCGCCAGTTCAAATTTGCTGCCTGTTTTATAAATTTTGGCCTTGCCGCTTACACTGCCATGAGGGCCATTGGAAAAAGAGCCACTGTCAATGGCTATTGCCGTTGGTGTGGGCATTTCATTAACCGGTGTAGTGGACGTTGTTTCCTTCTTACAACCTATTATCAACAGT
>JBPPMM010000373.1:0-7022 GCA_051306075.1 Chitinophagaceae bacterium
TATCCTTGCTTCCATCTAAGTATATTTTTCAATTAACAAAAAGGTTGATTCATCACGAATCAACCTTTTTGTTATTACACACCCGACTGGTGATTTGTATTCTTTATTTGATGAGTGCAAATAAACCAGCTCCTGCTAACCCGCCGATTACTGGTCCTATAACCGGTATCCATGCGTAGCTCCAATCGCTTCCTCCTTTACCTGCAATTGGCAAAATAAAATGAGCGATTCTCGGGCCCAAATCCCTTGCAGGGTTAATTGCATAACCCGTAGGGCCGCCTAATGATAATCCGATGCCAATTACCAATAATGCTACCGGTAGTGCATCAAGTGCACCCAAAGGGGTTGCTGATTTAGACATGCTTAAAGCGCCAAAAACCAAAATAAATGTACCTGCGATTTCTGTTATTAAATTATAAAAGGGGTGTCGTATGGCAGGTGCCGTACTAAAAACAGCCAGCTTAAGATCCTTATCTTCTGTTTCATCAAAATGTTGCTTGTAGGAGATCCAAACCACGGCGGCACCTACAATGGCTCCGCTCATTTGTGCCAATATAAAAATACCCAGTAAGGAAGTATCAAAATCACCAAACACGGCCAGGCCTATAGTAACGGCGGGATTCAGATGGCCGCTGCCACCTAAAGTATTTGAAGCATATACGCCAAGGAATACCGCCATTCCCCATCCAAAAGTAATTACAATCCATCCGCTGTTCTGACCTTTGCTTTTACTCAATACAACATTTGCAACAACACCCACACCCATTATGATGAGCAATGCCGTTCCAATGAATTCACCTATAAATGGAGACATATTATTTGGTTTTTGATTTTATGGTTTAAGAATAATTTCATTGTTAATAATTTCATTTCCTGTTGAAAGCAATTCCTGCATCTTTAAGAATAATTTCTAGTCATCAGCCCAGGCTTGTGCCGCTTTAACAGCCTTTTTCCAATTTTTTTGCAGATCATTTCTTTTTTCATCATTCATAGAGGGGGTAAACTCTCTATCTTTTTGCCAGAATTCCTGGAGCTCATTTATTCCGGTCCAAAAACCAACTGCCAACCCGGCAAGAAAAGCAGCACCCAAAGCTGTTGTTTCTGTTACCTGCGGCCTTATTACGTTTGATCCAAGAATATCACTTTGAAATTGCATCAATTGATTATTAACTGTGGCGCCTCCATCTACCCGTACTTCCTTAATGGGCAGGCCAGCGTCCGCCTCCATTGATTTCAATAAGTCCCTCGACTGAAAAGCAATGCTTTCAATAGCCGCCCTGGCAATATGTGCGTCCGTGCTCCCTCTGGTAATACCCACTATTATTCCCCTGGCATGCTGGTTCCAATAGGGTGCCCCTAAACCTGTAAATGCCGGTACAAAATAAACACCACCATTATCAGGCACTTTTACAGCCAATGCCTCCACATCACCGGATGTTTGAATTATTTTTAATCCGTCTCTTAGCCATTGAACTACTGCTCCGCCAATGAAAACGCTTCCTTCCAATGCATATTGAACTTCTCCGTTAATTTTCCATGCTATTGTTGTAAGCAGGTTATTTTTTGAAGCTACAGGTTTCGTTCCTGTATTCATTAACATAAAACAACCTGTGCCATAAGTATTTTTAACCATTCCGGGTTGTGTACACATTTGTCCGAATAAGGCCGATTGCTGGTCACCGGCAATGCCACTAACCGGAATAGATGTTGCTGTAAGTAGGTTTTGGGTATGGCCATACACTTCACTGCTTGACCGCACTTCCGGCAGCATGTTTTCCGGTATTCCAAACAATTTCAACAGGTCCTGGTCCCATTGAAGTGTATGAATATTGTATAATAAGGTTCTGGAGGCGTTGGAGACATCCGTTGCATGTACTTTACCATTGGTAAGCTTCCACAATAACCAGCTATCTATAGTACCAAAACACAGTTCACCTTTTTGTGCTTTATCCCTGGCTCCTTCCACGTTGTCTAATATCCATTTTACTTTGGTACCGGAAAAGTAAGCATCAGTAACTAACCCTGTTTTTTTCTGGATAGTATCAGCATGTCCCTGTTTCTTTAATAAATCACAATAGGAAGCGGTTCTCCTGTCTTGCCATACAATAGCATTACAGACAGGTTGATGTGTTTCCCGGTCCCACACAACGGTTGTTTCCCTCTGGTTAGTGATACCAATAGCTGCGATGTCTGAAAAATTAAGACCGCCTTTTAAAACAGCTTCCGTAGCTACACCAATTTGTGTACTCCAAATTTCATTGGCATCATGCTCCACCCAGCCGGGTTGTGGAAATTTTTGTGAAAATTCTTTTTGGGCAGTGGCTACAATATCACCTTTCTTGTCGAAAATGATAGCTCGTGAACTCGTGGTTCCCTGGTCAAGGGATAAAATATATTTGGCCATGGCAATCGTTTAGCTTTTTAAAATTTAAATATATTGAAATTATGTAAGCGCCTTATAAAGTACAGGAATCGAAATCAGGTTAAGAATATAGTCAGCAATTTCATTTCTACAATTCTGAAAAAAAATTGGGGTAATCAGTGATTATGTCATCTATGCCCAATTGTTTCATTCGTTTCATGTCTTCCGGTGTAACTGTCCATGGTATAAGTTTAATATTTCTTTTATGACAATCATTAATTAATTGTAGGCTAACCATGGAATATTGCGGAGGGGTATATAGCCCAGGTCAATAAGCTGTTTAAATGATCCTTTACCGTTATTAGAAGAAAAACATCAAATATCAGTTAAGGGGTATGCATCCCATCATTTATTTTAATGTGTATTGTTCTGCCAGCTTGTGGAACGTTTCGATTTGATCTGTTTCCCACTGCTCATTTTTCCCCATAACTTTAGCCATTACAGCAGCCACCTCCGGTGCTATGCGCCTGCTTTCCCGGGCATCAAGAAACAGGGCCCTGGTTCTCCTTGATAATACATCTTCCACAGTTCTTGCCATCTCATGTTCTATAGCCCAGTGTATTTGTTTCTTATGAATCCTGAGATCCTCGCTAAGCCAATCTTCATTTCCGGAGGTGATATGTTCCCTGATCAAAGTAGCATCGCTTCCATAGAAATAAAGCGGATCAGTCCAATTGGTTGTTTTGGTATATCCATGAATTTGCAATGATGCAGTGGCCGGGTTTCTCCGCTTCCATCCAAAATGTTTTTCAATTCTGTTAACCATATCTTCCCCCATTTTCCTGTAGGTTGTCCATTTGCCGCCCAGAATAGTGAAAAGGTTTGATTCAGATATAACGATCTTATGGCTGCGGGAAATTTCTTTTGTTTTCTGTTCAGTTCCCTTAGGAGCTGCCAGGGGTCTTAATCCTGCAAAAACACTCAATACATCACTTCGGCCAGGCGCACTGGATAAATAATTGCCTGCAGTTTCCAGAATAAAAGAAATTTCTTTTTCCAATGCCTGGGGTTCAAGTGACGGTTCTGCAACGAGTGTATCCGTCGTGCCTACCACTACTTTATTGTGCCAGGGCACGGCAAATAGTACTCTTCCATCGCTGGTTTCAGGTATCATCAACGCCTCATCCGAAGTATAGAATTTCTTATCCAAAACCAGGTGTATTCCCTGGCTGACCCGGATGCTATTTGAACTTCCCGGTTTATCCATTTTCAATATGCTATCTACAAAAACCCCAGTTGCATTGACTACCGCTTTTGCCTTTACATCATACTTTTCATTTGTTTCGTTATCCATAACTGTAGCTCCGCATAGTTTCCCTTCCTCGTCTTTGTTCAGGCTTATTACCTGCATATAATTAATAGCATAGCCACCATTTTCCCAAATGCTTTGTACCAGGTTAATGGCCAGCCTTGAATCATCAAACTGGCCATCATGATACAATACCCCACCCTTCAAACCCGATGATTTTAAACCAGGTATTTTTTTAAGAACTTCTTTCTTTGAAATAAAAATGGAAGGACCCAACCTTAACTTTCCTGCGATCCAGTCATAAATTTTAAGTCCTAATGTATATTTAAGCCGGTCCCAATATGTATAAACCGGTACAATAAAACACTGGTCCCTTACAAGATGAGGAGCATTCCTGTACAATAACCCTCTCTCCACACTGGCTTCTCTTACAAGTTTTACGTCTCCCTGCGCCAGGTACCTTACACCGCCGTGGACTAATTTGGTACTACGACTCGAAGTTCCTTTGGCGAAATCAACCTGTTCAACCAACAAAGTTTTATATCCTCTTGCTGTGGCATCAAGAGCAATACCCAAGCCTGTGGCGCCACCGCCTATAACCAGGAGATCCCATTCTTCACCTGACCCAAATATTTCCTTTATATAAATTTTCCGGTCTATGTTGCCATTATTTAAAAGTGAATTAGCCATAAGCATTTTCAATATTTCGAATTGTTCATAGCGAAACTAATAACAATAAAATGAATAGGAGAAAAGATAACCAGGAGATAAAATTGACCTTGGAGGGATGAAATGGGAATTGAAGTGACCATTTGTATTTCATTAAAAGGGGTCAATACAATCTCTAATGGGTCACCATTTAGCATGAACTATTGAATTCAGGGGTTTATCCCTATTCTTCCTTCAAATATTCTTTTATATATTGTCTCCCTGTAAACCAATTCTTGCTACTTATGATGCGAATCATTTTACTCGTATTAGTATTATGTTTAGGAAAGGGAAGCCTGCAGGCTCAATCATCACCCGCCTGGCCAAAAACTTTATTGTGGCGTATATCCGGCAATGGTCTTTCAAACAACTCTTTTTTATTTGGCACCATGCATCTGCAGGATAAGCGCCTGTTTTACTTTTCTGATTCATTATACCATTACCTTGAACAGGCGGACGGATATGCTCTTGAAATTGACCTTCAGGAATTCATGGATTCGGTCATCCAAAAAGTGGTGGATCAGAAACAGGAAGAATGGATTGATAAAAAAAGACTCAAAGGAAAAGATAAAAAAAAGATCATTGATTCGTTGGTTCAGAATGTAAAAAAGTTAAACGATAAGGCTAGTAAGAGACAGCTGGAACAGTTAAGAGATGAAAAGGTAAGGAAGGCAATGAAGAATAAAGAAATGCCAACCATAATGGATGCCTATTTGTATGGAATAGCAAAAAGACAGGGAAAATGGCTGGGTGGAATTGAAGATGTTCAGGATCAGTTATATCTTTTTGATGAGCTGGGAGGAGAAGTGACAAGTGAAGAATTATTATTGCCGGATGCGGAATTAATGTCATCATTGGAGAAAATGATAGCCATTTATCTTGCCGCCGACCTAACCAAAATAGAAAATTATACGGCCGGTAATTATTCGCAGGAATTAGAAAATATGATATTTCTGAATAGAAATATCAAGATGGCCAAACGTATGGACAGCCTGGCGCAAGTAAGGAGTACATTTTTTTCTGTGGGAGCTGCCCATCTACCCGGTGATTCCGGCGTCATCAATTTATTAAAGAAAAAAGGATATAAACTGGAGCCCGTATTTTCTTCCAAAAAAATTGATCCTGCTAATTATGCATACAAACTAAGCGAAGTATCCTGGGTAAACGTGGAGGATGAAGAAAAAACTTATGAAGTTAAAATGCCTGGCAAAGCCTCCGATCTCAATATGTTCGATGGGGCCTTTAAAATGAAATTTTATGTTGACATTACTACCCTTACCTATTATATGTCGGGAAGTACTTTTGGCGGGCAAAATGGAGATCTGTCAAAAGTGATAGATAAATTTTCTGAAAATACAGATGGAGTTGTATTAAGTAAGAAATTAATAGAAAAAGCTGGTCTAAAGGGAATAGAAGGGATAGTACTGGCGAATGATTATTACTATAAAGTGCAATATTTTGCAAAAGCCAACCGCATCTATATAATGATTGCCGGTGGAGAAAAAAAGGAAATGCTGGAAACACCGGATGTAAAAAAGTTTTTACAATCTCTCGTAATCAATAAAACAAAGGCTGCAGAGAAACAAAAAGAATGGATTGATTTTAGTTTAGAAGACAAAGCATTCTCCATCCGCTTCCCCGGGCATCCAAAACAGAACAAATCAACTGAAGAAAAAGCAGAGGGGTCTGAATGGACATTTACAGTATACGATTATATTGATCCAACTTCCGGCATGTACTATATGGTTCAGGCTCGTGATTTGCGACCGGGTTATTACCTTAAAGGTGATTCTGCTTATTTTAATTCCTTCCGCGAAAATCTTACCCTGGCAATAAAAAAAGTAACAGAGGAAGAAATAACGACCATCCAATCCTTTCCAGCCTACCGGTTTAATGGGGAGTCAGAAGATGGTGATATCCGGTATAAAACACTTAGCATAAACCGTGGTAACCGGGTTTATACACTATTTACCGGAGGTACTCCTGCTGAAGCCAATGAATTGGATATGGATGAGTTTATCAATTCATTTACCCTAAGGGAGTATAAAAAAAACGAATGGAGGAAAACAAGCCCGGAAGAAAAAGACTTCTACACTCTGGCACCAGTTGAAATACCGAAAAAAGTGAGTGACAAATTAAAAGAGATACCAGAAGAAAATGATAAGGATTCTCATTTCCTGCGGTTTAATCCAAATGATGCAGTTTCTTATGAGATTTTTAAGTCGCCGTTATCTCCTTATTACTGGATAGATAATGACAGTTTGTTTTTCGACAATATGGGAATGCTTTATAAAAAAGAAAAAGATTCGGTATTGAGTAAGATAGAAGTTAACAACGGCGGGTTGAAGGGGATGGAATGGGTTTTTCAAATGCCTGACAACAATATAAGAAAGAAAATCCGGCAGGTCTTAAGTGGTGATACATTGTATTTGCTAATGAGTTTTATTCCTTCTCAATATATTTATGGAAGGGAGGCTGCTCAGTTTTTTGAGGAATTCAGGATTACTAACGAAAAAATTAATACAGGTATTTATAAAAGTAAAGCAGCATTAATATTCAAGGATCTGCTTTCGGCCGATTCCTCCACATTTGCCAATGCCTCAGAGGCCATTTCTACAGCCCCCTTTCGAAAAGAAGATTTGC
>JBPPMM010000395.1:0-5955 GCA_051306075.1 Chitinophagaceae bacterium
TATTTCCCATCCATAATAGATGTCCTTTCACGCATGCCCAGTATTCCCAATGTCTTTTTATTTTCATTACAATCCAGAACAAATCCTTTACCATTATCGATAATAGAAAGACTCAAATAATTCTTATCCTTTTTCAATGAAACGTTCACCAGGGTAGCTTTGGCGTGTCGGGAAATATTGGTCAGGCTTTCCTGGAATATCCTGAACAAACCAGTAGCAATTTTATCAGGAAGTTTTATTTCTTCGATTTCAGATGAAAACTTTGTTTTGATTCCGGACCTTTCTTCAAATTCATGGCAATGCCAATCTAAAGCAGAAAGCAGGCCCAGGTCATCAAGAGCCATAGGCCGTAATTCCGATGAAATTTTTCTCACCGTTTTTACCGTATTATCAATTATTCCCAGCAGGCCTTTTAATTTTTTCTGAACATTTTCTTTTTTGTCTTCAATTTCTCTGTTAAGCCAGTCAATATCCATTTTTATTATGGCTAGCTGCTGGCCCAGTTCATCATGAATTTCACGGGCAATTGAAATCCGCTCTTCTTCCCGTACCTCCTCCTGGTGGGCCGTAAGGCGGCGTAGATTAGCGTAGGAATGCTTTAAAAGTTCTTCCGATTTCTTGCGTTCAGTTATATCGATCATAATTCCCCTTACTTTGACCGGTTCATCATTAATCACTTCAACAGAAACGATGTCACGCAACCAGATTATCCTTCCGTCCCTGGACATCATCCGGTATTCCATTTCATGAGGCCTTTTTTCAACAGTACTTTTTACGCAATATCGTACGGCCCAATCCCGGTCTTCTTCGTGAATATGGTCGGCCCAGAATGATGGCTGATTTAGCCAGTTCTCCAGGGGATAGCCCAGTAGTCGTTCGGCCTGCTGGCTTACAAAGCTGAACATAAAAGTTTTAGGATCGGCCTCCCAAACTATACCATCCACGCTGTTCATTAGAGTAAAATAACTATCCTGCAAGCGGCGAAGCTCATCTTCTCTTTTCTTACGTTCGGTGATATCAATAATACTACCTCTTATCAGGACCTGGTGATCTGATGGCAACCGAACCAACCTCACTTCGCATGGTATTTCAATGCCTTCACTATCTATATGTGTCCAGCCAAATACCGGTTTGCCTCCTTCTATCGCGTTATTAATTTGTTGCAAGGCACTCACCGCAGAGAGGGTTCCGTCAGGCTGATATTCAGGACTCAATTCTATCACTCCTATTTTTAAAAGGTCCTCTCTTGTCTTTTTAAAAAGCCTTATAGCGCTTTCGCTCACACTTATAAATTTTCTTTTTTCAATATCCATAACCACTAATGCTTCCGGAGCATTTTCTACCAGCGACCGGTATCGTTCTTCACTTTCCTGAAGTTTAAGTTGAATTTTTTTTCTTTCAATACTGTAGCTAATGGCTTTAGAAAAAATTTTTTCATCCCACTCTCCTTTTACAATAAATTCCTGGGCACCCGCCTGGATGGCCTGGAGAGCTATATCTGTATCTTCTACTCCGCTCATTACAATAATGGCAGCATCCGGCATCCGGTTACTTACTGTCAAAAAGGTTTCAAGACCTTTGCTATCCGGAAGATTGAGATCCAGGAAAATAAGGTCCGGGGCTGCGGACGAAGGCAGACTAAGAATCTGTTGCATTTTTTCGGCTACAATGATTTCTTCTATCTGCAGTTGCATTTGATTAAGACTTTCCCTGAGGAGGTATTGGTCAGAAGCATCATCTTCTATTATCAGCAATTGGATTATTTTTTGCATCAGATCTTTTTTAAACTTTTTCAATATCGGGGAGCTTTACTATACTCAACCAGAAATTCTCAATGTTGTTTATCACGTCCAGGATTTTTTCAAAACCAACTGGTTTGGTCATATAAAAGTTTACATAATTACTGTAAGCCTCTGATATATCTCTTTCAGCGGCGGAAGAAGTAAGCATCACAACAGGTATTCCACTAATTTGCGGATCTGCTTTAATGATCTTTAATACTTGTAGCCCGTTTATTTTCGGGATATTAATATCAAGTAATATTAAATCAGGAATAAGCGCATTTGAAAATTTTCCTTTGCGAAACAGAAAGTCAATAGCTTCTTCCCCGTCCTTTGCAACCGAAATATGGTTCCATACTTTAGCCTGGATAAAAGCTTCCTTTGCTAATATTATATCTCCCTCATTATCCTCTACCATTAAAATATTTACCCCGCATATTAAATATGTATTTCTTTTTTTGGAAGTGTGAAAAAGAATAGGCTGCCTATTCCGGGTGTTGAATCCACGCCAATTTGCCCCCCATGTCCTTCAACAATCTTTTTACAAATAGCGAGTCCAATACCCGTACCGCTATATTCCTTTTTTGTATGCAATCGTTGAAAGATCTCAAAAATTTTTTCTGCATAATTATTACTCAAACCAATTCCATTATCTTTTATATGAAATGTCCATTCCTTTTCATTTTCCCGACAGGATATTTCAATATGCAGGGGTTCAGCACTTCTGTATTTGATGGCGTTCCCAACAAGATTTTGAAACAATTGTTCCATTTGGGAGGCGTTACCCGTTATTACAGGAAGCCTGTCGATATGAAAGGTAGCTCCTGCTTCGGTTATCAATTGCTGGTAGGAACTCAATACGTTTTTTATTGATTTATTTAAATCAACCGGGAGTAGTGCATCCTTGTTGGTACTTACTCTTGAATAATTCAGCAGATCGTTTATAAGTATTTTCATCCTGTCTGCACCATCCACTGCAATATGAATGTATTTATCAGCAGTTTCATCCAGCTGGTTATCGTATTTTTTTTTCAATAGTTGTAAAAAGCTGCTTACCATTCGTAGAGGTTCCTGCAGATCATGACTGGCTATATAAGCAAATTGTTCCAGTTCCTTATTTGAAGCGGTAAGCTCCGCTGTTCTTTTTTCTAAAGTTTCATTAACATTTTTTAGAGCTAGTTCATATTTTCTTCTTGGCGATATATCAGTATGTGTGCCTATGATTTTTAGGGGCTTCCCTTTTATATCTTTTTCTATAACAACACCCCGGTCCAGCACCCATTTAATTGAACCGTCCTTATGATATATCCTATACTCAGAATTGTGACTACTTATGGACCCTGCCCGATAGTTCTTGTCGGCCTCTTCAAGCATCCAGCGGTCATCCGGATGCGTATTGTCCCACCACAGACTAACGTTATCTGAAAGTTCGTTGTTTGGATATCCTGCCAGTTCTTTGATGGTATCAGCAAAAATGGTTTTGCCGGTGATAAAATCATGTTCCCATACATTATCCCCAATAAATCCAAAAGCCTGGCGAAATCTTTTTTCATTATTTAATATTTTCAGTGCTGTATTTTTTCGTTCATACTCCAGGCGATTTATTCTTTTAGTCCCTGACCAGGTTATAAAAAAGAAGGTGATGGCAAATGTGATGATCATAACAGATACACCAAATTTTGAATCAAATAAACCTTCTTTCTGTAGTTTTAGTTGAAGCCAGCCCACCAATACTGTTACAATAATTAGAGCAGGCACTTCACGTGATCCAATCCTGGCAGCATTAGTTTTTTTATTAAAGGCAGCGATAAAACCTTCGCCAGGTTTTGAAATTAGCATAGCTAATGACAGTAACATTAAGGATATGGCTGTATTAACCGCTATAGAAGAGAAATGTGCTACCTGGTATAGATGGGTGCTTTCATAGAGATAACCAATAAGACTGGTAAATGAAATTAACAAAATTCCGATAGCGGAAAACTCTGATAAGCGAAGACCAATAGTATTTTTTATTGTATAGGTCAATAAGGAAATACCCAGCAATATAGAAGCTGTTGCAGTTATCGGTGACATGCGTCCCGGATACATTCCCGGAGTAGTATTAAGATCCTTTATAAATAATTCATCAATACTTGCATTCCATGAAAAAAGATATTCGCTCAAAGAAATGCAGCCCGTTAGAAAAACCAGAACACCAAAAAAAATTGCCAGGAGTTTATTTTTGCTGGTAATTAATAACAAAAGAGAAATACCCGAAAAAAAGACGACTAATGCTGTATTGACCATCATATTTGGTCCGGAGGGAAATACAGTTTTTAATTCATCAATTCCGAAGATCCATCCTGCCAAAACAATAATTGAGAAAGTTATTGCAAAGGCAATAAATAGTAATGTAAACCGGGTAGGCTGGTATAAACCAGTTTTACTGGTAGGCATAAGATGGGTTTTCAGACAGGAATTGCTATTTTAATCTTCAACAATATTAAGCTTTTCAGTTATACTTTAATGGATATGAATGAACTTAACGGAAAAAAGGAGTATAAATTATTATTTGCAAACAAAATAAACAAAACACTTAGGAGTTAAAGTTGCAACAAGCAGTATGGTCACACAAGTTGAGAAAATAGTTCAAATCTATAAAGGATTATTCCTTGACAATAGTTTGAACATGTGCCCCTGGAATATATTTTTCCTGGTAACCGGCAAGCGTGGATTTTTGCGGATATAAATTCATCAACACCTTTTCAGGTGTCATAGGTGCATCATAAGGAATATCCGATAAGTGATTAAATGCTTTAATGGCATTGCGCAAAGCAAACCACGCACCGATGCCATACATTAACGGAGGTTCTCCAACAGCCTTGGAACGAAGAATGGCCAGGTTATCTTTTTGTGTTTCTAAAAAATGAATATCCATTTCTTTGGGTACTGAATAAATATCCGGCACTTTATAGGTTGATAATGCATCCGACTTTAATTTTCCCTCCTCATCATACACAATTTCTTCTATGGTCATCCAGCCAATTCCTTGTACAATGCCACCTTCGCACTGCCCCATGTCTACTACTTTATTCATACTGATACCTGCATCATGTACCACTTTCACCGCATCTATTTCATAAATGCCACGAAGGCAATCGATCGTTACTGTAATAATAGATGTGCCAAAAACATGATACGCAAATGGATGGCCTTTTTCTTTTTCAGTATTAAAATGTATACCCGGCGGCGTATAGTGTGCATGTTCAGAAAGACTAACGCGTTGAGTGAATGCCTTCATTACTATTTTTTCCCAATTCCATTCTGTTTTGATGCCATTAATGTAAATCCATTCTTTCACCAGTTCGATAAGCCCTGGAGATGAATTTAATTCATCCGCCGCTACCTGTTTTATTCTGTGCAATATCTCAATGCAGGCCTGTTCTGTTGCTTTACCGTTCAGATCAGCAGTGGCACTTGCTGCCGAAGGCGAAGTGTTGGCAATACGGTAGGTATTTGTGCTTGTTATTTTTATTTTTTCGGGATTAATGGAAAAAATTGTTGCAGCTACCTGCCTGATCTTTGCATTTACACCTTGTCCCATTTCCACCGCGCCGGTACTGATGCCTACACTACCATCGGTATATACATGAACTAGCGCTCTTGCCTGGTTCATCAACGTTTTGGTAAAAGAAATTCCAAAGCAAATGGGCATCAATGCCATTCCCTTTTTGTAGTATGTGCTGGTACTATTGAAATGGTCAACCGATTGCTGAATTTTTTCGATCTCAAATAATTCATCTGCTTTATTCCAGCATTCTACAGCCTCACTTACACATTTTTGTCCATAAGGGAATTCATCACCTGTTTGCAGCAAATTTTTTTGTTGAATATCACATGCCTGTAGACCTAATGCGCCAGCCGCTTTTTCAATAGCGGCTTCAATCACAAACATTCCTTGCGGGCCTCCAAAGCCACGGAATGCTGTATTAGGTGGCAAGTTGGTTCTGCAGCAATAAGCAGTAGCTTTTACATTGGGAATGAAATAAGTATTCGTGCAATGAAACAATGTTCTTTCCATTACCGCAGGTGAAAGATCCGCAGCGGCGCCGGCGTTTTGGTAAAAGGTAGCTTCATATGCCAGGATCTTTAAATCTTTATTCAACCCGATTTTAAAATCAGATGAATAAGGATG
>JBPPMM010000423.1:0-2524 GCA_051306075.1 Chitinophagaceae bacterium
GATCCTGGTA
Source organism: Chitinophagaceae bacterium (assembly GCA_051306075.1). Classification (GTDB taxonomy): domain Bacteria; phylum Bacteroidota; class Bacteroidia; order Chitinophagales; family Chitinophagaceae; genus Terrimonas_B. The sequence continues at coordinate 11 of JBPPMM010000423.1, forward strand.
TCAAGGATGCAATGCAGGAAGGACAAAATCGCGTGCAGTCCATTGGCATTGTACATCAAAAATTGTATCAGGGCGAAAATCTGGCCGCTGTAGAAATGAAAGATTATTTTTTAAATCTCAGTGAAAACATCCTTGATACTTTTGGTGCCGAAAACCGTGTTACAATCGAATGTGCCATGAATACATTGGAGCTTGATATTGATACAGCCGTACCGCTAGGACTTATTGTCAATGAAATCCTGACCAACGCTCTCAAATATGCTTTTCCTGATGGACGAAAAGGACATATAGAGATAAAGCTGGAACATAGAAATAACAGCGCTCTTCATCTCACCATCGCCGATAACGGAGTGGGCAAATCCGGAACTACACAAGGCACAGGCTTTGGGGCTCAATTGATTACCCTGCTCACCAGACAATTGAGCGGTTCCATGCACGAAGAAGTGAAAGGTGGAACAATAGTTTATTTCGATTTTGCCTTGAAAAAAGTGGTGTAAAAAACAACTGCACGCAAAGAAGTTTGAATAAAATGCTTTTGTTTACTATCCAACATCAGATTCTTTCACCTTGTATTGATGGTATTTTCCCAATGAGGTAAATATGGGATAATACCGAAACCCGAAATTACATGGATCACAGTGTCAAAATACTAATCGTCGAAGATGAAATGCTCATTGGAGCCAAGATCTCGATGTTCCTGACTGAATTAGGATATGAAGTTACCGCCATTTTGCCTCGTGCAGAAGAAGCGTTGCAACATGTCCAGGAAAATATGCCTGACATAGCATTGCTTGATGTAAGATTGAAAGGGGATATGGATGGTATCACACTGGGTGAGATCTTTCAAAAACAACATCAACTACCTATTATTTTTCTTACGGCTAACTCAGATGATGATACATTTAACAGAGCAAAAACAGCCAAACCTTTTGCATTCCTGGCCAAACCGTTTAAGAAAACTGACCTTCAACGAGCCATTGAACTAACTATTAGCAGATTGGAAGAATCAACAAATTCCAATGAGGCAACGCCTGAAGCAAAACAAGAAGAAGACAATACCTATATTTTAAGCGATCGTATTTTTGTTCGTTTTAAAGACAAGATGGTCAAAATCCTTTTTGAGGCAATATTATATGTGGAAGCTGATCGAAATTATTGTCGCGTGTTCACAGCGACTAAAGATTACTTGTTGACCATGCCCATGAAAAGCCTTGAATACAAACTTCCCCCTTTTCTTTTTCAACGTATCCATCGCTCGCACATCGTCAATCTTTCACATGTGGATGAAGTGTCAGAGGGGTATGTCCTTATCGGTGACAAACATCTACCCCTATCTCATGCTTTACGCGATGATTTTTTAAAACGATTTAGGACAGTGTGATGAAGATTTATCTTTTCCCGGTTTTTATTTTACCACTTTTATAAAGATCGATAGCTTGTGTTACAATCGATTTTATCGTCTTCACAGGCAGATCTGCCTTTGCGTCAAACAACATAATTTTCATCCTGCTGCGCTTCTCAGCAAGCAACAAAGGATGGTCAAAATGTTTTCCTTCCACAATACCAATATAAGGATGATGTAACGTTTTATGCATCCACAAATAGCAAAACATTTTGCCTTGATAACAAAAAAACGGCATGCCATATTTTAAGGTATGGGTGATTGCAGGATCTACTGACATGATAATTTCACGTAACGCCAGTAAACAACCTCTTTCCGGTTCTTCTTTTCGCAGATAGAAGTTTTCCAATTCAGCATTCATACGCCCAATATGCAGCAATATTTCAGAAAATACTAGCAAAGTTCTAACACTTTGTCAGCATACTTTTTCCTTACCGTCTCGCCGATGGCAGTAGGTGTGCCATCATCATCGATTCTGACAAATGTAATATTGGTGCTACATACCAGGGTTTCCTCTCCGCTATACAAACTATACTTTCTCGCTTCAAGAGACAAAGTAATCGATGTTGTACCAAGCGCGGCTACTTCACCATAAATACGAAGGTGATGTCCTGCTTTTAGAGGCTTTTTAAATAACATCTCGCCTACCCGTACGGTAACCATGTTTGGTGTATAGCAATACTCAGTTGCAAATGCGGCGGCAGCTTCATCGATCCAGGCCATCAGCATTCCACCGAATAAATTACCGTGGATTCCAATATCTCGCGCCAAAACGATTCTCTTCGTGATGAGTCTCATATGTTTTTTTTGAATATTTTTCATGGTTTTCCTTTTTGGTGCAAACAAAAAAAGCCTTGCAGAATCTGCAAGGCTTTTTTTATGAAGTTGTGTTTTATACTATCTATAAATCATAAAAATGAAACCCTGCAGGACCGTCGAACATCCAGCAGCAAATATTTCCTTCCTTATGATTATTCTGTTGCATTGTTTTACTTTAGAGAAGTGCAAAAATAGACAAGAATGCATATTATGCCTTCATAGCATCGGTTATTTTAATGTTAAGATATTATAAAGTCATACCCATCATCAAATGCTTTCGTATTGTTAAACTG
>JBPPMM010000488.1:0-3420 GCA_051306075.1 Chitinophagaceae bacterium
AAGATATCTCCTGCAAAATGTATGACTATATAGATAATTTTTCATTGTTTATACTTATCTTAAAATCCTATGGCCAGCTGTGCTGTAAACCTGTTCAGATTTCCTCCCGTTTTAAAGTTCTGATACTGGTATTCCGCTTTTACAGCCGTCAGGTAATTTATATTATACCTCAATCCACCTACAAATGATGTGGTATTGTTACTATGGTAAAAAATTTCTCCTTCCTGGAAATCCAATTGGTCAAAACGAATATAAGGAACGAGGTTTTCCCTGATCTTATACCCCGCATAGAAATAGGAAGCTATCGTTCGCCGTGAGCCAGTTGTATCCGTTTTATTTAAACCCAGTGTGCCTTCGGCAAGAACTTCTATTTTATCGCCGAAATAAGAAGCAGAACCGGAAAAAAGATTTTGTTTTACCTCCCAGTCAATTACGTGGTCGTGGGCATTAGATCCCTTTGCAATAATATCATGGTACCAGGATAAACCAAATCGAAGTCCTTCATACGGTTTAATATGGATTGCTGTTGTAATTGATTTGCCCTGGTTGTTATCCAGCACGTCGGATGATCCGATACCGTTGCCGATCATCAGATCATAACCAAATTTCACGTTACCCAGGTTTTGACCCTGGAAACTGATGCCGGTTGTATGCAAAGGGATAATATTGGCATCAAACATTAGCGGCCTGTAAATAGTAGGAAATAAAACTCTTCCATGATGATAGGTGTCATTCCAGTAATTAACCGGTGTGTGATGCTTTCCTGCAAGTAAATTGTGATTGCCAACCAAATTATACTTAACAACTATCCTTTCAATACTTACAGAAAATTTAGTAGGAGAGGTGGATGTAAATTTGAAAACACTTTCACCAAGAAATGAGAACCGGTCGTTGAGTTCTGATGTAATAAATAGGTCCTGTTCGCCAAGGCCAAATGACAACTTATTATTTTCAACTGTTGACAACACATCAACAAAGCCTCTGATCTGTGTATTTTGGCTAAATAATGTCTTTGAGAAAAAAAGACCTGCCAGTAAAAATAGCCGGCAAATTATTGTTTTCGTGCTTTTCATAAACAGTACAATAATTAATTCGATATAATTATTATCCGGCTAATTTATTTCATGCCAGGGTACGATTTATGTTATATTTTATTTGCGAAAAAATCCAGGGAATTATTGCGTAACTGATAATAGCCGGACAATGGTATTCTAAATATAACCAATTAAAATAAAAAGGAATTTTTATTACAAAGATTTTTGGGCCAGAGCTTAGTACAAAAAAATTAATTTATTCGTACAAGGTTATCTTGCACATCAACGGGAACATCTTCTATTTTTATAATATTTAAAGCAGGCAGGTTAGCTGCCTGTACATCATCCCGGGCTAATGTCTCATCAACCACCGGGTCTTTTATTTTCCACATAGCACCAGTTGCCGGGTCAATGATGAGCATTCCTAACAGTCCCCCAATCAATATATTTCCAAAATACCATGTATTGATCTTAAAATGTATAGGCACGGTCATCTCTTTAAACCCGGGTGAAGTTATGTTTACCTGGTATTCTGCTTTTGAAAAGTAGCCTGCCCCTGATTTTAATTTCAACGAAGCCGGGCTCACTCCTTTAAAAACCACTTTGCCTTTTTTGTCTGTTATGGTAACGTTTGCCTTTGCAGGGTCAGTGTGAATATATACGGGATATGCTGTTTTGCTTACAACAGTGGCACAGCCGGAAAATACTAAGATGAATGTAAAATGCAATGTAATAGATTTTAGAAAAGCTTTTGTCATAAAGGTTAAATAAATTGATGACCGGATTAAGAATGACGTGTTAATGTTTGGTATTTGCCAGGTATGCCGTATCCGGAAATTTAAACATTCCGGAACTAAAATAGAGCGGTCTTTTTTAAAATCCAAATCATCGGAATTCTTCCATATAAGTTCGACCTGAAGCCCTGTTGCTTCATCCAGATATGCCAAATCACAAAGATTTGGAAATCTCTGACAGCAAGTTTATCGTTATCCTTAATTTTTCTCCTGGTAGCAGCTCCGTTAATTGCCTGGTATGCCCGGTCAAGTTGATTTTCAACTGGCCCAAATATTTTTCAGAATGGACAAGTTCATCAATTGAATTTAGGTCGGGAAAAATATTTTTTAGATTTGAGAAGCGGTAAAATTCTATTTTATTTATTGCTTTGCGAATGATAGGGTCGCCAAAATCTGTTAACAGAAATTCCATTTCCCTGGTCGTATTCTTTTCTTTTTTCTCATCACTATTAATGATGGCATGATCATCCATTTCTAAATTATACTTATGTATTTGTTTAAACCGGGATACCAAAGTTTCCTTAAGCTGCTTTAGGACTGGATCTTTTATGTTATTACCTGATACCAGTAGAGCATCCATTTGGCTTTCGGTATATTTGATTGTTGATTCTGTATCGGAAATGTTCCCAGATTCCTGGCTATCCTTAATGCCGATTTCAACTAAAGCCTTGTTCAGATCCTGAATATATTTTGGATTATAATAACTATGGTAGTATAATTCTTCACACACTCTCAATTCATGGGAAAGGTCATTATCAAATTTTCTTCTTGCATAGTTCTGGTCATTTGATATTTGGAAAGGACAGTACCTTGCCCCCCGCCCTATAAGTTGCGCTTCGGCCATTGTTGTTTTGCCGGCTTTGGCGGTGCGGGAATTGGGTGTGTCATACAGCCTAACAATATCAAATAAATTAAGTACATCCCATCCTTCATTCAATTTATCAACAGCAAATATGGCGCGGTAAGGATTTTCTTCATCCTCCAGCGAGTTTACAGCCAATTGCTTTTGTTCACTTTCATCCTTGCTGTTTACCGAGATCAGTTTATCGGGAGAAAAATCTTCTTTCAGTTCTTCAACCAGGTTTTCAAATCTGATATTATGTGTTTTGAAATATTTAAATACACAATGAATTACGGGTGATGCATTTGCTTTTTCAATTTTATCCAACTCAATTGTCTCCAGGTTTTTAAATCCTTTTATAAAAAGTTCAAAAAAATCATGGCTTTCTTTTATTGTTATTGACTTAAAAAGAATAACAGGCTTTACCAGTATTTTATGTTTTTCAAAAAGCTTACGCCTGTACTGGCTTAACAAAACTGCCTGCAAAGCCCGATCAAAAGAAGACAGACCGGCCTGCAATACTTTTATCTCTTTGGAATATCCATCCTTGCGAAATTGGCTTAGGGAATAGTCATAGATTAATTTATCACTGTATTTATCTTCAATGGCGGTTATTGATAAATCCGCCGTAGCTGTAAACTCCAGTAATACATTTTCAGGGTTCAAATTAAAAATGCGCTTAATTGTATTTTCCCAGCTTATAATTTCCTCTGTTTCCTCCGCGCCTAAACCATTACCATTTTTTGTTGCC
>JBPPMM010000508.1:0-2596 GCA_051306075.1 Chitinophagaceae bacterium
TTATTTTTTTCCTGCCTGCTCAAATAAGCAATAATATTGGTAGAGCTTAATAAAAAAGTATGAAAAAATGAAGTTAAAATAATTCCAAATCCAATTATAAACAGGATATAGGTGCCTGGAGAATTAATTGAAAAGCGAAAATCAAAAAGGCTTTTGACTGGTAAATTAAAAACGGAAGAAAGAACTGGCAAGCAGATTTGGGATAATATCAGCCCTAACAAAATACCCAAAATATTGGATACAGATGCTGATGTAATTAATTGCTGCCAGATATCCGTTTTTCGGGCTCCTAAAATACGGGAAACATTCAGGGGCTTTGACTTTCCGAAAATTTCGGCAGTGAAAATATTTACCTGATTTGCCCAACTCATTAGCAGTATCAAAACGGAGATACCGAATAGCAACCAAATACTTTTACCACTCACTGATTCACCTAGCCCATATTGCACAGAATTATCGAGATGTATATCATGTAATTTTTGCAAGGCGAAAATTTCTTTATTGCCAGTTTTTAATATATCACTTGCAAATTTTGCATTCAACTTTTGGTTAAGATTTTTTAGACCTGCTTTGGGTTCCAGCTTCAGATAGCTAAAAACCGAACTCATGATAAAATGATCATCCTGGTACATTTGCATACCATAGCTTTGTATGGTAGACATCGGGCATAGTGCCGAAAACTGAAGGTGAGATTCTACGGCCACATCTTTAAGCACGCCTGTCACTAAAAATGTCTTTCTGCCATCAAATAAAATAGTTTTACCTAAGGCAGATTGATTGCCAAAAAATGCTTTAGCCTTCGATTCAGTAAGCAGGATGCTGTTAGGGCTGTTTAGCGCAGTGGACTTGTCGCCCTCAATAAATTCAAAATCAAAAACTTCAAAGAATGTAGAATCAACAAATAGAAAACTTTCATCCCGTATTACAATATTTTCATGCCGCAGCACTACGTCATTTGCAATCCACCGGGCCATTCTCACATAATTTTTAACTTCCGGAAAATTATTTTTAGCCCAGACAGCAACACCTGAAGCGGTAATTGCACTATAAGAATAGTGGCTGGTTTCAATGGGCTGAACGGTGTTTATCCTTACAATATTATCACCATTGCCGTGCATTCTATCAAAACTCCATTGCCAGTTTAAATAAACAGTAAGCAATAAACTGGCTGCAATTCCAATTCCCAAACCTAACACCTTCAAGCCTGACAGCCATTTGTTGAACACAAGATTTCTCAGAGTAATTCTTAAGTAGTTTCTTAGCATGATATATTTTTAAACGGCTCTTAAACTTTTCATAAGAAGGTAATCATCTTGATAAACGGGTATGATTTCTATCAGTCAGTATGAGAAATGCTGAAATTCTTAAACCACCCTTCTGAACCATTGCCCACCCAAATCCCGATCATACCACCCTTCCGCATACTGATCTGATCTATTTCTAATGATGGCTTATCCGATCTATTCACATAGGCACTTACTTTTGGATATTTCACAACAATTTTAGCATGAAACCAACCATCAGGATCAGGTACAGGGTTTATACTATTTTCATATTTACCAGGGAAAGTATTTCTCAATTTGGACCAGCCGTAATCCGGCTCTGAGATGTATTGAACGGAATGGTAATGTCTTTCCGTGTTTTTGAAATTAAATGGACGGAAATAGACAGCATCAAACGTAGTATTATCAAGTCCATGAAAAGCAAATCCGACAAAACTCCGGCCCGGTTCATTTTTTCCTTTGATGTCTAATTCGATTATACCATTTTTGAAATCCGCAGCATTAACCCATAGCACGCCGTCATTTTCCTGTGCATTTAAATGAATGACACCATTATTAAAGGTGACATTCCTGTTAAAGGCTGTCCGGTTTTCAGAACTGCCTTTAACAGGCTTATTGTTATTTTGAGCAATAACCTTTCCTAAAATTGACAAACCCAAAACAAGGGTATTAACCATAATTGATCTCATAATCTTATTTATTATTTTAAGTTTTCTATAATTATTATGGCATTTTTGCCTGCATACATTAATTTATTTTTCGCTGCCTTTATTGTTTATTACCCTAATCACCACCTTGAGTAATTTCTCATACCAAATTAATATACTACTCCTTTCTTTGGTCTCTTGATCGCAGAAGCCAACTAATAGTGGCTTCACCCTGTTTGCAGCGGTTTCATCACGATATGCATCGGGATTCCATCACTCTGTTCGGAGTGATTTTTGCTTCACTCTGTTCGCAATGACTTAACCGGGTTGGCAATGGCAGCTTTCATAGTATGCATGCTAACTACAATTAAAGTCAGGAGCAGGATCATTATTCCTACTGCAATAAATAACCCTATGCCTATCTCTGTGCGGTAAACATATTTTTGAAGCCAGCTATTCATCAGCCACCATGTTAACGGCACTGCTATAACAATGCGATCATTACTAACTTTAAAAACTCCTTTGAAATAAGCATTAACAACTGCTGTAGTGTTGCACCCAATACTTTCCTTATCCCTATTTCTCTTATTCGTTTTTCAATGGTAAAGGAGGCCAGTCCTGCCAGGCCGATACAACAAATAAAAATGGCGAGAAAAGCAAAAATGT
>JBPPMM010000547.1:0-4069 GCA_051306075.1 Chitinophagaceae bacterium
TGCTGAAACTAATATTAACGAAGTACTCCATAACTAACAATATATGTAAAATAGGCCTAATGTAAATTTACTATATTAATTGTTTTATTATTAACCAATAATAATAATAATAATAATAATGTGGTAGTCCGTTTCACCGCTTTGCAGCAGCATCAGGAACGTCTCGGATAGTACAAACCATCAACTATTGAGACAATACTCAAACTATACTTGAGTCAACGGCAACCAATTCCAATCAAAATCCAGTCACATTCGAAAATCCGAAAATCCGTCCGAGAAAAAGTGGCCTGTCACCAAGGAAAAAGGAACGTTTTCAAGTGTTTTTTGAAGGATTCTAACGAAGGATTGAGCCTGAGGGCTACAGGGAGAGAATTCCAAATCGAAACAGACGCATAAGCAAATGAACGACGTCCATTTTCCGAAATAATCCGTGGTATGGACAATAATTTTTTCCCTGATGAACGTCTACTGGAATCTGGTATTAGATTCAAGTGTTGATACAAATATTCTGGAGACTGTGAGGTTATAGTTTTGTATGTTAGCACTGCAATTTTAAAATCGATTCTTTTTCTAATAGGTAACCAGTGTAAATATTTAAGAATAGGTGATATGTGGTCAAATTTCCTAGTTCCAGGAACAACCAATCTAGCTATTGAGTTTTGTACCAGTTGAAGTTTGTGAAGAGTGCAGTCAGGCAATCCAAACCATAATGAATTGCAATAGTCTAGTCTGGATGTCACGAGGGAGCAAACAAGCATTTTGGCAGTTTTGATGTCTAGAAGATTACGAATTCTTGAAACCATGCGTACATTTAAAAAAGAGCATCTGCATAAATTGGATATATGTTGTTTGTAAGACAGGTCAGAGTCGAAAACTACACCCAAATTGCGAGCATGCTCGGAACGGTTTATAATCTGATTATCGAAGATTAGTTTTTTGCTATCATCGGGAAGTTTGTTACATTGCTGTTTGGTACCAATCATCAGGAATTCTGTTTTAGATGAGTTCAATGCTAACTTGTTGACACAAAACCAATCTTTTGTGATATTGAGCACATTGGATAAGCGAGAAAGACTAGGTTGACTATCTGAAGGTGAAAAAGATAAATAAATCTGAGTATCGTCGGCATAAAAGTGAAATTTTACTCCTTGCAAAGACAAAATTTGCGAAAGTGGAGTAATATACAAGGAAAACAGTAGAGGACCCAAAACCGAGCCCTGGGGTACTCCAGTTGAAAGTTGCACAGGCTCAGACTTGGCTTGTCCGATCATGATAATCTGGAACCTATCTTTCAAATATGAAACAAGTAGTTCTAGGACTTTTCCTTCAATACCAAAATATGAACCGAGCCGATCAATTAGTATCCTATGATCAATACTATCGAAGGCGGCCAACAAATCCAGCAAAACCAAAGCCGACACCTGTTTTTTGTCAATTGATTGTAGTAGGTCATTTTGTATGCAGTTTAGAGCTGTTTCAGTGGAGAAACCAGATTTATATGCTGATTGGAAGTTTGAGAGTGATTTGCAATTTCGTAAGTGTTCCTGTAGTCTTGAAAGAATTATGCGTTCAGCAACTTTAGATAAAAAACTAAGGTTGGATATTGGACGATAGCTATTTAGTTCGTCTTTTGGTAAGGAATGTTTTTTATGCAGAGGTGCAACAAGGGCCTGCTTAAATATAGATGGAAATTTGCCTTCACTGAAACATTTATTTATAATTATTGTGATTGGTTTAACCAAGACTGGTAAACATTCCTTTAAAATTTTCGTCGGCATCAAATCCAGCTCACAGGTTGCATCAGATGACGCTAGTATTGCTTTTTGTACCTCATCATCACAAGTATCGTGAAAGACAGATAATACAGGAGGTGGTGAGGGGGGATCACAGTGAATAGGTGTATTCAAATTAGAGGTAGAAGGGAAATTATTTGATATAGTTTTTATTTTGTTTGAGAAAAAATCAGAAAACTTTGTCGCTAATTTGGCATTTGTATCCGTGGAAGGTATAATGCTAGGGTCTTTCCTAGTCATTACTTTATTCAACGTACTCCATAGTCTGGTAGGGTTACTAATATTTGATTGAATGACGTTTCTAAAATAATTTCTTTTTGTAGTAGTCAGAAGTTTAGCATATTTAATTGTTTGGGTTTTGTAGATGTTATAATTAACTTGGGTTTTATTTTTTCGCCATTTAGATTCTAGCTTTGAACGAGTTCGTTTCTCATTTCTGAGTTCATTGTTAAAAAATGATTTATTTTGACGGTTCGAACAATTAAAAGTTTTAAATGGTGCATGATTATCCAAGATTTTACCTAAAGTACTGTTAAAAGCATTGAGGTACAGATCTAAAGGCACATCTCTAACAGCAAGTAGACCACTAGATTGTACTTCATGGCAAAATTTGGCTGCATTAAATCTTTTAAAATTTCTTAAAGTTCTAGGGAATTCCTTAGGCCGCACATGTGGATCCTGAGTTGCGATGTGACATAGGACAGCACAATGATCTGAGAAACCAACCGAAACGGGAATGCAGTCAGATGCAAGCTTGCTGTCCTGCGAACAAATGAATAGATCCAATGTATGACCATGAACATGAGTGGGGAAGGATACAAGTTGATGTAGATTGAAAGAGTGGATTAGCTCCAACAACTTCACAGTACAAAAGTTTGAAGGTTGACCTACTTGTATGTTGAAATCTCCTCTGATATATATACATTAGAAGTGAATGAGGAAAGGATTTCCAGCAAACCCGAAAAATCAGATAAAAAGGCGGCCTCGGAGTTGCACGGTGGACGGTATATTTGAGCAAAGGCGAATGAAGTGTTATTGAAAACAAATTTTATTACAATACATTCGAAAGTTGGAAAGGCATTCATTTTAAAGTTCAAAACTTTTAATTCTGATTTATAGATAAATCCAACACCTCCACCCCGACCTGTGGGTCGAGGAATATGAGTGAAACTAAATCCATCAGGCACAATTGAATTAATAGTTGAGGGTAATTCATCCGGTGAAAGCCAGGTTTCAGACAACCCTAATACATCAATTTTGTAATCTTTGATAAATTGCTTCAAAATAATAGGTTTGTCCACAGTTTGATTGGGGTGAATGGATTGGGAATTAAATTGAGCAAAATGAACCGAAGGTGATGCTGGGCCCGGATTGACCTCAACATCGCCAGAAAGCAGGAGAATAAACATGAGAGCTTTTCGAAAAGACACTCCAGTATTTTGAGATTTTTTGCAGTTTTTCGACAATGGACCTGGATATTTCGCGAACAGGGATTTATTGCACAAAACCGATACCGGAACGGAATTTAGAGACTCGATTACCGCGGCATGTGGTTGGCAATCATTGTCAGTCGATACTTGACGCTGCATTGAATATGGGGACAATATGCAAACCACATGTAATATAATATAAATTGTGATGAAGAAGCATATTGTCACTTGCAGGCTATGTAAAAGTTGGTTCCGATGGTTCCGATACATTGTCAAACGAACAATGGCGGACAACGATGAGCAAGATGACTAAAATGTTGAGGAAATCGTAAAATTTAATGAGAAAATATCAGCGAACAGTGGTGAGAAAACAGTAGGGTAACATAAATAAAATTGCAGGAAAATAGTAGGCTAAAAACAAAGTGTTGACGGCTTCAATAAAAAATTACATGTACTGACTAAAATATACGTTTTAGTGGGCGTGTATTGAGCGATATTAAAGGTATGTAGAATTATGAACGTAATTATGCCTTAAAATACCATAAAATTGTCTAAAAAACGCTTATTACATCCGACGTATTGCAGTCTACTGCATATACATAAATTCGCGTTACGTGATATAGCAAATTGTTAATTAAAAAAACGATTATTAGCAATTTTAAAAACAATATTATTAAAAACACATCCTTCGCTAGCGACAGCTTTTTCACTTGTCAAAACATTTTTTGATACACATGTAAAAAGTAAAAAGTAGTGTTTAATTTATATCCATGTATATCTGACATTCCCCACATATACAGTAATGTTTTATATCGTGCCCTCACACAGAAAGCGCTGTACACAATG
>JBPPMM010000571.1:0-2043 GCA_051306075.1 Chitinophagaceae bacterium
CATTTAATACTGTCCTGAACTCAATAGACTTCTGGTAATAATCAATGGCTGCCAAATAATTCCCCTGTTTTCTGCTTACCGAACCCAGGGTATTATAGGCTGCTCCAAGTGCACTCTAAAAATCAATTCTTGCTGCCCAGTCTACCACCAGGTTGGCATAATACAGCCCACTATCGATATTTCCTCTATTGTGTAGTATCGACAATTGCACAAGATTTTTAATGATAGATGTATCACGCAAGGTGGTATCTGCCGTACCAGAAGTCACGCGTTCTTGCTTAAATGCTGTAGATCGATAAGCAAAGAATCGATAAATTGTTGTCTTTGAGAAAAGATAATTGGTTGAAATGTGAGAAAACAAATCACCAGGAGGAGAGCGGATTTTATAGTAAATAGATATTATTCCGATTATTTGCGGGTAGGTCTTTCTTCTGTCGCAAGGCTCAGGTTAGCAGCAGAATGCTTTACTACTTTATAAAGCATTATAAAATTTACAATAGCCATTAAAAACATTGGAATCCTCCTATACATGAAATCGGTGGATATAAGCCGGTCGATTAACTCTAAGGAAAATTGTTTGTCCAACTCCACCTGAATAGGGATTTGAATAGTAATAGATGAAACAAGGGTAATGACATTAAAGAGTAAGGCTAACGCAACCATAAACTTGGGTATCACCAATGGTCGAAACCAGAACAATAGTATCTGGGGAATAAAGGATAAGAAAAAGAAAATAACAAATAGCGGAATAATGAGTGCACTATCTATTTGATGGAAGGCAGGAAATTCATCGGGACCCACTGCCCGCCAAGTTCGGTATGCAACCAACGAGTTGACTATACCTCCACCAAAAACATAGAACGTCAGGAGAATATACACGGAGAATACAATAGTGGAAATGTTGTTGTTGTTTTTCATTTTGAAATGTTTAAGTATACAATAGTACTTCCAATTTTTTTATAGCAGTCCGCCAATTGGTAAAAGAGCAGTTGGCCATAGGATAATGTATCAAATACAAATCGCCCAATAAGGCTAAAGAAGAGAACAACCAGAAAGCTCCCCAGGGTGATGAGCACGAGGCTCTTGTATTCAAAACGGGTCTTATCCATTGTTCTTTCGTCTACAACTTAGTACTGAAACAATTTCAATTTTACAGAATTTATATCGAAATTCCAACAAAGTCTCTCGATTGGAACCCTCATGGTCGCAGGAGAAAACTCCTGCAAAGGCCAAGGCCATTTGATCATTGAAATTTCCAATAAAATAAGTGTGTATATATCTTAAAACCTTCCTGAGAAAAAGTAATTCACTCCAGTTGTTTTTCGATTGCCGAAATTCTCAAAAGGCATTACGTCGAAATATCCACCAGCCTCCCCTGCTTTTCCTGATCATTATTTTCTAAATCCACTACCCTTGCGATTTGCTTATCAATGTTTAAAAACTGCAACACAAACCAGGCCAACCCAATAAAAACAGCAAAAGCAAAAAGGGACAATTGCCAACTCACTGTGGCTCTGATGGGACCAATCAACGCAGCAAATGCAATTTGTCCCATGTTTGCAATAGTCATGTATAATGTAAACTGACTGGCAGAGATTTTTTTCCAACAACATTGCATCGCTATAGCGAACATGGCAATACAGGTAAAGGTGTAAAACATATTATGAAATAACATGATCGCGTATATAAAACTTCTGTCATCCCAATACGTTTTTGAAAACGCCGAAATAGAGGTGATCAGAATCAAGGCAAAGAAGTATGTATTCATCATTCGCTTTTTACCGTATCTGTCAATCAGGATGCCGCCCAAAATCATACCCAAAATGCCACCAATGAGTTTTGCAATCGCATAGTACTGGGAGTATTCTACATTCGTCCAACCCAATTCCTTTATTGTAAAAATGGGAAATATGGTACTGGCATATTTAAAGGCGCCCTGGCAAAGAAATAATATCAGCGCTATCAACAGTGAATTACGTAAACTAAATACACTGTATAACGATTTGAATACCTGTCGCCAATTTTCTACCTGCAGCTTTTTTG
>JBPPMM010000575.1:0-2070 GCA_051306075.1 Chitinophagaceae bacterium
ACCTAATAAAACCGCACTTGTAGCCTCACCGACTATTTCTGATGAAAGCGTAAACGTTACTTTTTTTCCCATAATTATTGTGTATTAATTGAGTTGCAAAATTGGGCAGAATTGGTAAAATAAATTCTGCATACATGTTAAAATTTTATTGCCTATTGCACCTTAATACCATGCCAGTTCAAAGGTAACCCATGGCTTGAATGCTGTTTTTCCACAACATGTGTAAAAAAAATGGGCATATAATTGGAGAAAAGCCTAATCAGGAAACTATTTCACCGGTGTTTTTGAAAAAACATTCAATTGTTAGCTTTTGTTCTTGCAATTATCCAGTAAACGTTGAGAAGAAAACCAGGTCATCCATTTTTTATTGAAATGAAATACTATTGAACTGGCTTGCGCATACCTGATAAAATCCAAAGTATAAAGACACTCATAACCGCAGCAAAAAAACACCATACCGAAATGACAAATCCGCTAAAAAAGCTAATAGCAACAAGGTGGGAAGCCAGGAAAATAAATCCCAGCCATTTCATTCTTCTATGATTGGAAATGAAGGGAGGTAAAACAGTGGCCAGAAAGTAAAGTGCATTAAATGGTATCAAAAGTTTTTTATTATTACCTGTAAAACCAAACTCGTAATGCAGGTGATGAAGATCAGGCCCTACCTCCACAGGTATTTGTAACAGGATGATACCCACACCAATGAAAACCACTATTCCGACGCCGAGTAAAATATTCATTATTTTTTTTCGCCTTCTTTCAGTTTCAAGCAGGCGGATGGTAAGTGATATCCACACAGGCCAGACCATCATTGCAAAAATAAGAAAGATGTACATAAATAACGATTGCCACTGGGCGAGATCCGCAATTTTGAGGGATAGCCAAAGCATCCCTTCGGCCAGTTGCTGTACGGAAAATATAAGCGGAATACCGGCGAATAAGGTTTGCGGAGTCGTTTTTGCTTTTATTATAGCAACTGTACCAATAACGGCAAGCACTGCACTGGCTCCAAAACTGGCACTGGCTGAGAAACACATGATTTCAAGGTTTTTGATTATTCAACTAGCTATTGTAAAATGCCAGCAAGGGTAAGGTAGTCTTTGTTTGGCTCAATTGCCCGGTATGATTGCATGGCTCTATGCGCAATTGCATACTTTTTGGAAAAAATTTCTTTTAAAAAGCATTTATAACAAACAATCGGTGAATGACAGAACATAAAAATTCCAATCTCCTAAATTCTAAAAATGAACTTGTCCGGCGAATACTGAAAAATTCTGATCTTTATATCAAAAAAAAAGGGAACAGGAGGTAACAAATATGGCAACATTCAAGGAAACCTTTACTTTAAAAGGCGAGCAATTACTCAAAAAAATTAAAGACCTGATAGAAGAAGGTAATGTCAGGAAAATAACCATTCATGATAAAGCGGGCAAAGAGATCATGTCATTCCCACTTTCAATAGGTGTTGTAGGAGCCGTGTTTGCACCAATACTGGCTGCAGTTGGCGCCCTGGCCGCATTGGTAGGAGAATGTACTATCTCCGTAGAGCGGGAAGAATAATATTGAAATTACTTCCTCAATAAAAACATAATCATACCCTTAATACTCCTGAAGAATTTAAGATTTGGCGGGTTATTATTACTGGTTTCCTACGGAAATAACGGTATTCCCTTTTTTAGTAAAATAACCAATGGGTAATAAATGGTCATCCAGCTTATATTCCTTTAATTTTAATTCTACTTCCTTTACTGAATCCTTATTAACTGCTATAAGTAGTCCCCCGCTGGTTTGCGGATCGGCTAGTACTGAACTCACTATATCAGTTTTTTCTTTAAATGACGGATCGATAAAAATCTTATGACCGTAACTATCCCAGTTTCGTTGAGTGCCGCCGGGCACACATTGATTATTTATATAAAAATCAAGTTCGTTATTAATAAATGGTATGGCTTTCATATCAGGTATCACAGCGCTCAAACCACTACCTTCCGCCATTTCGGTTAAGTGACCAAATAATCCGAAACCAGTTACATCTGTCATGGCGTTTACGCCATTTATCTTTCCAAGGGC
>JBPPMM010000593.1:0-7901 GCA_051306075.1 Chitinophagaceae bacterium
ACTGATTACAATGCTGCCGGTGATTATACTGCTACTCTTTTATCAGCTAGTGGTTGTGATTCTGTTGCTACCCTGCACCTGGTCATCAATCCTGTTGTAACAGGCGAAGAGACCATCACTATCTGCGAAGCTGCATTGCCTTATAGATGGAATGGCACGGACTATAATGCTGCCGGTGATTATTCAACGACGCTTGTATCAGTTGCCGGTTGTGATTCTGTTGCTACATTACACCTGGTCGTTAAGGCACAGCCCCCTGCACCTATAGTTGTTACATCGCCTGCAATCTGCAATACTCCAAATGGTTCAATAACGGTTACGCTACCTGCGCCGGGTAATGGTATAACTTATAGCATTAATGGCATAGAATTCCAGGCCAGCAATGTATTCAATGCGTTGTCAATTGGTGATTATACTGTCACGGTAAATGATGTAAATGGTTGTAGCTCTTCTTCGCTTGCTACTATTGGCCAGGCTACAAATACATTCACTTTCAATCAAACTATTACTGATATCAGTTGTTCCGCATCGAATGGTACTATTAACCTGACGGTTGGTGGAAGTGTTGCCCCTTATACATTTGCATGGAAGGGCCCTGATCAATTTATTTCAAATAATAAAGACCTGGATGGACTGGCGGCCGGTGATTATACCGTATTAGTAACAGATGCCAATGGTTGCGCTCAAACAAAATCAATAAAGGTCAATCAGTCTGTTAGTACGATTACACTGAACCAGGTTGTTCAACATACTATTTGCACAGGAGCTGATGGCTCAATTGACCTGGTGGTTAATAATGGTTCTGCTCCTTATTATTATGCCTGGACAGGGCCCAATAATTTTAGCTCAGTAAAGAAAAATTTGGATGGATTGTCTCCGGGAGATTATAGCGTTGTGGTTACCGATGCTAATGGATGCGATGCTACAGCAACGATAAAAATAAACCAGGTCAATAATACTATTACCATCAATAAAACAATAACAAATGCAAATTGCACTGCGCAGGATGGCTCAATCAACCTGAACGTTAATGGAGGAAATACACCTTATGTTTATTCGTGGACAGGACCTTCAGGATATGCAAGCAATAAAAAAGATCTGACTAATCTTGTGCCCGGAAACTATACCGTTATCCTTACTGATGCAAATGGATGTACTGCCAGTACTACTGCAATAATTGGTTCATCAGATCAAAGTCCAAAGGTGGTGGCATCCGATATTACTTTATGTTCTCCTGCTAATCTTACAGATCCAACCGTAACCGCTGGTTCAGATCCTGGTTTGACATTCTCATACTGGCTAGACGCGGCGGCCTCAGAACCTATACCCGACCCCACGGCGGTATTTGCCGGAACTTATTATGTGAAAGGAATTAATTCGTATGGATGTTATTCTATAGACCCTGTAGAAGTTACCTTAAAAGCAGAACCCCTGTTTCTTGTTACCAATCCTGCCAGAGTATGTGAACCACAAACCGTAGACCTGACCAGTCCTTCTGTAACTGAAGGAAGCGATCCACGTTTGACCTTTACTTACTGGAATGATGCGGAAACAACAAGTCCGTTGATTAACCCGCAAGCCGTAGCTGAAGGCGGCACCTATTATATCCAAGCCAAGGCGGTAGGTGGATGTACTTTTGTAAAAGCTGTTGAAGTAGTTCTGACAATTACAAAAGGAGAAAAATCGGTTCGTTATTCAACCGTAATTGCTTCACCAAATGCATCGGTGCAATTAAGCGCAAGGGAACCCGGACTCGTTAATAATTATACATGGTTTCCTCCTTTAGGCCTTAATGCTTATAACAGGAAGGATCCTGTATTCCGCAGCGACAAAGAAATAGAATATACAGTCACAATCGACCATGGCAATCAATGTCCCACTATAGATACCGTTTTGGTTTTACTACGCCAGAGCGATCCGGGAACTTGTGTCTCAGATATTTTTGTTCCCAAAGCCTGGTCACCAAATAATGACGGACATAATGACAAATTGCATCCCTTACCGGTATGTATCCAGGAATTAAAATACTTCCGTGTATTTAATCGCTGGGGCCAGTTGGTATTTGAAACAAATGTATTGGAACAAGGTTGGGATGGAACATTTAACGGACAACCGCAGGTGATGGATACGTATACATGGACCCTGGAAGCAACAGGTGAAGATGGAAAATATTTTAAACGTGCCGGCAATTCGGTTTTAATAAGATAAATTTTTGAATCATGAAAACAAGGATATACACAGCAGTCATCATCTTTTCTCTGCTTTTTGCAGGAAGTGTGAAAGCACAAGACCCAAGTTTTTCACAATTTTTTTCTTCGCCGTTAAACATCAATCCGGCATTGACTGCAAACATCAATTCCGACTGGAGATTGATTTCAAATTACAGGGATCAATGGATAGGGCCAGCCAGCCCCTACGTTACGGGAACGGTTTCTTATGATTCAAAAATTTTGCAGGACAAAATTCCTAATGTTGAAACAGAAGGGAACATCATAGGCCTGGGAGGAATGTTGATGTTTGACCGGGCCATGAGCGGTATTGTAAAAAGTACTTATGCCTCACTCAACCTGTCTTATAATATAAAGATCACCGAAACGGATGATTATACCGAAAGGATAGGAGTAGGATTTGGAGCCATTTATGGAAGCAGGAATATGGATTTTAGCCGGCTAGATTTTGAAGATCAGTTTACTGGTTTTGGTTTTAACAGAAACCTGCCAACCGGAGAAAATGCTTTATACAATATGAAACCTTATGTATCTGCCAGTGCAGGAATCACCTACAGTGCCAGAACAGAAAAAAACAATTTTGATGCGGGCGTGGCCGCTTTTCATTTGAATAAACCCAGGCAAACTTTTTTGAAAGATGATAATGAGTTTCTGGCGATGAGAAAAGTAGCGCATATAAACTTTGAAACTTTTGTAACTGACCAGGTGGTGTTTAACAGCAATGCTATATACCAGTTTCAGCGGGAAGCCAATTATTTTTCCGTTGGAGCTGCAATGGGTTACTATGTGGGAAACAGTTTGGAAACCATGTTGACTGCTGGTCTTTGGTATTGGTCAAAAAATGCAATAATTCCATATGCCGGATTTGTTTATAAAGATCTGCAGGTTGGAATAAGTTATGATATTACAACTTCTAAACTTAACCAGGCACCGCGGAAACCTAGTAGCTGGGAGGTTTCATTTATATTGAGAGGAACCAAAAAGCCAAGTGGGGTAATTCCATGTCCGTGGAAATAATTTTGAAGAAAAGATAAAAGGAATTTTATAAATTGATACCAGGTTCTGGTATGTTGTAAACATCGCTTACATTTTTCAATGGCAACCCGGTACCCTTAACGGCCATCGTTTTATTTATAAGATTAACAGAACAATCGTTAGTAGTAATTAAGTATCCTTACTAGCGCAAAGACAATTCTCTCTTCCCTGTTTATTAATTACCTTTAAAATTCCGGGCAATAACTACCATCAAAAATGTCACCTTATACTTTTAAAAATGTATTCCATTAAATTCTTCATCAGCCGGAGATCATGGTTTAAATAAATAATAAGTAATTATCCCGGTTCAGGAATGCAAAGAAAAATCTGTATGGTTAATAAATTCATTCTTGAGATACCTCTTTATATATATCAATAGAAATAAATGTTTATTATTTCTCTTTTCATCCTTCAATCAGGCACGTAGTTTTTCATAAAATATCGGGTACATTTTCTCTTGTCCTGCAACAGATCCGGGGATATGTTTGTACCAGAAGTTGATGATAGCGAATTTCACATTATCCAATATCAAACTGAAAAACTGAAATCCAAAATCCAGAAAAATCCAAATCCAAAATCCAAATCCTGAAAATCCGAAATTGGTCAACTTCTTTCTTTTTACCGTCCAGGAAAAGAATTCACACAAGGGTCACTGCAAAAGCGGTGACCTTTTTCTTATTTAATATCCCGTTTCAATTATTTTCTTTCCTCAAAAATCCTGTTTATTTTCCTCGTTCCTTGTTTCGGGGATATGTATAATGAGGACAAGTATTGATATCCTTTCACTCAACACGAAGAAATAAAACCGGGACAAAGTTTCCCAAAACTTGTAACCGGGTAAATGGGTTTTTGAGAAAAATATGCCTTATTGTATCTGGCATAATAATGGAATATTGAGGTTTACTGTCCAATCCTGTCTCAATTTAATTCAAAATGAAACTTAACTAATGTAAATAATACAGCATGAAAAAAATACTAACGAGACTGACTTTGATTATTTTCTTAATGGCGTGCACCAATGCCAATGAAAATAACCCGGGAGATAAAGGAAGTTCTGATCATATGGTAGATACGTCAGTCATTGGAAGCGATAATCCAAATCCACTTCCTGATACAACAGATCCAAACTACAGGTTAGATTCTTTGGCAAAGAATTAAATCTTGCCCCTATTCAATTTCGGTGCTTTTTTAAATTCAATATCTGTTTTACTTTTTCTTAACAGCGTGTATTTTCACAGGTTAAATTTTTAAAAAATGCTTTTTCCTATTGGCGATGATGACAGAGACAGGACGATCTCTCCTGTTGTAAATTATCTTTTAATCGCCATTAATATTTTTGTTTTTTTTTACTGGCAGGATCTCGGAAGAAATATTGATTTCACCTTTGGATACTCAACAGTGCCGGCGGAAATACTTTCCGGAAAAGACTTAGTAACGGGACCAAAAATTATTCATGATCCCGTAACCGGTGATGCGATCACCATGCCTGGCTTACAACCAACGCCCGTCTCAGTATATTTGACTCTCCTCACTTCCATGTTCATGCACGGAGGTATTGCCCATATTGCGGGAAATATGTTGTACCTGTGGATTTTTGGCGACAATCTTGAAAATGTTATGGGGCACATGAAATATTTATTTTTTTATTTGCTCTGTGGTGTACTGGCAGGTTTAAGCCATGTATTAAGTACCGCTTATCTGGATCAAAGTACTTTGGTTCCAAGCCTGGGAGCATCGGGGGCAATATCCGGCGTACTCGGAGGATACCTGCTTTTATTTCCCCGGCGACAAGTTCGGGTCTGGATATTATTTGGTTCCCTGTCATTACCGGCCTTTCTTGTTGTGGGACTTTGGTTTATTTTTCAATTGATCAATGGCATGGGGATGTTGGGTGGTGAAGAATCTGCCGGGGGTATTGCTTATGCAGCACATATAGGGGGTTTTATTGCTGGTATGTTACTCGTGAAATTTTTTGTACAAAAGCAAATAGCGGCACCAGTAAAAAGAAAATCTTTCTGGTAAAGAAGAGAATTCTTTTAAGTTGTTAAATGTAACGTGTATTCAAAAAGCAACCCGGGCTAATTCAATTCAAAAGATAAGATTCAACTTTACTTTACTTTTCCAGCTTCATTCTCCATTATCACATTGGAAAGTATTGCCGTATCTGATTTGTCAGGTAAATGAGAGGAGAAACCAATACCTGCATAGAATGGTTCATCAAGATGCAATTGAACAGGGTCTCCATACTGTTGCATGGGCTCACCAGCAACACTAAGAAAGATTGTAAAAAAATCCCCTTGTTTCACTAAACCCAGCCTGAGGGCACCGCGTTTATCAACACGCATTTCTTTTATACTCTGTCCTTTCTCGGGACGCCATGCCAGGTGAATTAAACCACCTCCATGAAGGGCAGCCATTGCTTCTTTGGAATCATCCTCAAGGTTCTGACGAATAATAAGAACGGCTTTCCGATCGAAATACCCGGCGGTATCAGGAAAATTAATGTCTGCAGCAAGGGATACATCACCCGACATTTTCTTCCAGAGATAACGGAATTCATCGCGGGTGTACCAAATATTATAACCGGCAGAATTGATAGTGTATTGCCCTGTCGCGGCATTAAAACTTGAAGATCCGGGCACCAGGGCAGCCCCCACATCACTTTGCCCTTTGAATATACCAATGGATTTATTTTTTGTTTTTGTTTTCCTATGAAAATCTGGCGGCGGAGGCACTTGCTTATGTGTTGCTGACCCTGGCAACGCCCATTCGGGGACTTCCGTTTTCTGTTTCACTTTTTGAGTGAATGCGTGAAAGGATACACCACCCAAAAACAGAATAATCAAAAAATACCTGTTGATTTTTATCTTTATTCGGGCCATTCCCGTAAAATAACAGACCAATTCATTTTTTAGATTTGATACTTTTCCCATATGAAATATTTTTAAAATTAAGAACGAAAAAAAATCTTTTCATTTTCAGGTCTCCAGGCTATTCACAAGTGATTTCATTTTTTGTAACCCCGTTTTTGCTACCAGCATAGCATCCTGTGCCCAATAAGTTTTATTAAAAAGTTCAAGAGAAAGTACTTTGGTTCCACCCATAGCTTTCAGGTCACGAAGCACTTGCTTAACGGGAGCAACCCCATCTCCGGGAAATACACGGTCTGCATCCGTTTGTTCATCTACGGGTTTTGATGCCGGATAGTCGTTGATATGAATGATCTCGATTACGTTTCCATTAACCATTTGTAATGCCTCGAATCCTGACCTTCCACGGAAGAGATGATAAATATCCGGCAATATGCGGGCATTCCTGTCGTTGGCAGCCGCCGCAATGGCGAGTGCCTGGCTGAAATTAAAAAGCGTTCCCGAGGCCCCCCAGAATTCCAACTGCGGCATCACTTTGTATTTTAATCCCAAAGAAAGAATTTCACGATACCGCTCTCCTGCTTTTTGAAAATCGATCGGTTTACCCTTCTCCATACCGGCAGGAGGTGCAGCTATCCTTTTGCAACCGAGCACAGCCATCCATTTCATTTCTTCTTCCAGCACTTCCAGGGCCGATTTTCGCTTGTCATCATCATCCACCATCCATGCTGTAAAGCTGATGGCATTTTCCACAACAATACCCTTTGATGAAATAAATTTTGCCAGGCTTTGTATTGTATTTCCATCATCCAGGTATTTTTTAATATCATTGATCCAGAGTTCCATTCCATCATAACCTACTTTGGATGCAATTTCAATTGACTGTAATAAGCCGGGATTTTGTCCCCTGATGGTACTGGTATTAAGGCAAAAACGGAAAAGGCCTTTAGGATTGGTTTCAGAAGCATTAATGAACCCGGGAAACAAAGAAACAGCGGATACAGAAGCCGATAATTTTAAAAGTTCTCTTCGGTTGAGCATAAATATTTTTTTTTAAAAGAATTAAGTTACTGTTTTTTTACCGGGGCCCTAAAACAAAATAAATTGGGCGGGCATGTAGTAAATGTTGCTTAAGGAAGCTTTCATTTATATTCCTCATTTTACATGATGCAGGGGGAAATATGTGAATGCAAAAGCTTTCCTGGTTGCTCATTTCTTTCTTTGCAGCTCCGGATGGTCTATTTAATTCAGAAATTTTTTCAAACCCAAACGACATATGACAAAGGATTTATTTAAAAGTTTTTTTGAAATATGATTTTGAATATATGTATGTGTTTATCTTTAAAGAGAGAAAAGGCCAATGGTTCCGGATCGCCGGATAATAAAAAAAGTTGATTTTATTTTAACTACTTCAACGGCCAGTCATGAAAAAAATTCTGATAGCACTTGATTACACCCCTTCTGCCGAAAGAGTGGCAGAAACCGGACATGCAATTGCAAAAGCATTCAACGCAGAATTATCCATCATCCATGTAATTACAGAAGCGGCATTTTACGCTATGGATTATGCGCCCATTATGGGCTATACAGGCGGTTATACTATGGGTGCCATAGAACTGGCCACTGATATAAAAAAGGAAGCCGAGATGTTTTTGGCGGCAACCGTTACGCATCTTGGCGATAATAGTATTACCACAAAAGTATTGGATGGAAATACTGCTGATGCGATTATTAAATACAGTATTGAATGGAAGGCTGACTTGATTGT
>JBPPMM010000596.1:0-8481 GCA_051306075.1 Chitinophagaceae bacterium
GCATTTAGAAAATATTTGTTCCGATAATTATATAATATCCTGCCCAGGTAGGAAACGGTTGCATACTCGCTCTGGCCTGAACTGGCAGAAGTATTCGAAGGATCCTGGAAACCATTGTTTATATACCAAAACCTTGGATCATTTGGAATTGGAAGGGCGGTAGAGCCACTGGCTTGTCCTGCTCTGCCTGACCTGTTAAAGTTGCTGAAATAGTAAGTGGTAAAACCCCCGGTTGCTGTTATACCATGGTCACCAAATTTTTTCTTATAAGTTAACACATGATCCTGCTGAAACTTTCTATATGTATTATCATCTTCCTGTACCCTTGTATTTTGACTGTATAAATAGGGTTCATCTGTTTTGGGATTGTAGGCATAATAAAGAGGAGTGTACTGACGCCTGTTTACTGTGCTTATATCAGCATACGCAGTAGACCGGAATGTAAAATCTTTCAGAAAATTTATTTCTGCAAATACACTTCCAACGGTGCGGTACTCAATATTTTTTGTTTTATTCCATTCATTTTCCAATTGAACCAATGGATTAATAACCCCGGATGATTGGAGACCCACATCTAAACCAGAATATAGATCCATATTTAAACTATCAGTCCCATAAGGGTTTTTTACAAGAAATCTTTTGGTTCCAGCAGAAACCTGTGGAATAACCTTTCTGGCTGCATCTAAAACCCAGGTAGCATCATATGGGTTCTCCTGTCTTGTTGCATTTAGATTTACGCCCAGCTTTATTGATTTACTCACTTTAAATTCATCACTAAGTGATATAATCAGTCTTTCTAATTTTTCACGCCTAATGATACCTTCATCTGAGGTATACCCCAATCCGAAATTGAACCGGTTTTTTTCGCTGCTGGCGGATACACTCAAATTGTTATTACTGAATTTACCGGTGCGGGTTACCGCATCAATCCAATCGGTATTTGCTGTTAAGCCAGTATAATCGTAAGGGTCGGTTGTAGGACCTGTTATATCATTTGCTCTTTCCTCTGCAAACAACAACTTGAATTCTTCCGCATTGGCGAGTTTGATCTTATCAACTAATTTTTTAAATCCATAGCTCGTATTAAAATTAACAATCGTCTGGCCAGCTCTTGCTCTTTTAGTGGTAATAGCAATAACTCCTGTTGCTCCCTTTACACCAAAAATGGCAAGTGATGAGGGATCTTTTAATATCTCAATTGATTCAATATCGTTCGGATTTATATAATCAATGTTATCATTGAATATTCCATCTACAACATACAAAGGATTTACCTGGCCGATACTTACTGTACCGCGGATACGGATATCCGGTTTGGCACCTGGAGTTCCATTGTTTACCACAGACAATCCTGCTACTTTTCCTTGTAAGGATGCAATAGGATTTGTATTTGGTTTATCCGCTACTTCCTTTCCCGATATTTTCACTATAGAACCAGTCAGGTCTCGTTTATTTGCTGTACCATAACCTATCACCACAACCTGGTCAATCAGTTTGGTAGATACAGCCAGGGAAATATTAATAGATGTTTTTCCTGCAAGGGCAATTTCCTGTTCATCATAACCAACTGATGAAATGAGTAGAGTCACATTTGTATTAGGAACTGTAAGGGTAAAGTTCCCTTCGCTATTAGTAGTGGTACCGGTAGTGGTTCCCTTTACCTGAACCGAAACGCCTGCTAAAGGAATGCCCCCCTCTCCGGTTATCTTACCACGAACCACTTCTTCAGGAGGGGTGTTGTCTGCCGGTACTTCTTTAATGATGATCAGGTTATTTTCCATTACCTGGTATAACAACTTTGTTTTGAACAACAGCAGACTCAATACATCCTTTATAGGAGCATCGGTAACTGTAATAGAAATTTTTTCCCTGATATCTTTCAGGTCATTATTATACAGGAATCTGTATTGTGTTTGCTCCTCAATGGAACGAAGAATTCCGCTAATCTCCATTTTTTTCACACGCAAACTAACCCTGTCCTGCCCAAATCCATTGGCAGCAACATTGAGTGTAAAAAACACAATCAACAAAATGGTGAGTTTCATAACAAGCAGAACTTTTGTTTGTAGCGGCTTCTCTTCAACCGTCTGGAAACATTTCATATTTTTGGCAATTAGGGGGTTAAAAAATCCAACTGTGACTTGTTGGTCTTTATTAGTTAGCCTTCTTTTTTTGCGGAGAATGTTACAGCATTCTCCGTTTTTCGTTTTATCCCGGATTTAAATTATTCAGATGATGCAACATATATTTCATGACCTTCTATTTTATAATTAAACAAAATCGTTTGCTTTAAATAGTTGAATGCCTGATCTACTGTTTCTTTTTCAAAAGATCCATTAAAATTTAATTTCTTCACCTTGTCATCCTTAAAAATGATATTCACATTATACCATCTTTCCAGTTTCTTTGCGAGTTCTTCAAAATTATCTCTGCGAAATTCGAGTCGGCTGTAGAGCCAGGCTGTTTCAAACCGCGCACTGTCAGTTTTGGTGCTGTCTATATGCGTGATGGTGAATAACGAAGTGTTTACCTCACCTGCGAAAGATTTCCTCTCTTCAGACAATTTTAATGATGGGTTTGCTGCTTGTTTAGAAACAATGAGCTTTTGATTTGGTGCCATATGGATGGCCTTACTCAGTGAGTCTTCATGTCTAAAGACCTGAACCGCCCCTTTATACAATGTGGTTTCTACATTCTTATCATCAGGATAAGACTTTACATTAAATTCAGTTCCCAACACCCTTATATCAATGCCGGAAGTATGAACAATAAAAGGCCGGTTCGGTTGTTTTACTACGTCAAAAAAAGCTTCACCCTCTAAGCTAACCTCACGGGTTGATCCGCTAAAATCATTATCATAAGATAATTTGGAACCGGCGTTTAGCCATACCGTAGTTCCATCATGAAGTAAGGAGCGGGTTCTGGTTCCATTTTGAGTGATGATCTTTTCTGAACCGGGTTTTTGCGATACCGGCCCGGAAATTCCAATCCCTTTCCATAACCAACCTACCAGCACAAGGGTAGCTAAAATTCCTGTAGCAAAATAAATTCTTCTGCTTTTCCGGTTTCTTTTCTTCCGGAATATATTGTCTTCCTCAATTTCTTCGCTGGCTGCACGGCTGATGATTCGGGAAACCGACTTATTTGCATCAAAATTATCTTCGACCGTATTATTATTTTGTTTTTCTTTCCAAATCCGGACCAGGAGATCATATTGTTGCTGGAGAAGTGCATCGTGCCTTAATAACTCAGCAAGCTCCTCCTGTTCTTCAGGAGAGGCTTCGCCACTTAGAGATCTGGCAATGAGATACCATATGTGATCAGGAGTTTCCAGGCAGTAAACAATTGTTGTACCCATTAAGACAGCTAAAAAGGAAACTTCTACTAAACGATATGCAATTATTTTTTAAACTTCTTTTTTAAAATCAGTCTGGGGAAATTGTTTAGCTGATTTTAAAGGGCTGTTTACTTCAAGCGCAGTACAAATTTTTCTGACGGCAATAGCCATTTGTACATCAATTGTATTGACGGATATGTTAAGGATATCTGCTACTTCCTTATACCGAAGTCCGTCTTCCCTCACCAACTTGAATATCATTTTGCAACGAGGGGGCAGATCTTCTATAGCATGCTGCATATTGGCCATCATTTCAGAGGTAATCATAATGTTATAAGGATCCGGGGCAAATTCATCTAAAACAGTATCCAGGTAATCAAAAGGCGCTGCAATTAATTCCCTTGCTTTTTGTGATAAAGAATTTAATGACCTGTTCTTAACAGCTACATACAAGTAAACCGTTATATTTTCAATACCAGTTATCTGGCTGCGATTTGACCATAACCTGACGAATACATCTTCAACTACCTCTTCCGCTATTTCCCTGGATCGTACGAGCGAAACCGAGAAATGAATCAGCTTTTTTCCGAAATGTAAATAAAGTTGGGTAAAGGCCATTTCATTTCCACTGGCCACAGTTTTTTGCAGTTCTTTTAACTGAATGTTGGTATGATTGTTATCGGCAGGCAATCAGAGCATTTTTTTTTCAAGCAGTGAACTAAGGTAAAATAAATATTCAAAAGTAGAATAGGTTTTTTCTTTATAAATATGCTACCGCCTTTTTATCTGAAATATTTGAAGTTAATTAAAGGGATTATACTTCATTAAATAGAAATGATACGATATTACTTTGTATTAAACAAACTCATAACCCATATCAAACTATACTCCTTACTAAAATAATTGAAGTGAATTTTGAAAACTAATAGTAATTACCACGGAAGGTCGGTAATTGATTTTCCGGGTTCAAGATAAATGCCTTTAAGACCAGCCATTACGGCTCCTTCTACATTATTTAATGAATCATCAACAAATACGGTTTCAGCAGGATCAATATTACTTTGCTCAATTACATACCGAAAGGCTGCCACATCAGGTTTGCGTAATTTGATCAGGTGAGAATACCATGCTTTTTCAAACATATCATCAAAATTTGCGGCATACACTTTTTTATATTTCTCCTGGAATTTGGTATGGTGAATTCCGTTGGTATTGCTGAAAAGAAAAAGGCGATAATCCTTTTTCAAATCATTTAATAAACTTATTCTTTCCAGCGGATAATCTAAGAGCAATGCATTCCATGCCTCAGTTACAATTTCATCCGAAACGGGGGTTGCAATTAATTTTCTTACTTCACCGATAAATGCTTCATCACTGATTTTCCCTTCTTCATAATCCTTAAAGAAGGAATCAGCATGCCCAAGCGCAAACAATTCGTCAATATGCCCGATACCTAAATTTTTATAAGCCAGCGTAGTCTTTGTGATCTCAATGGGAAGGATCACCCCGCCGAGGTCAAAAATTATATTCCTTATTCCGCTCAGCATCGTTGTATTTTTTATTTTAAATATTTCCTCATTATTTCACCCTGATCTATTTCCCTCTCAAGATTAAGATTCATTTCAATAATATTCGTTTACTGTTTTTTTGTTTCTGCTTCCAGCTTTATTAAACCTTTGCTTATTTCATGGTTTCTCATAAATAATTTCCACAGTAACCCGCTTCTGTAATTTTCAATCATCACTACCATGGGGGCCTGGTTCAGTCCCATATAAATTTCAGAACACCAGTTTTCTGAAAGATTGAATGCATCTCTGAATCCATACTCACCCCATAAAAATTTTCCATAATTGAAATAATAATTTTTCAGCGCTTTCATTGACTCCTCTGGCGTATACGGAAATGAACTGATGGCCCCTGTGGGAGCTATCTTTCCCCGGTCCTGCCGCTGTACTGGCGCATCTGCCGAGTATCGAAAGGGACCGTCACTTGCAGTTAATCCCCAGCAACTGTCACCATAGCCAGCATATTGATTTGGATTTTGCAGACAGTAGCGATAATTGATCAACGCTATATTTTTATTATTGGTAAAATAGTTGGTATACTTATCAGTAATCAGATGCGGATCAAAACCCAGGTAGGAATAATGCGTAAAAAACAGAGGTCCTCCATTTGAAACACCCACATCCAGCTTTATATCAAAATAGGTTTTCCCATTTGTATAATCTGAACCATCGTCCGTTCCTCCCCAATTTTTTCGGTATTGTTTTGCAAAATTATCCTGGCTGGCCCAGCCACTATAATAAAATGAAGCAGGTACGGGATGAGTAGGAGAAGAAAGTGCCAGCAAATAGGTCGCCATTGTTTCGTTCCACCCTATTAAGCGGTGATTAACTATCCAACCTTTATCGGGAGACCAATGCCAGTACAAGAACTTACTACCCGGATTCTGTTTATACCAATCCCATTCAATCCTGTGCCAGATTTTTGTGATCTTATCTCTTATGGTTTTTTCTGCTAAATTATTTTTATCAAAAAATGCTTTTGCAGTTAACAATCCCTGAACCAGAAAGGATGTTTCAACCAGGTCGCCCCCATTATCGCGGCTTCCAAAAAAGGGCTCCACTTTACCTGTAGGCCCATCGATAAAGTGTGGAAAAGCGCCGTGAAATGTTTGAGCTTTTTCCAAAAAATTTACGATTTGTGTATATCGTGCCACCGCCATTTCTCTTGAAATAAATTTTCTTTCCGTACCTGCTACCAAAGCCATCATACCAAAACCGGATGCACCAGTGGCCACCATATTCCGGCGACCCATGATATTTTCTTTTGCCAGGCCGCTGGTCTTTTCTGCCCCTTCCCAATAATAACGGAAACAAGCTTCCTGTACCATGGATAGCAATTCATCATCAGACATAGTTTTTGTTTGCACAAAAGCAGGCCGCGATGAATTCGTTTCATTATAATTCAAGTCAAGAAAAGATATTTTATATTGATAGGCCACTCCTGTGAGGCCGGTATAATCCGCAAAACGATTTGAAGTTGCCGATTGAATACCCACCGGCAAAAACTTGCCCCCGCTTTCAGAACGATAAATTTTAATGAGTTTAACAGCAGTATCAGAAACAGGTTTCCATTGTATATCTACATGTTTCGAATAACCAATCAAGGATTGTATAGCAGGTACAGCTTTTATTAATGCTTTATTTTCGTAGGAAGTAAATTCAATGTCATCAATATAAATTGTATGTTTTTTTCCATCTTCATTTTTTTGAGAAAAGACAACCGCAATGGTATTTTCAGGGTTCGAAAAATCCATTCCTGAAAATTGATCAACCGGAATCAAAATTCGGTTCCAGGATTTAATATTGATTCCTTCAATAAAACTTTTTCCGGAAAGAGTACTATCTCTTTTCATTAACTGAACAGCTGGCAGGTTATCCAAATTTGTTTTGTCTGAGGTTACGCTCAACCAAAAGGAAAGAAACTTTGCCGTTTTAAAATGGTCCTGCCCCCTGACTTGTTGTTTAAATACCGATGCCTGCCATTTTCCTTTTTTCCCATTTACAAATTCCAATTGCAGTGCGTTGCCCGGGGTATGAAAAAACAGTTCGCTTACGGGTAACTTCTTATTAACGTGAATGACCAAGGAAGGTGCCTGGAAATTGACGGAACTATAAAAATAATTTACTGACATGCGGCTGTTTGTAAAAAAAATATAATCGTAAGGAGTTTCCCGGGCTTGAATAGCCATAGAGATAAGCAGACTATATACCAACAAATTTTTCTTCATATTATTCTTGAACATTGATCACTAAGGTACAGGGTCATATCCGCTTCCGCCCCAGGGATGGCACCTTCCGATCCTTTTTACAGTAAGCCATATCCCTTTCAATAAACCATATTTTTGAAAAGCCTCCAGGGCATAATGAGAACAAGTTGGTTGGTATCTGCATTTCGGTCCTATCCACGGCGAAATGACCAACTGGTAAATTTTTATCAGCAAAATAAAGGGTAATCCCAGTATATGGAGGATCGTTTTCAATTTTTTTTATCATTAATATCAACCAGTCTTGCCAATGCTATCCGTATACTTTTAAATATTTCATCATAAACCGGAAGTTCCTTACCGGTATATATGAAGAAAACATTCATCATCCTGTTTTGTTCCAGCAACTTATCCTGCAAAATTTGTTTTTGAACTCTGTATGCTTCCTTTGTCAACCTCTTAATTCTGTTTCGGCCCACAGCGGTTTTAAAGATCCGGCTGCTTGCACCAAAACCGGCTTGCAATGAAATATCAGAAAAAGAATGGTAAGAAAAAAATACACGAAAAGAAGGGCAGGTAAACCGTTGACCGCTTTTAAACAATTGCTCGGTTTGCTTGCGACTTTTCAATCTTTCCTTTTTCCCCAAAGTATGCTGCTTAGCCACTAATAACAGTTTTAAACAATTTAGTGGAAAAAAAATAGCCCCGGGTTATTGGGGCTAAAATTATATATATGATCTTCGATAGCCCCGGGAGCCATAGAAGGATCACAAGATTTACTTTAATTTTCTCTCATCAGAAACTGACAATTTCTTACGGCCTTTGGCCCTGCGACTTGCCAATACTTTACGACCGTTAGCGGTTGCCATACGCTTACGAAAACCATGAACGGTTTTGCGGCGCTTACGATGAGGTTGGAATGTACGTTTCATAATTATTTTTCTTTTTCACTTTTTTGAAATGTGTGCCGGGAGAACGGCTTGGTTTTCAAGTTTCAAGTTCTGCCTGAATGAAGGGGTTACCATAACCCGATTCTGCCCAGGCGGGATGAAAGGACGGCAAAGTTAAGGGAAAGCAATCAGGAGTAAGAGCAGGAAGAAAAGAATTTCAAAAAATTGAATTTACTGGAACAGCGGCCCAGACTATCTAATAAGATCAATATGTTCTGATTTAACTGTTTGACCAAAAAAAATACTTGCGTGATTGTCAAAATCTTCAGCGGAATCGGTTGTAATAAAAGTTCGTTGCCCATTCTTGCTGCATCTTTTTTCAATTTCTGAATGCCGGTTTAAATAATCTTCAAGACTATCTGCTACAATTGTTCCCTGAGATAGAAGCTTTACGCCAATGGGCAGATATTCCTGTATTTTATCTT
>JBPPMM010000717.1:0-15514 GCA_051306075.1 Chitinophagaceae bacterium
ATTCCAAAACTTGTTGCGCACAAACCGGTAAAAAAATATGCCAGTTCCACATTGGATATAAATGAAAAGAAGCGTATTTGTGAAGCATTAGATGCAACTGTTAAAAACGATAAGATTTACCTGGATCCGGAGCTTACCATTGTAAGGCTTGCGGAAAAAATAAAGTGCAGCAGGCATTCTTTGTCACAGGTTTTAAATGAATGTATGCAGCAATCCTTTTATGAATACATCAATACTTACCGGGTAGAAGAAGCCAAAATGCTGCTGACTGACGAAAGCAGAAAAGATAATAAGATTGCTTCCATCGGATATGATGCTGGTTTCAACTCGCTTTCTACTTTCAACGAAGTATTCAAGAAATTATCCGGATGCACACCTTCGCAATTTCGGAGGTATCCGGCCGAATATTCAAAAAGGCAACGTGTATAGATGAATTAAAATACTGATACTGTTTAATCGGTCACCATAATCATTACATCCCCATACAACCTGGTATTTAGGGATATCCGGCTATGGTAAAGCAGTCATTTTATTGACAATTATCCAGTATGGCTTTCCATGGGTTACGATAATGTTTCCATAACTATTAATTATTCTTGCAACAGGATGATTCTGTATTACAGGAACTGCTGCAGGAGTTGCTGCAGGATGATTCACAGGCCCCATTCGCTTTCATTGTTGAATTGCTCTTTTTTACGGGGTTTTGTATTTCTGAAATTTCTTTTTTGACTTTTTCAAGGTCTTGAACGAATTTTTCTGTTTTAAGCAACTCATTTACAAAGTTTCGTGCCCATATACGAGATACTTCTGAATCACTTGGGTAATGTACACCCAGCACTTCTCTGGAATA
Organism: Chitinophagaceae bacterium; assembly: GCA_051306075.1. GTDB lineage: Bacteria > Bacteroidota > Bacteroidia > Chitinophagales > Chitinophagaceae > Terrimonas_B. The sequence continues at coordinate 851 of JBPPMM010000717.1, forward strand.
AGCCATTTCCGCAGCCATTTGCAGGAAATCACTGCCAAGCTCCGGAGCTATCTCCATCATAATATAAGCGTTTACATACGATGCTGCGGAATGACCACTGGGGTAAGAGGCATGAGGTGGCCTTTCCAGATTTTTCAATTTTGATTCCAGCATATAAGGCCTTGCTCTGGCAAACTGAACTTTCAATTTGAAGAAATAATAAGTCGCATCACGATAGGCATCTGATAGTAACTGTGCAGTAACAGGAAGGGTTTTATATGTGTACCAATTACCCAATGGGCTGCCAACATGAAACAGGCTGGAGAAATTACGATCATAATCTTTATCATAAGGATTAAAATTATTGGGGCTGTGAAAGATTCCGGCAAGTTTTTGGCATCTTTCAATTTCCTGTTGTGTACGTTTTTCCTGAAGTTCCAGCAAAAAATCAAGTTCTGCCTTTGTTTGCGCTGAACTGTTCGCTGGGGGCTGTGCAATATTTAATAAAGAAGAAACATCGCTGTTCAGGTAAACGGTACGAAGTTTTGTAGCAGCCAAAGTGCCGGTTGCATTTTCTCTGGCTGGAAATGAAATGGTGTCCATCCATGATCTTGCCGGGTCAGTGCGGCCATCTAACATTGCTAATTTTTTATAGTGATGGTAAGGAGAGATGGCTAAAGATTTTGCCGGGATGGCTGTTTGCGAATAAACCAGTTTTAATCCGGCTATTAATACTGTCAGTAATAATATTCTTTTTATCATGGAATAATAATTTTAACCCATGACTTAAAAAGCGAAAAAAAGATGCAAAAAATAACAAATTAATTTTCCGCCCGCAATGAATATAAATCCTTCAGCATTTTTTTACCTCGCAGAATGCGGGATTTAGTGGCAGAAAGGCTCAACCCAAGTTTTTGGGCAATATCAGCCTGTTTCATCCGTAATATGGTATCATGAAATACCGGCTCTGCGTATTTTGATGGTAACTTGCGGATCAGTTCTTCTGCATTCATAAATTCATGCCTTTGTTCAATATTTACATCTTCAATATCACATGTAAGCAGATCACAATGATTACATTGTTTTGATTTCTCTTTCAGGTAATCAAGCATCGTGTTATGGCAAACCTGGAATACCCATGAGCGGAGATTTTTTACCCCGGCTTTTTCACAGCAAAAATCATAACGTTTACAATAAACGAAAATCTTAATATACACATCGTGCAGAATATCATTGATAGCTGATTTGTCATTCAGCCTTTTCAGGAGATATTTCCTTAGGGCATCCTGATAAGTTATCCAAAAACGGGGTGTTTCATGATCTTTATACATCTGCTCAATATAAAACCTGAAAATTCTACCCCAAAATAGTTTTTTTCTTTTTCTGTTTTGCGTGATTTTGATAAGCGGTGCCTCAGCAATTGCATACCTGATAGATAAGCAACAAGTCCGGGATACAAATACAATGATTCAGTAGTGATATATACCGCTTCATATGCTACTCAGTTATCCCTAAAAAATCGGATTTAAAAGAGTGCCGGACTTATCGGTTCGGTAGGAATGGGATAGTAAGTTGATTTATTTTTCATTTTACGTGAACTGCGAATTATGTTATGCACTCATTTTTCAATAGCACTTATCATATAGGAAGTACCCGGGCAAATAATGATGTCCGGACTTTTAAAGAGAGAACCTGGAATTATAGTTCAGGTAAAAGGCAAACAGACAGCAATTCCGGGCCGGGCGTTCGTAGAGCCTTGCAATGGCTTTTGAAAAGAATGACAACGGTTCTTTTTGGGGGCGGCAAAAGATGAGAATATTATAATGATACCTGGGAATAGGATGGAAAAGACAGGAATAAAATAAAATGATGGATTGATTTTTTGATGCGTAAGCTTAAAATACTATAGAGTTTTTGCCAATATAACCCCTTTAATGAATATGAATAACAACCCAGGTAATATTATGGCCGGAAAGAGTTATCAATATTTCTCTGCTGTTTGTGCCTTTATAACAGCCCTCACAACTATTGCTATTCATAATATCCACATTGCTGCTAATAGTTTTGAAGAGAGTGTTCAGCTCTATAAAAACAACTTATATCTATTACAAAACTGGATCATACTATTTCACTGCCTTATGGTTTTGGTTTCCATGCTGGGCGTAGCACTGGTTATTGAAAAACATTCCAGGGCGTTGGCGATTCTTGGATTTATTTTCTTTTCATTATTTGTTTTTTCAGAGTGGGAAAGAACGTTAAACACCCTTTGGCACATTAACGGCTTACGCAGGAAATATACAGTGACAGTAGATGAGAGCACACTACAATACCTGCGCTTTGAAATTCAACACAGGCTATCACAATCAAACGTGTATTTTTTGCTATTTACAATTGGATTTTCTTTAGGCAATGTTTGTTATGGTTTAGCCATGATTAAGAATAAGGGGCTTGACCGCTACCTGGGAGCAGGTTTGCTTCTATGGTTTTGTTGCACATCCCTGGCTTTTATTTACGATTTCAACCCTGCCAAATGGATGGAAACAATCATAGATACCTGCAATAAATATTACCAGCCCGTTATCAGGCTTGTCATTGCTTATTGGCTTTTTCAAAAAGCAAAACAGTTGGGAAAAATTTAACCCGATATTTCAATGAAAAGAACTACAAATGATTTAATAGAGGGCCAACGGAAGAAAATTTTTGATTAAGGAACATGGAAAATTCCGGTAACGGTAAGTAGGAAAGAGTAACAGCAAGATTCAAAATTAACACGGGTGAATACCTACCTGGAGATGTTCAGGTTTTGATTCTACCAAAATCAGATGCAATGTGGAAGGTATTACCTGACAAACTGAAATAACAAAATAACAAACACATGAACTCAACTTGTCATTTCAATGTATCTGCAAAAATTTTAACGGGCCTGTTGGCGACCTTAGTTTTACTCAACTGCAAATCTCAAAAAGAAAGTCAAATAGACTATCTCGGCCAAAAGCCTCCGGGCATGGTCGCCGAACTTTTTGCGCCTGGTATTATAAGCACCAAAAACTATGAACATAGTTCACCCGCCTTTTCTCCGGATGGCAGTGTTGTTCTCTGGACTATTATGGACAGTACTTACCATGGTTATTTGTTAGAAATGAATTATGAAAACGGTAAATGGTCAAAGCCGGCAAGACCGTCATTTGCGGATACAACTGCTGATGATTATTATCCTTCGTTTTCACCAAATGGGAAGAAATTATTTTTTAGTTCACGACGAAAAGCTCCGCAGGGTTATCCAGAACGCAGCGACATGCGGATATGGGAAGTAGAAAGAAATCAGAAGGGATGGGGAAGCCCGCAACCATTTGACACAACCATTTCTCAGGGACATGAATATGCACATTCAGTAACGAAAAAAGGGACATTCTATTTCTCTTCAAGGGAAGAAGGTGGAACTAACTTTAATATCCGGAAATCAGAAATGATAAAAGGTGGCAATGCCCAATCGGTTTTACTTCCTTACAGTATTAATAGCGTGGATTATGAAGATGGTCCGTATGTTGCCCCTGATGAAAGTTTCTTGATTTTTGAATCGCAGCGACCGGAAGGAATAGACGGTTATCTTGGTTTATACATTTCGTTCCGGGATGAAAATGGTCATTGGCGGATGCCTGTTAATATGGGACCGAAAATCAATTCAGGAAAAGGGGAAAGATTTGCAAGACTTTCACCCGATGGGAAATACCTTTTCTTTGGCAGTTTCCGGAACATGTCTGCCGGGAATCGTGGGGCTGATATTTTTTGGATTGATGCGAAGGTGATTGATGAATTGAGAAATAATGAAACGGCTAATATGAAAATTGAACAGCCTCTTGGCGATGAATTAATAAATGCCTTGCATAAAAATGATACTACAGGCTCGTCAGGTTTACTAAAACAGTGGCTCAGTTTATACCCTGAAAGTCTTGATGCTACAGTCATTTATAGTTCTATCCTTCGAAAGCAAGAGCGGTATTCAGAAGCAGAACAATTGCTTGCAAAAAACGTAGCCCGTTGGAATAAAAATGCAAACATCATTATGGAGAAGGCGCTTATAAAATTTGCCGCAGAAAAGGATGATGAAGCGTACAGACTTTTGGCTCCCATTCTCACGGAGGGGAGTCAATTGCGTGGAAGGTATCTCTATTTATCAAATTCATTGTTTGATTTAGCAAAGTTCAAACCAAGTGATGAATATTTTGAAAAAGCAATGGCCATCAGTGCCCACGGCGTTTTCTGGTACAACCGTGGTTGTGGTTATACGCATTTGGGCCACAAGGACAAAGCCTTTGAAGCCCTGAACAAAGCTGCTGACCTTGGCCATAATGAACGAAAAAATTATGAGGCGGATCCGGATCTTGTACCACTCAGATCCGATACAAAATGGAAGTTATTATTGAAAAAATTAAAGTAGCTATGAAATATAGCTTAATTGTTAGTTTGATTTGTTTTATCCTATTGGTTGCGAATGCGCAAATTGATGCTGTTGGTTGGGCAAACTATGTAAAGAAAAATTTTCAAGGATATTTTAGAATATAGCCGGGATAATTAAAAAAAATGGATGGAAAATATTAATAGTAAAGAAATGAGCGGATTAATTTGTACACGATTGCCAATACATGTCGGGATCTGCGTTCCTCTGTCCACTTTAGTGCAAAATGAGTTGATGGCAAATCAGATTAGCAAGGCCGGAACGATTAAGATGTAAAAAAGGTATGTTTTATTTCTGTTATGAAAGGTCCATCCTTGTGATGAATATTTATGAATACCTGGGATTGGGATTTAATTTTAATGTAATCAAATGTTGGCCCGGTCAAATGAAAACGATCATCCTGCTTTTCTACTTTGGTTTGCTTTTTAATCAAGCTGTTCCGGCGCAGGATTCCAATTCACTTGTATTAACTGAAGACGCCCATTACTTTGATTTTTGGGAAGGTGACTGGTATGAAATAAAGGAAAATAACAAGGTGGATAGTAATTCTTATTTTAAGGTAAAGCGAAGTGTGCATCCCGCTTCCTTTATTGAAGAATGGCAATTGGGAAACGGAAGCAAATCCATAGCCCTGAGGGCTTGGGATAAAACAAATTCAAAGTGGGGATTTGTATGGATAAGTGATAATGGACTATACCAGGTATGGGATACAAGGAAGATAAATGGGCAATGGTATTTCTGCAAATCATTTAATGTTAATGGCGATGTGTATTTATCGCGGCAGGGATTTATTCAACAACCGGATGGAACGGTTCTTCGGATCAGCGAAAAAAGCTATGACGAAAAAAATTGGGAATTGCGGTTCAAACAAATATTGCGTAAAGCCGGAACAGCTTCCTGATTTTATCGCTGTTCGTCCATAGGAAATTGTTGTTTATATGCTTCTTTATTGCATTCGTCAAGTTAGAAGGTTATCGTTGAAATTTTAATAAGTTGTTGTCTATTTTTACAATGTAAAACCAGAACGGTAGGATAATTCTCAAAAGAACCCATGATCAGAACAGTTATCATAGAAGATGAGAAATTAATTGCTGAAGAGTTCAGGCGCATGCTGCTTAAGTCTTCGACAGAAACAGAAGTGCTGGGGTCTTTTTCAACTGTAAAGGAAAGTATCGACTACTTGTCCGCACATGCAGCACCAGATCTTATTTTTTCTGACGTCCAGTTACCTGATGGTATGTCGTTCGATATTTTTAACCAGGTACCCGTAAAAAGCCCGGTTGTATTTGTAACTGGTTATGATCGCTTCATCCTGAATGCTTTTGAACACAATGGTATTGACTACCTCCTAAAACCCGTAGACGAAAAGGACATTGAAAAAGCACTTTTAAAATATAAAACGTTACAAAATCATTTTACGGGACAGTCTACTTTTGTTCATTCTTTCTTAAAAAAGAACAAGACAAGGATGCTTGTCCGCAAGGGTATTGAAAATATCGTTTTAAAAACATGTGACATTGTATTGATCTATACAGAAAACAAGCTGGTATATGTAATAGACAAGGAGGGTAAAAAATATATTGCAGATAAACACCTGGGAGAACTGGACCAGGAACTGGATCATGATATTTTCTTCCGCGTCAACAGGCAGTATATTGTCAATATTGGTTTTGTAAAAAGTTATAAAGCCTATGAAAAAGTGAAGTTGCAAATCGATCTGTCTATGTGCGATCTGCATCACCAGATAATAGTAAGCCAGGAAACGGCTCCCTGTTTTCGCAAATGGATCAGTGAACTCTGATTAATATTGACTTTTTAAAAATATATGGCATAGGCCTTCCATTTGCCCTTACTATCCAGCATAAGGGTAGGGCTGGGGAATTTGAAAGAATTTAGAACCGTAAAAGTGGTTTTCAGGAATTTGCTGTTTGTTTTTATTTTGGTAAAATCAATATCGGGAGCCAGGTATATCTGTCTTTTTCTAGGCAAATCAAATCTCGTTATTTCATTGCCGGCTTCATCTGTCCATTTATTATCAAATCCTCCAAACATTCCATCTGCGCCATAGCCTATTGCAATGTTTAACCAGGCAGGCAAATGACTTTCAGGAAAAAAAGATTTGAGGTTAGCACTAAGCCAATAGGTTTGTGCATTATAATCTTTAAGCATCCTTTCATACCAGGCCTTTCCAAACAAATCATCGGCCCTTTTTTCTAATTGAAGGTCATTATATTTTTTTGAATGAAACGAAAATTTAAATTGCAAACGCTGTTCATTCCACAAAAATTCCTGTCCCATAAAGAGTCCGGATCCAATAAAATTAGCTCCAATATCACTCCAGCTCCATCCCCATTTGGCCGACCTGGCATCGAAAAACTCAATAGTGGTCAGGTAGGCAAAACTGCTCAATCCACCAATCCATACTGCTTTGTTTTTAGAAAGGCCGGCCCATTTCCACATAGCCGTGGAACCTCGGGCTGTATTATAAGCACCCCAACCATGGCCAACCTTATCCATCTGCAGCCATTCTTTGCTATCATTAAATGTGTGAAATGGTGTTTTTTTATATCCCTTATACCAGGCGTTATTTAGTGCGATAAGTGACCCGCCATATCCCGCTAAATTAAGACCGGCTATTAACCAGGTTCGTTTTTTTCCGTGACCATAAGCTGAATTTTCAGTTGCAGTTGCAATCATTTGTTCCGGTATCATTATCCTGCCATTATTCGTAATAGAATCCTGGGCCGGTGATGTAATAACTATACAGCCAAAGAATAAAAAAAGCAGGAATTTTATTCTGAATGATAAATTGAGTGATAGATCAACCAATGAGTTTTGCACAGGCGCTGGGTTCATAAAACAAAAATACGTTTCCTTGTTCTAAGTAGATTTGCTTGTTAAAAATCTATAACTTCATTCCAATATCATGTAAAGGATTTCAATAACACAAAATATGCTATATGGAAGCAACAATTCAAACCAAAATTAACAAATGGCTCAATGGAAGTTTTGACCAGGCAACAAAAGATGAGATAATGAAACTGGAAAAAGAAAACCCGGCTGAACTGGCCGATGCTTTTTATAAAAATCTTGAATTTGGAACAGGTGGCCTTCGTGGTATAATGGGAGTGGGGACCAACAGGATGAATAAATATACAATTGGTATGGCAACACAGGGCTATGCCAATTATCTGAAATCATCAAGTGATGGTGGAGAGATCCGGGTTGCCATAGCCCATGATAGCCGCAACAACAGCCGGTTTTTTGCCGAAACTACAGCCAGTGTTTTTGCTGCAAATGGTATTAAGGTGTTTTTGTTTGAAGACCTGCGGCCAACGCCTGAACTTTCTTTTGCCATCCGCCATTTTAAATGCCAGGGCGGAGTTGTTTGCACCGCTTCACACAATCCCAAAGAGTACAATGGATACAAAGCCTATTGGAATGATGGTGGGCAATTAGTGCCTCCTCATGACAAAAATGTTATAAAAGAAGTAGACAAAATACATTCTATTGATGATGTAAAATGGACAGGGAAGGAAGATAATATTACGATCATAGGAAAAGAGATTGACGAAGCCTACATGGATATGGTAAAAGGTTTGAGCGTATACCCGGAGGTGATTGCAAAGCAGCATGATCTTAAAATTGTTTATACACCCATACACGGGACTGGCATTACGCTGGTGCCGGATGTGCTGAAACGATTTGGATTTACCAATGTACATATAGTAGAGGAACAGAAAAAACCAGACGGTAATTTTCCAACAGTTGGTTATCCAAACCCGGAGGAAAAAGAGACCATGAGCATCGGCCTGGATAAAGCGAAAGAGCTGGATGCGGATATTTTATTGGGTACGGATCCTGATGCCGACCGGGTGGGTATTGGTATTAAAGATAATCACGGCCAGTGGGTGTTGATGAATGGCAACCAGACTGCCGTGCTGGCTTTCAATTATGTTATGGAAGCCAGGAAAGCCAAAGGAATTGCTCAGCCGAACGATATGGTGATTACAACCATAGTGACTACAGGTATGATTAACAAAATAGCGGAGAAAAATAATGTAGCCTGTTACAATGTGCTGACGGGTTTTAAGTGGATTGCTGAAATGATCAAAGAAAAAGAAGGGAAGGAAAACTATGTGATTGGTGGGGAAGAAAGTTTTGGACTGATGATTGGTGACAAAGTAAGAGATAAAGATGCCGTAAGCGCTGTGGCCTTATTGTGTGAAATGGCGGCTTATGAAAAAAATAAGGGAAGAAGCCTTTTTGAAAAATTAGTTGAATTGTACCTGGAAAACGGTTTTTATAAAGAAGACCTTATTTCAATTACAAAAAAAGGAATGGATGGTCAGCAGCAAATAGCTGCTATGATGGAAAGCTATCGCAGCAACCCGCCAAAAACGATAAACGGTTCGCCTGTCGTTCAATTATTGGATTACGAATTAAGTAAAGGTAAGAATCCCCAGACTGGAGAGGAGTGGGACATAACATTACCCAAATCAAATGTGTTACAATTCTTATTGCAGGATGGAACCCTTATATCTGCCAGGCCAAGTGGAACGGAACCCAAGATCAAATTTTATTTCAGTATCAATGAAAAGTTAAATAGCGCTTCGGAGTTTGATGCTGTAAATAAGAGGCTGGATGAAAAGATAAAGGCGATCATTTCGGATATGAAATTGAAATAATAAATTCCTTTTAGTGATGGTTGCCGGCACAACAAGAGCTGGCAACCATTTTTATTTTATCTTATCAAACTCTTAAAATAGGAGTCGATTTATAATCTTACCAATTCGTTCACTCTGCCCTTCGGTTTTCCAGATTAATTTTTCTGAAAAATCAGATCATGAAAATATTTATACCTGTTGTTTTATTCATTGCAGCATCCGGCTGCGCCATTGAAGTTCCTTTACAAACCAAAAAGCCGGAAAATAATAAAACCTATATGGTTGATTATCTTTTTGAACATGATGGTTGTAAAGTATATCGTTTTTATGACCGGAGTAATTATGTGTATTTCACTAATTGCAGCGGAGAAACTATAGTTAAAACGGATAGTATGGAGATAAGGAATAGCATCCGGAGATAGTAACCTTCTGTTATACCAAAGCTTCTTCTATTCTTCCAATTTGACTTTAATGGGTTTTCAATTGGTTTATTGCAGATGAAACAACAAAGTATCATGAACAGGAGATTAGTTTTTTTGATTGAGCTAAAAAGAAGGACCTGATTAATTCCATTTGCAGTTATTATCTTGCATGCTGCTTATGAGAAGACCTACTGAAGATACTTATCGCCACAAAGGGCTCAGAAAAAAATTAGTGGAAATAGTAAAAAATAAAGGCATTACTGATGAGAAAGTTTTAAATGCACTCAATAATGTCCCCCGCCACTTTTTTTTAGATTCCGCATTTGATGAGCTGGCTTATGAAGACAGGGCCTTTCCTATTGCTGAAGGTCAAACCATTTCACAACCCTATACCGTAGCCTATCAAAGCCAGTTGATGGATCTGAAGCCTTTTCTGAAGGTACTGGAGATTGGTACTGGTAGTGCTTACCAGGCAGTGGTACTCGCGGAACTGGGAGCACAGGTATATACTATTGAACGGCAAAAGAAATTGTTTGATCAGAACAAGTCATTTGATTTTTTGAAAAAATACCGGTCCATTAAATTTTTTTATGGTGATGGTTACGAAGGTTTACCCACATATGCTCCGTTTGACCGGGTACTTATTACTGCCGCAGCTCCTGAAATACCTCCACGCCTGATGGAACAATTGAAACCCGGGGGCATGATGGTGATTCCTGTTGGCGGGGGAGAGGTACAGCGGATGATGCGCATTACCAGGTTAGAGAATGGTGCGGTTAAGGAAGAACTATTCGATAGTTTTTCGTTTGTACCCATGCTGGGTGGAAAAAATAATTAAAACCAGGTTTCGCTTTTCCCGGATCAAAAAGATACAATTCCTAAAAAAAAATGAAAAAGGATTACAAGTTTCCCAATAATCCTTTTTCATTTTATATTTTCCGGTTCATCGGTTATAAATGTATCGCCTCTCCATAAGCCACCTCAATGGCATCTTTCACACTTTCGCTGATCGTTGGGTGAGGGTGAATGCTGTTGAGTATTTCATGATGCGTGGTTTCTAATTTGCGTCCCACTACAGTTTCAATGATCATTTCAGTAACATTATAACCGATCATGTGGGTGCCAAGCCATTCACCGTATTTGGCATCAAAAATAACTTTTGCAAATCCCTCAGTATGTCCGGCGGCAGATGCTTTACCGCTTGCACTCAATGGGAATTTGCCCACTTTTATTTCATAGCCTGCATCCTTTGCCTGTTTTTCAGTATAACCAACAGATGCAATCTCCGGGTAACAATAGGTACAGCCAGGCACATTGTTATAATCCAATGCTTCTGGCTGATGATTATATTTTTTTTCGTTAAAGCCGATAGCTTCTGCGCATATAATACCTTCCTTGCTAGCCACGTGTGCCAGCGCCTGGCCGGGGGCGCAATCTCCAATTGAATAAATACCGGGTACATTGGTTTGATAATATTTATCAACCATAATGCGGCCCTTGTCAGTTTTTATACCCAGCTCTTCAAGTCCAATACCTTCAATATTAGCCGCTACTCCTACTGCGCTTAATAATATATCTGCCTCCAGCGTTACCTCACCTGATGATGTTTTTACTTTGGCCTTTACCCCTGAGCCGGATGTATCCACAGATGTAACCTCACTGCTTACCATTATCTCAATACCTTGTTTTTTCAGGTTCTTGTCCAGTTCTTTAGAAATATCTTCATCTTCCACTGGTACTACCCTGGGCAGGAATTCAACGATGGTAACTTTGGTACCCATACTATTGTAGAAATAGCCAAACTCTACTCCAATTGCACCACTTCCCACCACAATAATGGATTTAGGTTGTTGTGGAAGGTTCATGGCCTCCCTGTAACCGATTATTTTCTTGCCATCCTGCTTTAAGGCAGGCAATTCCCGACTGCGCCCCCCGGTAGCAATGATGATATGTTTGGCTTCTACTGTTTTCTTATTGCCATCTGCGGCTGTCACTTCTACTTTTCCTTTTGCTACTATTTTCCCAAAACCCATTTCCACATCTATCTTATTTTTCCGCATCAGAAACTGAACCCCCTTGCTCATTTTATCAGCAACGCCCCGGCTTCTTTTAATCACTGCTTCAAAATTGATAGTCCCGGTAGCTTCAATTCCAAAGTCTTTTGCATGCTTTATGTCGTCAAATACCTGGGCACTTTTAAGTAATGCTTTTGTGGGTATACAGCCCCAGTTGAGGCAAATGCCACCCAGGCTTTCTTTTTCTATAATTGCTGTCTTAAATCCTAACTGGGATGCCCGGATTGCTGCCACATATCCGCCCGGGCCGCTACCGATAACCACTACATCGTATGCCATATTTTGTAAATTGGTTGATTAATGAATGTTGGTGCAAATGAGGGGCGAAGGTATTTGAAATGAGGCAATTGACAATATTAACCCGGGAAGATCTAAGAAATAGTCCTCCCTGAAATGAATAATTTTATTACCCTGTTTCAGTATTCATACCCTCGGATTTCTACTTATTTTTATCTTTTCAGGTTAAATCGGGCAGATTTAAAGTATACATGCAAAAAAAATCAAAAAAACCTTTTGTATCCCCGTATTAATTAACCCTGTTCCCCTACCTTTGCCTCCCGAATTTTTCGGGACTAAATTTCGTTTGTTATGGCTAGAGTATGTCAGGTTACAGGTAAAGTACCGATGGGAGGCCACAAGGTTTCTCACTCGAATATTAAGACTAAACGCCGGTTTTTGCCCAATTTGCAAAAGAAAAGGTTTTACCTGGTAGAAGAAGACAAATGGATAACTCTGAAGTTGTCTGCTGATGCTATCAGGACTATCAATAAGAATGGACTTTTTAGTGTGGTTAAAGAGCTAAGAGCAAACGGCGAAAAGATATAAGTATCATTTGCGAAATGGATGATTTTCGGGGTTGAAATAAAGCTGCAGAAATTATCCAATTTTCGAATTCAAATTTTCAAATAAAAGAAAATGGCAAAGAAAGGAAACCGTGTACAAGTAATAATGGAATGCACGGAGCACAAAACAAGTGGTAAACCTGGCACCAGCCGCTATATCACGGTTAAAAACAAAAAGAACAATCCTGAGAGATTGGAATTGAAAAAATTCAATCCAATTTTAAAGAAAGTGACTGTTCATAAAGAGATCAAGTAATTAACCAGGAAATGGGGAAATGTGTTTATTAAAAAAATAGTACACGTTTTCAAATTAGAATAAACAAATTTTCAAATTAGCACATCATGGCAAAAGCAGCTAAAACCGCCCAGAAAAAAGATCCAAAGCAGGCGGCAGAATCAAAAAATTATACCAAAGTGATCAAGGCTGTTCGTAGCCAAAAAACAGGAGCTTATACTTTTAAAGAGCAGATATTGCACAAGGATAAAGTAAAGGATTTCCTGGCTCAAAAATAAATCCTATCCCCAGTAGGGGAATAATGATAATAGCTGTCATGCCCATGTGTGTGATGGCTTTTTTATTTATATAATGTGATTATGAAATTAATTTCTTTGAAAATTAATCCGCAAGGCTGTTTATTTTTTACAATAAGGGTGTGTGAATTCCACAATTAATTTTACGATATGAAAGCATTTGAAATAGTTTAACTAATTAATACTATGGGTTTTTTTAATAAGATATTCGGCAAAAAAGAAAAAGAAACATTGGACCATGGGTTACAAAAAACCAAAGAAGGGTTTCTTGCCAAAATAACAAAGGCTATAGCCGGAAAAAGCACTGTTGATGAAGAAGTACTGGATAATCTGGAAGAAGCCCTGGTTGGTGCTGATGTTGGAATTGAAACTACGGTAAAAATTATCGGGCGGATCGAAAGCAGAGTTTCCAAAGACAAGTACCTCAATACGGAAGAATTAAATAAAATACTGCAGGATGAAATTGAATCCATTTTAGTGGATGCGCCGAATTCCAATAGCTATGCTTTTGATTCTGATCTGCCAACCAAACCATACATAATCCTGGTAGTGGGAGTGAATGGTGTGGGAAAAACCACGACTATTGGCAAGCTGGCTTACAATTTTAAAAAATCCGGTAAGTCTGTATTGTTGGGAGCTGCAGATACCTTTCGTGCAGCCGCTGTAGACCAATTAACCATCTGGAGCGAACGAGCGGGAGTTCCTATTATAAAACAAGATATGGGCAGCGATCCCGCAGCTGTTGCTTTTGATACAGCACAAAGCGCATTGGCCAGGAAGGTTGATGTTGTTTTAATAGATACAGCCGGTCGATTACATAATAAAGCCCACCTGATGGATGAACTGGGCAAAATTAAAAGATCAGTGCAGAAAGTAATTCCAGGCGCACCTCATGAAGTGATGCTGGTATTGGACGGAAGTACAGGACAAAATGCGGTAGAACAGGCCAGGCATTTTATTGCTACTACTGATGTAACGGCACTGGCTATTACAAAATTAGATGGTACCGCTAAAGGCGGAGTGGTTCTGGCGATTGCTGATCAATTTAAGATACCGGTGAAATTTATTGGAGTGGGAGAGAAAATGGAAGACTTGCTGGTATTCGACAAGCATGAGTTTGTAGATAGCTTGTTCAAATTGGATATTTCCTGATAAGTAAATCAGTACCACAAGAATTTTATTATTTTCTTGAAGCAAAATCATAAAAAATGGCTGAAAAAATTCAAACTGAATTTTGGCTTTCGGGCCCGATAGAAGGAATTGCTTCCGTGTTGCAACCCGTTGCCCACGCTATTTTGCAATCACAGAGAGAAGTGAATAACTGTATGGAAAATTTTTCCAACATTCTCATTTGGCAACAACCTGCAGGGGTAGCATCCGTAGCTTTTCATTTGCAGCATATAGCCGGTGTAGCCGACCGCTTATTTACTTATGCCCGTGGTGAGGAGTTTTCAAACGATCAATTAATTGAATTGCAAAAAGAAGGTAAGCAGGAGGGGAGTGTGGACCTTACTGAACTATTGAAGCGTCTGAATGAACAGGTAGACAGGGCAATGGACCAGTTGACTAATACCAATTCGGAATCTGTTCTTCAAACAAGATATGTTGGCCGCAAAAAAATACCGTCTAATGTGTTGGGTTTATTATTCCATGCCGCCGAGCACATGCAGCGCCATACAGGCCAATTGATAG
>JBPPMM010000718.1:0-3353 GCA_051306075.1 Chitinophagaceae bacterium
GCAGCTCCCGAAAAAATAAGAGAATTTTCAAATGAAATGTTGGTAAATGATCAAACACCTCCTGCATTCCTTGTACATGCAAACGATGACCAGGCGGTAAAATCAACCAATAGCATACAATATTATGAAGCATTGCTCCACCACAAAGTGCCTGCTGAATTACGGCTGTATGAAAAAGGAGGTCACGGTTTTGGAATGTATAATAAAACGACCCCGGATAGCTGGGTTGAAAGACTAAAAACATGGCTTCAAAGCAATCATTATCTCTGATCTTTGAGAGATCTTTGGCGGGAAAAGTATTACGACAACTTTGCCAGTACCAGATTTTAAATGCCAGGCTACTATCTACCTGTATGTAGGATTTTCTGGTTTTTCATTCAACTGCAAAAGTTCATCAAATTCAGCCTCTAACGAATATAATAGACGTGGCAGGCGTTCAGCCGTTATCTTCCAGCTTCCATCCTTGTTATTATTATGCATCCGGTATTTGATATCTACATCATCAAGCTTAACAGAAATATGATACCAGGGATCAAAACTGGAAGAAAGAATTCTTTTGAATTCAAATTGACGGCCCCTGTACGACTTAGTAAAAAAATCTTTCATGAAAATGGGTTTTTGGACTTATGAACAGACCAACATGTAATTTAACCTAATAATATCGTTAATGCAGAAATATAAATAGTATGAGTCATTACAAACCATTAGAGAATGGCAGTGATATGCAGGTTCTGAAAAAAGGAATTATTATCAAAATGTTCCTTTTTGAAATTGAAAGGATCAAAAAAGATAAAATTGTTTTTCTATGCTTACCGCCCTGCAA
Organism: Chitinophagaceae bacterium; assembly: GCA_051306075.1. Classification (GTDB taxonomy): domain Bacteria; phylum Bacteroidota; class Bacteroidia; order Chitinophagales; family Chitinophagaceae; genus Terrimonas_B. Next base: position 824 of record JBPPMM010000718.1, read on the forward strand.
CTAATAACTCAGTTCCAATTGCAATCTCATCCTGAGGGAGGATATTATGCACAAACCTATTGCAGTGCAGAGAAGATAGCTGCTGATGCATTGCCTGCCCGGTTTGCAGGTACCCGTTATTTTTCAACCGCCATCTATTTCTTACTGGAAGGAAAACAATTCTCAGCATTTCACAGGATAAAAAGCGATGAGTTATGGCATTTTTATTCCGGCTGGCCTTTACATATTTACGTTCTGCATACGAACGGCGGGGGAGAAGTGCTTAAACTGGGTAATGATACCGCAAACGGTTATTCTTTTCAGCAATTAGTTAAGGCAGGTAGCTGGTTTGCTTCAAAACCGGTAAATGATAATTCATTTTCATTTGTGGGCTGCACAGTTTCTCCCGGTTTTGATTTTGAAGATTTTGAACTGGCAGATAAAAAAGAAATGCTGCGGAAATATCCCGGCTATTCAGATTGGATAAACCAATTATGCAGATAAGTACTATTCATACAAGGAAAAATAATTCGGGCTTTAATGTCTTATTTAAATAAATACAAACCATTCAATTTTGATCTTACTGTTCAGGAAACCCCAGTCTTCCTAATAGTTCCTGGAAGCGGAGATCTTCTCTAAACCAGGATGGGCCCCAATTTTCATATTTAAGATTAAGTAAAATCGGATCACGGTCCTTATAGGCTTGCTCAAGAAAATCAAACGCTTCTTCAGTTTCGCCAAGGTAGGCAGCAGATAATGCAGTAAATGCTTTGGCGATATATTCTTTTTCAGATCTGACCTTTAGTTCATTCATGAGGCTGCGGGCCTCACTTGTTTTACCCGTTAAGCAATAATTCCAGATAAGTGCATTAACCGCAAAGTGATGCCTCTTGGAAATGCTCATAGCTCTTTTGAACGAGGCTATCGATTCTTTATATCGCTGCATTTTCATAAGAATATTTCCTTCGGAAATATGACTTATGAATGAATTGGGATCCAGTTCAAGAGCATAATGGCAAACTTGCAGCGCCTTGGATAATTTACCTACCGTGCAAAGTATTAATGAATAAGTAGCATTAAAATATGCGCTTAAGGGATCCAGTTTTACAAGCATTTCGCCGTGCATTACCCCCTGTTCAAAGTTTCCTTTTACTGTTGTCAGGTAATTCCAGCCATACCAGGCATGGGCTTGTGTATTCCGGGGATTTATTTCAAACGAATGCAAAAAATTCTTTTGAGCTTCCGGCCAGTTCCATTCATACAGTGTATAATAAAAACCCATGGAGCAATACCCTTCAGGAAGAGAAGGATCCAACTGTATAGCTTTTTCAGCGGCTTCCTTCGCTCTCACCATTACCTGTGCGGGTGGTGCCAAACCATAGTTTCCCAATGCCAGATTGCCATCAGCATATCCTGCGTATGCAAGTGCAAAACCAGGATCTATATTAATTGCTTTTTGAAAATTTTGTATAGCTAAAGGTATAGCAGCTCCGCGCCGGTTAAGGAGAAACCGGCCTTTTAAATATAATTCATATGCTTCAGGATTCTGAGTGCGGTTACGGGTCACCTTATTCCTTTCTTTTTCCAGCAATGTCATTTTCAACTTTTCTGTGATCGACAAAGCGATTTCATCCTGGATGGAAAAGATATCATTCATTTCACGATCATATTTCTCAGACCACATATGGAAGCCATCTTCTGCATTGACTAATTGTGCAGTGATCCGGATCCGGTTTCCCTGTTTTTGTATGCTTCCTTTCAGTATTGAATTTACTCCCAGCTTTTCCCCCATTTGTTTTATGCTCTGATTTTTTTCATTTAATTGAAAAGCTGAACTGCGACCTGCTACTTTTAAATCTTGTAAATGCGTCAACGAGTTTATGATTTCTTCAGCCATACCTTCGCTGAAGTATTCCTGTCCGGGATCACTGCTTAAATTCAAAAATGGTAAAACGGCAATGCTATTTACAGGAACCGATTTAAAATAACTGCTTTCAGAAGCAAAAGTGAAAGGATTGCCATTTTCAACAGAGTTCAAAGCCACCTCATAAATTGATACCGGCATCTTAACATTTTTCAGTACTTCCTTATTTATAAAATGACAACTGATGTCCTTTTTGTTTTTCGTATTCTCATGCACTGTTTCAGAAACGTAGATGCAACCGGGAGGTGCCAGAGCCTGAATACGGGACGCAATATTTACAACATCGCCGTAAACACTTCCTTCATTTATGAGTACATCCCCCATATGTACTCCTATCCTAACGGGCAACCGGGGAGGCTCATTAAATTCCTTTTGAATAAGTTTTGAAAATTGTACCGCATTTACTGAGCTGTTAAAAAGCAATAAACACCCGTCACCATAATATTGAATAATACTACCATTGTTCAGTATTACTAAATTCTCTATCGTTTTCCGGAAGCGACTTACGTTATCTACAGCCATTGCTTCGTCATTCTGCATCATAGCTGTATAACCGACTATATCGGTAAATACAATAGCAGCCAGTTGATGTAGTGGAGCCATTAGAATGGTATTGATAATTGACCA
>JBPPMM010000712.1:0-8787 GCA_051306075.1 Chitinophagaceae bacterium
AAACTAAAGTTCAGGATCTTTCTCTTCAGGGAGTAGTAACATTAAATAATATTCGTTTTCATAAATCCAAGACAGGATTTAATTTTTACGGTTTTGGTGGTATAGGCGGATCTGTTTATGATACGAAAGTGAATGCCCTTAACGGTACAACAAGATATAATTTTGGTACTATTACAGGTGGTGGTGTATATAAAAACAGAAAAGATACAAAAGATGATTTGAAGAATTTGCTTGATGATTCTTATGAATCTCCTGCGGATAATCATGGATTAACCCGGCCAAAATTATTCGGCGATACTTTTAAGCCTTCCGGAACGGTAGGTGTGGGTTTAGCTATAAAACTGAGCAACAGAATAAATATTGCAATTGAGGACAGAGTGACATTTATTAAAGATGATTTGCTTGACGGACAGCGTTGGGCTGAACAAGGTGATCTTACAAGAGATTTTGATTCTTATAATTATGCTACAGTTGGATTGAATTTCAATCTGGGGGCTAAATCTGTTGAGCCTTTGTGGTGGTTAAATCCACTGGATTACGCATATAGTGAAATCCGCAATCCTCGCCTGATGAGGTTACCAAAGCCTGTATTGCCTGATGCAGATGGCGACGGAGTTACTGATCAATTTGATCAGGAACAAACACCAGCAGGTGTACCTGTTGACACTCATGGCGTAAGCCGTGATACGGATGGTGACGGAGTACCAGATTATAAGGATAAAGAACTTATTACTCCAACTCAATGCCAGCCAGTTGATGCTGATGGTGTTGGTAAATGCCCTTGCCCTGATGAATCTTGCTTTGAAGGATATACAAAAGGAAATGCTTGCGCTGAGAAGTTAGGAGCATTGCCCAGTATTTCATTTAAGGGTACTTCAAATGCGTTAAGTGAGGATAATAAAGCTGTTCTGGCTACTGTGGCTTCCAAGTTGAGAAACAGTCCTGAATGTAAAGTTGTTGTAATTGGCTATTGCTCTTCAAGTAAAAAAGAACAACAATTAAGTTGGGATCATGTAAATAAAGTGATTACTCACCTGGTTGAAAAAGAAGGATTAAGTGCTGATCGCTTTATCTTCAACTACGGTCAGGAAGGTGGTGATTGCAATACAGTTGATCTGCGTGGTGCTGCTGAAGGTGAAGAAGGACCAAATACTGTAGCTCCTCCTCACCCAAATCTTAGAAAAAGATAAGATTGAAAAATAATTTCTGATAAGTAAACCCTTCCGCACAAGCGGAGGGGTTTTTGTTTCACGTCTATTTTCATAAGCTATGTCTTTATCAAAACCTTAACTGCATGATTTTGGCCTCTTATCTTTTTTAATTAAGTTTTGTTGGTATCAATTAACTTTGCCCACCTTTATGCGTATTATATCGTTTATTATTTTAATATTCTTTTTTAGCAGTTGCGGAAAGAGTATTAATAAAATACTTAAGAATCCGGATCCTGAATTCAAACTTAGGATGGCGGAAAAATATTTTGTACAGAAAAAGTATAGTAAAGCACAAGTACTTTACGAGGATGTAATGCCGTTTTATAAAACAAAAGCAGAGTTTCAGGACATTTATTATAAATATGCCTATTGCGCCTATAATCAGCAGGATTATATGAACGCAGAAAATCTTTTCAAAACCTTCCTGGAAATATTTCCAAATAGCCCTAAGGCCGAGGAAATGGATTTTATGAGAGCCTATAGTTATTTCAAGCAGTCTCCCAAACCTGTGCTGGACCAAACAAATACAATAAAGGCCATGGGAATGATGCAGGTCTTTATTAATACACATCCCGGTTCAGAAAGAAATAAACAGGCCACTGAAATAATAGATATTTGCAGGGGAAAGCTGGAAGTAAAAGATTTTAAAAGTGCCCAGCTTTATTATGATATGGGACAATATAGGGCCGCCGGTGTAGCGTTTACTACGTTGTTAAATGGATTTCCGGAGTCTCCGCAGGCAGATGAGTACAAGCTAATGATCATAAAATCGTATTTTCGGTTTGCTGAATTAAGTATTCAGGAAAGGAAGGCCGAAAGATTTGAAAAAGTAATTGATGAATGCGAGGAGTTTGTTGATCGTTTTCCCGAAAGTAAATTGCGCAAGGAAGCTGAAGATTATTTGAATTTATCTCAAACAAATATTAAAAGTATAAAAAATGAGCAAGTTAAGACGTCAGCTTAGTGCTGGTATCGCCAATAATGTAGAAACGAAAAGCCTGGATGATCTTAGGAAAAAGACAGGTAATCTATATGAATCAATTGCAATTGTAGCTAAAAGAGCAAACCAGATAAATATTTCACTTAAAGAAGAACTTCATAATAAGCTGGATGAATTTGCCAGTCATACAGATAGTCTGGAAGAAATTCACGAAAATAAAGAGCAGATAGAAATTTCAAGGGCATATGAAAGAATGCCTAATCCCGCATTGCTGGCAACGCAGGAGTTTATGGATAATAAAGTTTATTTCCGCAAGGGTGAAGATCAATTATTTGATTAAGCCCCGGTAAATGATGAAGCTGATATTTTGGCGATCCAGTTCCCGGCTGGATCGCTTTTGTATTTAAATAAGTAAAGGATAATTTTGATAGTAAATGATAGAAGGGAAAAAAATATTGGTAGGTATTACTGGCAGCATAGCAGCTTATAAAACAATTTATCTTATCAGGCTACTCATTAAAGCAGGTGCTGAAGTGAAAGTTATCATGACCCCTTCATCAAAAGACTTTGTATCATCCCTTACTATTTCTACCCTAAGCCGGAATCCTGTACTTACGGACCTTTTTGATGAACAAAGTTGGTCTAACCATGTCATGTTGGGCAGGTGGGCCGATATCATGGTAATCGCACCTCTGAGCTGTAACACGCTTGGAAAAATGGCAAATGGTCAATGTGACAATCTCTTAATGGCCACCTATCTTTCGGCAACTTGTCCTGTAATGATAGCTCCAGCAATGGATGAAGATATGTGGAAGCATCCGGCTACAAAGCTTAATATTAAAAGATTGCAATCTTTCGGAAATAATCTGATACCTGTCGATAAAGGCGAACTTGCAAGTGGTCTGTATGGAGATGGAAGAATGGCTGAACCGGAGAAAATAATTCAACACATTAAGGATTATTTTTTATTAGGAAAGAAACTAACAGGTAAAAAAGTGTTGGTTACGGCGGGGCCAACATACGAAGCAATCGATCCGGTTCGTTTTATCGGAAACCACTCATCGGGGAAAATGGGAATTGCAATTGCCAGAGAATTTTATTTACGTGGTGCTGAAGTTTTCCTGGTGCTTGGGCCCACAGCAAATAATATGGCCCTTCAAGGAATTAATCTTACCAGGGTAGTCTCTGCCGGTGAGATGTATGAAGCATGTGATAAGTTATTTGAACAAATGGATATTGCAATTATGGCGGCAGCAGTTGCAGATTATTCTCCGGTTATCAGCGCCAACGAAAAAATAAAAAAGAAGGAAGCTAACCTTGACCTTAAACTTACCAAAACAAAAGATATTTTAAAAAGTCTGGGAGAACGAAAAAAGGAAAAACAAATATTGGTTGGATTTGCCCTTGAAACTACAAATGAAAAACAGAATGCCCTTGAAAAATTGGAGAAAAAGAATGCGGATATGATTGTACTCAATTCTTTAAATGATTCGGGGGCTGGTTTTGGTCATGATACGAATAAGATAAGTATCTTTTTAAGAGAAGGTAAGGAGTTTCATTTTGAAACAAAGTCAAAAGATGAAGTGGCCAGAGACATTGCAGAAACTATAATTCAGTCTTATTATGTTTAAAAGAGCAGTTTTTATTTTAACAATGATTTTCTGGATTAGTTGTGTTCAATCACAGGAAATCCAGGCCCGCCTTACGGTTATGGCCGGCCAGATCAGCACAAAAGTGAACAAGAATATTTTTCAAACTCTGCAAACTTCCTTGTCAAATTTTATTAATAACCGCAAATGGACAAATGATGTATTTCAACCCAACGAAAAAATACAGTGCAATTTTTTATTAAATGTTGAGCAGGAGTTGGGAAACAATGTGTATAGGGGTAAACTTACAATACAAGCGGCCAGGCCCATATTCAATACTACGTATGAGTCTCCGATCATTAATTTTTTAGACAATGATGTTGTTTTCCGGTACCAGGAATTTCAGCCAGTTGAATTCAATGAAAACAGGGTTCAGGGCAACGATCCGAGCGCAGCAAATCTTCCTGCTATTATAGCTTACTATATTAATATTATTTTGGGATTTGATTACGATTCTTTTTCGCTTCGGGGTGGCGATCCGTATTTTAAAAAGGCATGGAATATTGTAAACAATGCTCCGGAAAGCCGTGACATAACAGGATGGAAATCCTTTGATAATATCAGAAACCGGTACTGGCTTGCAGAAAATTTAAATAACAATCGGTTTTCATCCATACATGATGCATTGTATGCCTATTATAGGTCAGGGATGGACCTTTTTTATGAAAATGAAGAAGAAGCCAGGAATGGTGTTGTAAACAGTTTAAATTTATTAGACGCCCTGAATACTGAAAATCCAAATTCAATGATCATGCAATTTTTTTTCCAGGGAAAGAGTTCTGAATTAGTAAAAATCTTTAGCCGCGCAAACGGAGACCTTAAAACCCGGGCCCGTGACATATTGACGAAAATTGATATTACTAATACAGCGGCATACAAAGAATTGAAATGAGGAAATTACTTTTTATCATTCTGGTTCCGATCGCCTTCGCTTGTACTGATAAGAATAAATTGCCCAAGGATATTTTGCCTCGTGAAAAGATGCAGGATGTAATGTGGGATATGATAAGAGCAGGAGAATTTTTGAACAGATTTGTATTTAACAGGGATACCAGTGTAGATCATGCAGCAGAAAGCCTGAGGTGGTACGACAAAATATACCAGGTTCATGATATTTCTAAATCCAGCTTTGAAAAAAGTTATACGTATTATAAGGCTCATCCATTATTAATGAAATCAATTTTGGATTCCTTGAGTAAAAAAGCAGTTCCCTTAAAGAATCCGGTTCCGGATACAATAATAAAAAGTGATCCGGCACAAAAAAGGATTCCTCCTGCATTTGAAAACAAAAGAAAGATAAATGACTCACTCAGAAAACGAAGGATTTTGAGGAAAGGAGTATAAAGGGCATAATGTTCTTTCTGCTAACAGTAAGTTTGTTATTTTTATTTCCTAATATATCAACATGAATAAAGTTGTTTCAGGTGCAAGAGAAGCAATACAGGATATTCAGGATAATCAGATTCTTATGCTGGGTGGATTTGGTTTGTGCGGAATACCCGAAAATTGTATTACCGCCTTAGTAAATAAAGGAATAAAAAATCTCACCTGTATTTCAAACAATGCAGGCGTTGATGATTTTGGAATTGGTTTAATGTTACGGCAGAAGCAGGTTAAGAAAATGATTGCTTCCTACGTTGGTGAAAACGCAGAGTTTGAAAGGCAATTGCTGAGTGGAGAATTGGAGGTAGAACTTATACCGCAAGGCACACTGGCAACCAGGTGTATGGCAGCTGGCTATGGGATACCGGTTATATACACGCCGGCAGGAGTAGGCACTGAGGTTGCAAATGGCAAGGAAGTGCGAACTTTTAAAGGAAAGGAGTATTTGATGGAATATGCTTTTGATGCAGATTTTGCCATTGTAAAAGCCTGGAAGGGTGATACGGAAGGCAATCTTATTTATAAAGCCACGGCCCGCAATTTCAATCCTCTGATGGCTATGGCAGGAAAAATAACAATAGCTGAAGTAGAAGAATTGGTTCCTGCAGGTCAGCTAGATCCAAACTATATCCATACTCCAGGAATTTATGTTCATCGAATATTTCAGGGTAAGCAATATGAAAAGAGGATTGAGCAGGTAACAGTAAGAAAGAAATCTTAACAGTTAAAAATTATTTTCTAAAAGAAGATTATGGCTCTTACAAAAGAACAGATAGCACAAAGAATTTCCATGGAAATTAAAGATGGTTATTATGTGAATCTGGGAATCGGAATACCTACATTGGTGGCTAATTATATCCCGGAAAAGATGAGCGTTGTTTTCCAGAGTGAGAATGGTTTGTTGGGGATGGGACCGTTCCCTTTTGAAGGCGAAGAGGATGCTGATCTCATTAATGCGGGAAAACAAACAATTACCACGCTTCCCGGCTCCGCTTTCTTTGATTCAGCCATGAGTTTTGGTATGATCAGGGCCGGCAAGGTTGACCTTACTGTTCTAGGCGCCATGGAAGTGAGTGAGGAAGGTGATATAGCTAATTGGAAGATTCCTGGAAAAATGGTAAAAGGCATGGGAGGAGCCATGGACCTTGTAGCCAGTGCCAAAAATATAATAGTCGCTATGGTACATAGCAATCCAAAAGGGGGTTCAAAACTTTTACCAAAGTGTACGTTGCCTCTCACAGGATTAAGATGTGTAAAGAAAATAGTATCTGATCTGGCTGTCCTTGATGTAACCAATGAAGGATTCAGGTTACTTGAAAGGGCTCCCGGAGTTAGTGTTGAAGAAATAAAAACAAAAACGGCAGGAAAATTAATAGTGGAAGGAGAAATTCCGGAAATGCAATTTTGAACCTTTAAAGAAAAAGAACATTCTTAAAAGAGTTTCTAATCTATAAGATTGTTCTTTACAGCAAAGAAAACAAGTCCCGCAGTATTTTTGCTTCCAAAACGTTCCATTAAACGGTCTTTGATAGCTTCAACCGTTCTTGGACTTATTTCCATTTTCTGAGCTATTTCCTGTGCGGTAAATTCCATACAAATAAAACGCAGTACATCTCTTTCTTTGTCACTAAGTGTAACTTCATTATTAAGAGAGGGTACCACTTTTTGGCGGGAATGTGATTTTTTTAATAAGATGCGGTTCACAAAATTGTTGAGATAGTATCCTTTTTCATATACTTCCATTATTGCTCTCCTTATTTCCTGGGGATCTGCATTTTTGAGCATGTATCCGTTTGCCCCATTTTCCATCAGGTGATATACAAAGCGTTCATCTTCGTACATGCTGAGCACAAGGACTTTTATAGAAGGAAACTGTTTGCTTATAATCTTTGTCGCTTCAATGCCATCTTTGCCTGGCATGCGCAGATCCATAAGCACTACATCAGGTTCTGATTGGGCAATGCCGCTAAGTAATTCGTCCCCATTCTCGGCTTCTTGTACAAATTTTATATTGGTAAAAGGCCGTAGTGAAAGAATAACCCCTTTCCGGAAAATTTTATGATCATCAGCAATAGCTACCTTTATGATTCCCATAGTTTCAGATAAATAGTGAAATTAGCAAATTCCCAACAAACCATTGGTTCGGTAAGCTGGATTGAATATCTGTAACGGTATTTCAAGTTTACAATTATAAGTTTTCTAATACGGATCATCTTTGGGTAACTCAATTGTTACTTTATAGTAAGTTTGAGATATATCCTTTTCAAAATAAATACTACCTCTTGCTACTCTGAGTCGGCTACTAATGTTTTTAAGTCCGAGGCCGATATTACTCTTATTTAATTTATCAAAATCTGTTTGAATGATACCCCGGCCATCATGGTGAATACGAAGATAAAATTTATCACCATGGACATTTTGTGTAAGATGAATAAAGCTTGAACTGCTATGCTTCAATATATTATTGATTAACTCCTGTACTATCCGGAAAATGATCAATTCCTTTTCTGGCTTTAACCTGTCTTTATAATCATGAAACCTGCTACTCGCATTCATGGTGCCAGAACCACTAATTTTCTGAAATACATCATTAATGGCCGATTCCAAACCAAAATTTTTCAGGGTGGGAGGCATGAGGCTGTGGCTGATATTCCTGACTAATTGAATAGTATCATCAATAATTTGCCGGGCCTGGAAAATGGCTTGCAATTGAGTCGCCTTATCCTGGTTAACCAAATTTTCATTCAGGTATAACCTTGCCGTAGCTAATAGAGGGCCGGCATCGTCATGCAAATCAGCTGCCAGACGCTGGCGTTCCTCTTCCTGTAAGCGAATAGATGCATCAAGCAGAATCTTTTGCTGATCTTCTTCCATTTTTTGCAACGTTCGTTGAAACCTGGATACCTTCCTTTGATGAAAAATGATAAACAAAACTAATCCCACAGTTAAAACAAGCATACCCATTGTGCCAATAAACAACACAGAGGATACTCCGGATGATGGGTTAGTGGCTTGTAATAAAAACATATGTGTAGTGGTGGGAAACAATTTATTTTATATCAAGGTCTAAGTATGGTACAGATTTATGCAGAGATTTTTCTTTTCGAGGAGTGCGAACATAAACAATTATAGAAATACAAAAAAAGAGGTTCTTTAGAATATCGGCGATAGAGGTCAAATACCAATATCTGTCAACCTGGTTTCTGTCAATATGGTTAACAAGAATATTGAAAAAAAATGACCCTCCAAGATAAATCAGCATTCCTATGGACATCCAAAAACAAGGATGATTGTAAATATATTCATTACTTGTGGTTTGGAAATTCTGAAAAAAGAATCCTGATATATATAAGAATATTAAAATGGTTTCTATTCCTATTGGGATAGAATCCAACATAGGAACAGAATTGTACATTTTCGAGAAATAGTCAACTAACTGGTAAGCAATAAACAGTAATGAAAAAAAAACAATAAGAACCCTGAATTTTTTATAAAAAATATTGACCCACAGGAAAGCTGTAAAAAAAACATATTCGAAAAAAGTATAAAAGGTCTGATAGAGATTTAGGTAACGGCTGGGAATGAAACTATAGATATAGGCTGT
>JBPPMM010000715.1:0-51740 GCA_051306075.1 Chitinophagaceae bacterium
AGCTAATATATTACAAAATTTATTTAAATTAAAAAATAAGTGGTAAAAAATTAGGTTTTCTCACTTTTATTTTGTATATTTGTATAAATATCAAATATATATGGAAGAAGATAATAGTATGAATTTAATGTATTTAGTAATTATAATGACTGCTCTTGCAGTAATATTTAGTTAAATGGAGAATGAACCAAGGAACTTAATGGAAGATATAGATGCTTTCTTAAAAGAACTAACTGAATCTAAAAAGAAACTAGAAGGAAAATTTAGATTAGTAAGTGGTTGTAAAACAAATGGAATAATAGAGTTAGATTTAGACAAACTATGTAATGACCCAGAGTGTACTACTTGTAGAAGCTTTGAGAATGCCTTTAGAGAAGAAGTTAAAAAGTGGAGAACCCCAGAGAAGACAATTGATTTAAATAAGATAAAATGATATTACCAGAAACTATTAAGGTAGGAAATATAGTATATACTATAAAAAGAGAACACAATGAAGGTTACTTTGGATTCCATGACTTTGGAGAAGATAAGAATGAAATAGTATTAGACCCTTACATAACTGGGCAAAAACTTAGGAATGTATTCTTCCACGAACTTACACATGCTATACTATATCAGATAGGGGCAGAAGAAGAGAATGAAAATGAATTATTTGTACAATCATTGGCAAATGAGTTAGATAAATTATTTGAAATAAGAGGCTCTTAGAGAGACGATAATTTTTAAAAGGTACTCTACCATAGGAAAGGTACAAATAGTTTATAAGAACAGCCCTGGAGAGCTCTGGGGCTATAATTAAACATAAAAAACAACACAATGACAAAAATATTAAATATATTTAAAAAAATATTCTGTTTTATATTCTTTTTTATACCCTGTGCTAAAGCAGATACAGTTTTAGATGAAACGATTTTTATTCCATCTGATAATATGCTAACACTAACAGGAATGGAATTTGAATTATTCAATGCTGTAAACTTATTTAGACTTGAAAACAAACTATCCCCACTAAAGAGTGATGAGTTTTTATATAACCTAGCAAAAGAAAGATTTGAAGACTTTAAAAAGATTGATACAGTATCACATGAGGGTCTTGGTGAAATAAGAGAAGAGGCTTTCGAGTATGAATTAGTTATTGGAGAAAATATAGCATTTGGATATAGTGTACCAAGAAGTGCATATAATGCCTTTATTAATAGTGATGACCATAGAAAGAACATTTTAGGGAATTGGACTTATACTGGTGTAAGAATTGAAACAGATGAACATGGACATAATTTTTATACCCAAGTATTTGGAAGGAGGATAAAGAAATGATGGAAGAACAACCCTATTGGGGACCATACAACTGTAGATGCATAATAGAAAATGCATGGGACATGGGAATATTAATTATTGTAGTAGGCCTTGCAATGATAGGAACTCTATCAATTGTAGATGAAATAGTAAAATTAAATTTAAAGAATAGAAAGAAATGAAAACAAGGAGTGAAATTTTAGTGGATTTAAAAAGATATTTCCAAACACATGAGCTGGTTGGGAGAAAAACCTATGAGCTATTAGGGGAAGAAGCATGGCAAGTATTTGATACAGATACTTTACAATGTCTTCTAATTATGAGAGAAGGTATTAATAAACCATTCTATGTAAATAACTGGGCTTGGGGTGGAGATAAACAAGAGCGTGGGTTTAGAAGTAATGTACAATCACTTTCTAAAGGTAAGACTTTAGCTAATCAACTTTATCTCTCAGGACATATAATGGGTAAAGCAGTAGACTTTGTTGTAAAAGGAATGACCGCTGAACAAGCAAGAGATTGGATTGAAGCAAACGGAACTTTATTTCCATGTAAAGTAAGACTGGAAGATAAGGATAAAAACTTAATGCCAATAAGCTGGGTACACTTTGATACAAAGTACCAAGAGAGTAATCCAAAGGTATATAGATTTAACGCCTAAAAAAATAATTTGAAAATAAATGTAAAAAAATTAGGAATTGTCAAAAAAATTTAGTACCTTTGTCCAAGTTGTGGAAAAGCAACAAAGAAAAGTAACAAAAGAAATATATAGTTTTTATTATAATATATACTATATATAACTATATTATGAATCTATAGCTGTTTTGATAAAAAATTAACAAATGGTAACACAAGAACAAATAGAAGCTAAGAATTTTACCTTCTATAAAACACACCCAGAAAGTCTAAATAACCCTATTGCTAGTACTGAGTACTTAGCAATTGGTACTAGGACATTAGGCAATCCTGATAGAATAGGCCTTATATCATTAATTTATTTTGATGACTCTTCAATGAAGATTACAAATTTTTTTAATAATCCTGCATATACTAAAGAGTATTTCTTTATTGGGGATGTAGAAGATAGTAATGATTTAGATGACGCTGTCACTAGTATTGATTTTGCAGTGACAGTATTAGATTTAGCAGATATAAACGATTACACATGAGAAAATGAATAGAAAAGGAATTAAACCAGCCGCAATAGAATTAGATGATAACTTAGAGTATCTTCCAGCCAAAGAAGCAGCAAAGATTAAGCGGGGTTTAAAAAAACAAATAAAGAAGGGGAATAAAAAGCATATTTATTTTAACGAAGAATGGGACAACAAGAATTAGCAAATGATATTTTTTATAAGTATCTGGAGATTAAACAAGATTTAATTAATAATTTAAAAGAAGTATTCTTAAGAACTAATTATTATACTCATAAGTATAGAGGAAACAAAGATACAGATATCAATGTAGGTATATCTGAGAATGAGGTTAAAGAACAAAAGGTTCAAATCTTTATCAGAAAAGATGGCCTCTATATAAGAGACATAATGGTTTATAATAGCAAAGGATTAAAGGACAGTTTTATAATAACAAACATTTATGATTAGGGAGATATTAGAAGAAGGACGTCAAGTTAACCTTACAATGAGAGGTCCAGTAGAAGTAGAGGATGGATTACCAGATGAAGCTACAATTAGAAAACAAGGGGACAAGCTTTTTAAGTTTGTAACAGATTATCTGAGAAAAGACATACTGGAAATGAAGAAGGGCTTTCCAAAAGATGGGGAAGCAGAAGTAGAACTATCAATTGATATAGTTGTATTAAAGGGAGAGGATTACAGAAGGATTATGAAATACTTAGATAAATATGAGTAATTACATGAAGAAAGGTAAGAGAGCCTCAACTAAGAAGATTAATAAAAAGAGACTAGATAGAATATCTTATATACTTGAAGAACTCGATAAAGTAGCGTTAGCGCTAGTCAAATGGAGTTTAGAAAACAAAGAGACAATTAATAAAGAGAAGATAAAATGGTTAGCTGAATCCATGACTGATTTACCAATAGGAGATTTAGAAGTATCATTACTTTGGAGTAAGATAAATGATTTTCAAGACAAACTAAATGAGTACAGACGAAAACAAAAAGAAGAGGCAGATAACCTTTAAAAATATCCTTTCTTATCTAGAAGGAAATACAAAGTATTTAATGAGTACATTTGGCCTATATCCTACTCATAAACAGGAGCAAGTATTATGGAGACTTAATATTTGTAAAGTTGATTGTGTAAAGAATGGGGAATGTGAATACTGTGGATGTCCACCTGAAAAGAAGGCATTTGTTGATAAATCTTGTAATGATGGGGATAGATTCCCAGATATGATGGATGAAGAAACATGGGAAAAATATAAACTAACTAATAACATTGATATAGATGGGACTAGCATTTAGAGAAGACATACTTGTAGTGGAGGAAACAAATATAGAATTGTTAAAAACAATAGATAAATTCATTGATAGGATGGATGCACATATTGAAAAATTTCCAAACTATAAATATGGAATTGAAATGTTAGGCGGAACACCTGGACAGTATAAAGCTAGGATAATAATTGAACGATATGATAACAAAGAAGCTGAATTTGCTGAGGGAGACTCTAGCTCATATGGAGTACTATAATAACTTAGCACCATTCCCACCTTTTGATACAGAGATGGTAGAGGACTTAAAAGATTTTATAAAAATGGAACAAAAAGAAAGAACTATGTATGATGAACTACCAGTTGTCTGTTGTAGACATTGCCTTGATTTATTTGTAATAGTAGATGAATTAGGTAATGATATATGTGGAAGATGCGGTTCAGTAAATGAAATATTAATCTTTGATAATATCGATGTATATTTAGAAGAGAAAGAAAACATTAATAATACAGCATGAAGACTAATGTAAAATCATTAAATATAAATGTACATCTTAAAACTATGTTTAAACTATGGCTAGAAATAACAACAACATTTCATAAGCTTACTAAGCAACAGATTAGTGTACTAGCATTATTCTTATATTATCACCATGAATTAGGAAAGGAAATAACTAATAATAAGATAGTATGGAAAATGGTATTTGATTATGAAGTAAAAGAGAAAATAAAAAAAGAATTAGATATGGGAGATGCAGGATTTCAGAATGTATTAACCCGTCTAAGAAAGAAAGGGATTATAAATGACAATCAGATTGTAAAAACATATATTCCCCTTCTAGAGAAAAATAATAATAATTTTAGAGTAATCTTTAATTTTAATATTATAGATGGATAAGACAGACAGAATTAAGGTAAAAAATCTAATGGCTAAAATGGCACAAAAATATAAGTTACCTTTAGATGTTATTGAGAAGATTATAAATTCTCCTTATTGGTTTACATATGAACAATTAAAAGATTACAATTTAGACGAGATGAGTGTGGAAGAGGCTAAAGCACTTAAAACAAATTTTAACTATAAAGGATTAGGAAAACTATATTTGAATCCCCCATCCTTAAAAGTGAGACAACAAAGAAGAAAGGACGCCTTAAAAATTAACAAAAGCAATGGAAGAAGTAAAGAATGTAACGCATGATGAGGTATTGGAATTAGTAAAAGACTTTCCAATAACCCCTTTAAGAAACAAGGTAATTATTACCACTAATGTAGAAAAATTAGAAGATGATGAGATTAATCTTCAGGGGGGAGCATTTAGTCCAGAACAATTTGTATTAGCTGTAGGAAGTTATGCAAAAGACTATTTAAGCCCAGGACAAAAAATTAATCTTGATTTAGAGGCGATGACAGTTAGAGTACCTAATAGCAACGATGCCTATGAGCCTATGCATAAAATTATGCTTAAACCAGTAGAAATTGATGGTAGAGTATATGGTATTATAACTGAGGATAAAATTGAATACTTAATAAATAATTAATATGATTAATTGGACTTGGACATTCCCATGGAATGATAATGAGGTTTTATGTGGTATTTTAACAGCAAATAATATAGAAGTAGACGACCAGGATGCAGTAGAAAAATATACAGCAAGTATAATTTCAATTGGTCTTATTTTTGGGAGAGTAGATATTTTATTTAATAAAGAAACAAAAGAAGAATAATTATGAATGAACAACAAGCATTTAATGTATTAGTGCAAGCATTATCAGCAGCTAATAAAGCTGGGGTATTTGAACTAAAAGATTCAGCAACAATATTTGCTGCACTAGGAGTATTGGCGCCTCGTTTTGAAGAAGAGGCAAAAAAAGGAATGGAAAAACCAGCTATGAAAGGCATAGAGGATGCTCCAAAACCAAAGGCTAAAAAATAATGGCTTATATTTACACAATCACCAGCCCCACTGGGAAAATCTATGTGGGGCAAAGTGTAAATATTCATAGAAGAAAAATTTTGAATATATATGAAACTATTTAGTTTGGATAATAAATGGAACCTCCTAGTTAGTGAAGAGGCTTGGGGGCTAGTACCATTTAAAAAAATATTAGAACGAGATGATAATAAAGAAAAAGAAATGGCTATTAAAGAAATGCTATTTATTTATTACTTCTGCGATATACGTTCTAATTATTTACATATGGATGAGAAAACACGAGAAGAAGAGATACGCCATGATATAGGACTCCCTGAGGATTGGAAGGTAGATGATATTATTAGTGAAGCTATAGACTTTTATAACTTGAGGTCAAAAAGTGTAATCCAACAACTATATGAAGATACTTTAATGTCTGCTCAAGCCATTGGTACATATTTAAGAAATACAGAGGCCTTACTCCAAGAAAGAGATAGTTATGGTAAGACGGTCACTGATATTACTAAATTAACTAATGCCAATGAGAAAGTGCCTAAACTTATGGCCAATTTAAAAGCAGCATATAAAGAAGTTATCAAGGAGAAAGAAGATAATGAAAATAAAGTAAAAGGAGCGAGAAGTTTTAATACCTTTGAGGACGGTCTTAAAATTTAAGATAAGGAATTTAAATATAGACAATTTGAAGATGGACTTAAAATATAAAGAGATTATAAGTAGTAAGGAATTAAATGAAATAGTCGATACGACTATTACACAAATGGCAGATTTAGTTACCAGCACAATGGGGCCCTATGGTAGAACTGTTATCCTTACAAATAGATTTGAAGGGCCATACACAACTAAAGATGGTGTATCAGTAATAAAATCAATAGGGTTTCAGGACCCTATTAAAAATGAGATAGCTAAACTCATAAAAGAAGTAGCAGAAAAAACTCTTAAAGTAGCAGGAGATGGTACAACTACAGCAGTATGTTTATTGGCTGCTATAATGAAAGAGGGTAGAAGAAGAATGGATAGAGGGGCAACTTATTTAGATATATTAAGTGAACTGAATGAGCTAGAAGCTACAGTAATACATATGTTAGAGGATATGTCTGAAGACCTAGATACTGATTTTATATTGGATGTAGCATCTATATCTGCTAATGGGGATACTGCAATGGGTAAGGTAATTGAAGAAGCATTTCAACACTCCCATAATGTAAATGTTGAGTTTGGGATTGAATCCTACGACAAAATAGAAAAAGTAAATGGTATGGTATTAAAAACTGGGTATTTAGACCAGGCATTGGTAAATGTACCAGAAAAAGATTTAACTAGATACACCAACCCTAAAGTTATTATTATAGGTGGGAAATTAGATGATTTAAAAACTATAGGCGCTACTATTGAAAAAGTACCAGGGCCTTGGTTAGTAATTGCAGAAGATGTTTCTCCTAATGTTCTTTCTATTATTAGGGATAATTTTAACAGAGGAGCTATATCAATTGTATTTATGAAAACTCCAGGATTTGGTGGTCATAGAAAAAATCTTCTTAAGGATTTAGAATTATTTACGGGTGCTAAAAGTGTAGCTTATAATAGCACTAAAGTAGAATATGGAACATTAGATAGTATAGAAATTGGTAAAGAGAAATCAATCTTGACTAGAGTAGAACTGAGTAAAGAGTGTAAAGCCCATGCAGTAGCTCTTCAGGAACTATCTAATTCTTTTACAATAGGTGACCAATCACGAGACTTATTAGAAGCAAGGATAGTTAACCTATTAGGAGCTATGTCTATCATTAAAGTAGGTGGAGTATCAACAGTAGAAGTTAACGAGAAGTTTGATAGATATGATGATTCTGTTAGAGCAGTGTCTTGTGCATTAGAAGAAGGAATAGTTCCTGGCGGAGGCCAGGCCCTTGCCATCATAAAAGAACGGGGTACTGAATTTACGCGGAGTTCTTTTATTGATATATTACTTGCACCTATGCTAACAATAGAAAAAAACTCAAATTATAACTTACATATTGATGAAAAAGATATGTTAAAAGAAAAAATATTTGACCCAACTAAAGTAACAAAGACTGCATTTATCAATGCTATATCAGTTGCTAAAGCATTACTTAACACAAACAATTTGGTCTTAGACCCATCACTATGGAAATAAAAGACATTCTTGCAATAGCAGCCGTATCCATTATAGCAATTATAATTGTTATATTTGTTATTCTACTTGTAGTAAAAAATAAAGAAGGATGGAAATAAGGATGAATAGTCACCAGTCTCCTATAACTGATGAGTTAAAAGAAAACTTGCCAAAGGAGGTATGGGATGACTTATTAGAATATATATCTCAAGTTAAGTTTATTCAAAATCTGATTGCCCCTGAGGAAACTCGGGGGTTCATCAGTGATAGACCTATCTTGGAATATGAAAGTGATGAAGGCATTATGGTTTCATATGAGGATGGTCGTAGAGTAGTTGACTTGACGAACCCTCATATACTACAGGACATGGACTATTTTAGGGAGAGGGCCTTGTTCTTTGAGCGTAATGGGAGATACACCAACTTAGTGCCTAACCATAATCCAAAATCTGAATATGCTGAATTCTGGAGAGAAGAGTTACGTAGATGGAGAGATGGATTAGTTAGACCTGACGGGGAGTGGATTCCAGGGGAGTTATATTTCTACTGGAACTATTCTCCTATTTGGTTAACTGAAAGGGCAGGGAAGAGCAAAAAGAGAACTAATAGGGTACGTAATTTTGCCAGACCTTGGCTAGGTGATTACCTATTTCATCACTATATACATGAAGCAAAAGAAAGAGGTATGCACGGTAAACTCCTTAAGACTAGGGGGGTTGGTTTTTCGTTCAAAGCAGGTGCTTGGTCGCCTAGGAATATGTATGTATTACCTGGCTCTGGTAATCCTAATTTCCATCTCGCATCGGAGAAAACGTTTTTAATGGGGGATAAAGGTATCTGGGGTAAGATTCTAGATACATTAGACTGGATAGCAGAATATACTCCATTCCCTAGAATGAGGCTTATTGATGGTAAGAGAGCCATGGAAGTCCAGCTAGGATATGAAGATGAGTTTGGTATTCGTCAAGGTTTACTTTCATCTGTATATGGTATATCACTTAAAGATAATCCTGACAAAGCAAGGGGTATTAGGGGGCCGTTCATTCACTATGAAGAGGATGGTTTATTTCCTAACCTTGAGAAGGCTTGGAACGTTAATAGAAAAGCCGTGGAAGATGGAGGAGTAGCCTCTGGATTTATGCTTGCAGGTGGAACAGGTGGTGTTGAAGGGGCTTCATTTGCTGGTTCTGAGAAGTTGTTTTACCAACATAATGCGTATAATATTTATGGTATTCCTAATGTATTTGATAGAAGTACAGATGGTAGTACTACTTGTGGTTATTTCTGGCCCGCCTATATGAATCGTAACTTATGTTATGATAATGAGAATGGTGAACCAGATGTAGTTAAAGCAATGGTAGAAATACTATTGGATAGATTTGAGGTTAAGTACAGTGCATCAGATGCCCTGGCTTTAACTCAGAAAAAAGCTGAGGAACCAATGACTCCACAGGAAGCAGTAATGCGGACTGAGGGTACAGTATTCCCAGTATCTGATTTAAAAGAATACTTAGAAAAAATATCTGTAGAAAAGGATACATTTCTATCTAAACATTACATTGGTGAATTACAATTAGACCCACAAGATGGAAGTGTATATTGGAAGTTAAATCCAGATAAAATACCTATTAGAAGTTATGAACTTGTTGGTGGGGATAAATCTGGTGCATTAGAGATATTTGAAATGCCTAGGAAGAATGCGGAAGGATTTATAACTAGTGGAAGATATATAGCAGGGATTGACCCTATTGATTCTGATACTGGACAATCTCTCTTTAGTATACTAGTAATGGATACATTCACTGATAGGATAGTAGCAGAGTACTCAGGAAGACCACGTACAGCAAAAGAGGCATATGAGGTATGTTATAGAACATTATTGTTTTATAATGCACAAGCTAACTATGAGGCTAACTTAAAGGGGTTGTTCTCATACTTTGACCAAAAGAACGCGTTGCATTTATTATGTGATGTACCACAGATATTAAAAGATATGGACTTTGTTAAACAAACAAATCTATATGGAAATAAGGCTAAAGGTACACATGCAACTGCTCCATTAAATTCTTGGGGTAGATTACTCCAAGCAGATTGGCAAAGAA
Organism: Chitinophagaceae bacterium; assembly: GCA_051306075.1. Lineage (GTDB taxonomy): Bacteria > Bacteroidota > Bacteroidia > Chitinophagales > Chitinophagaceae > Terrimonas_B. The sequence continues at coordinate 9,882 of JBPPMM010000715.1, forward strand.
GTAGGGTGACCTATCCAGAAAATGAAGAAGATGAAAGGTTGAACTTACATACTTTGCGTAGTTTTGCCTACATAGAAGAATGTATTAAATGGAATTCTGATGGTAACTTTGATAGGGTTTCTGCAGGTGGAATGTTATTTATCCTTAGAGAGGATAGATTTAAGCGTATACAATCTGCAAAGAACGGACAAGACAAGCAACAAAAGAAACTATCCAATGACCCATTTTTTAGAAAGAATTTTAATAATGAATATTTAAAGGGCATGGATATCTTCTCAGAATTGAATCAGACAAAAGTATAAAAACAGCTATTAGTAACCGTAAAAAAATTGTAAATAATTACAAATTAGTTTGGTTTTAGCTAAAAAATATCGTATATTTATATGTTTATAGTAATAAGAATATGGCACGACAAAATAATTTAAAACAACCACCTCAACGTTTACCTTATAATCAAAAGGGCAAACAATGGAGAATTGATAATATAGACTCAGCAGATAGGCACTCATTTTATCATAATGAATCTGTACGTCAAACAATAAAAAATAAAGTAGTTAACCTGAATCTGTATAATGGCATTGTTGATATACGGGACTTAACTGATGTAGTTAATCCATATCAATTAAATGCTTCTTTTATACCAGATAATTTACCTCATCATCCTATAGCCGTGCCAAAAATAGAACTATTAGTAGGTGAGGAAACTAAAAGGCGATTTGATTGGAGAGTAATCGTAACTAATCAAAATGCCATTACAGATAAGGAGAATAAGAAGAAAGATATCTTATTCCAAAAAATGAATGAGTATCTTCAAGCTAACTACGCTGATGAAGAACTACAAGGTAAACTTCAAGAAATTGAGGATTACTTCAAATATGATTGGCAAGATATTCGTGAGAAGATGGCTAATCAAATATTAAGACATTATTGGAGTGAGCAAGGGTTTCAAACCATATTCTTAAACTGCTTTAAGGATGCACTAATTATGGGCGAAGAAATAGTCCAGATTGATATAGTGCATAATGAACCAGTGATGACTAAATTAAACCCTCTTAAAGTCCATGCTGTACGTTCTGGTAATAGTGATAGGATAGAAGATGCTAATATTGTTATACTACAAGACCACTGGAGCCCAGGAAAAATCATTGATTACTTCCATGAGGATTTAAAAACAGCTGATATAGATTATATTAATGACTATACTACAGGTACCTCTAAAGGGTCTTTTACAGATGATGGTGATAATCATACACTCCTTAGGGATGCCTTAAATACTGGTGTTACTGGTATGGATTCTATCTTTAATATAGCGGAGATTAATGGCCACTTTTTTGGTTCTAACTATACAGACGAGAATGGTAATATTAGAGTATTGCGTGTATACTGGAAATCAATTAAAAAAATTAAAAAAGTTAAATTCTACGACGAGGACGGAGAAGAAGAATATAAAATAATGTCTGAAGAATATAAACCTAAAAAAGAATTAGGTGAAGAAGCTACTGACTTATGGGTTAATGAATGGTGGGAAGGTACAAAAATAGGTAGTGATATCTATGTACAAATGCACCCACGTTCTGTTCAGTTTAATAGATTGAATAACCCTTCTTATTGCCATCCAGGAGTTATAGGAGAAATATATAATACAAATCAAGGTAGAGCCGTATCCTTAATGGATAGAATGAAAAACTATCAGTATATGTATGATGTTATTTGGGATAGACTTAATAAAGCTATTGCAACTAACTATGGTAAAATATTTGAATTAGATTTAGCTAAAGTACCAGACAATTGGGAAATAGAAAAATGGTTACACTTTGCTATTGTAAATAAGATAGCAGTAATTGATTCCTTTAAAGAGGGGCAACAAGGAGCAGCAACAGGAAAACTTGCAGGTGGATTTAATCAACAAGGAGGACGAGCTATTGATATGGAAACAGGTGGGTATATTCAACAACATATCCAATTACTTGAATTCATTAAAATGGAAATGTCAGAGATTGCTGGTGTAACTAAACAAAGAGAAGGAGCAATTCATCAAAATGAAACAGCCTCTGGTGTTGAGCGTTCAGTTAATCAATCATCTCATATTACTGAATATTGGTTTCATAAACATGAGCAGTTTAAGCTAAGGGCAATGACTGCATTTCTAGAAACAGCTAAGGTTGCTTTAAAAGGAAATAATAAAAAGGTACAGTATATTCTAGATGACCAAACTATTCAGATGCTTAATGTAGAAGGAGATGATTTCGCTGAAGCTGATTATGGCTTAGTAGGTACTTCTTCTTCTAAAGCAATGGAGTTAGAAGGAATGTTGAAACAAAATGCGCAAGCTTTTATGCAGAATGGTGGTAGTATGGGAACTATAATGGATATATTCTTTAGTCCATCATTAGCAGATATGCGTAAGAAACTGGAAATTGCAGAAGCTAAAATGCAGCAACAACAGTCTCAAGCTCAAGACCAGAACAATAAATTAGCACAGCAAGCTCAACAAGATGCTATGGCATTAGAACAAGCTAAACTTCAATTGGAAGATACAATGAATCAGAGGGACAATGAAACTAAGATTATTGTTGAACAAATGAAATTATCAATGCAACCAGAAGTAGAAGAAGAAATTGAGAGTGATGGTATAGAAGACCCTATAGCATATGAGAAACTGGCATTAGATAAGCAAAAAGCAAGAGCAGACCAAATGGCTAAAATGAAAGATTTAGACCAAAAAATGCAAATGCATAATGATAAGATGAAAAGGGAAGATAAAAAGATAGCGGTCTCTAAAATTAAGAAACCAGTATCAACGAAATAATATGAAGAATATGAAAACAACTATAAACGATATTATAGCTATTTAATAGTTATAGATATTAAAACAGCTATTAGTAACTGAGGGTTTCTTAAAGATAATTGAATAAATCCTTGACTTTTGGTTAAAAATTTAGTATATTTGTAAATTAATGGGAGAAAATTATGGCAAACGAAGAAAAAAACAATTTGGACATGAGTATGTTTCAAGATATAGACTTGGAATTAAACTTAGATTTAGCGCCAGTAGATTTATCGTCAATCAAAACAGATGACGATGACGAAGAAGCAGAGGGTGTAAATCCATTTGCTGAAGATGAAGAAGAAATTACAGCAGAAGATGCTGAAGAAAAAGATAATCTTAGCGAGGGGGAAACCCCAGAGGTAGTAGCTGAGGAAGGTGAAGAAGGAGGGGAGAGCCAAGACGATTCTCCCATATATTCTTCCTTTGCAACTGTTCTTTCTGAACAGGGGCTGCTCCCCTCCGTAGACCTTCAAAAAACAAAGATTAATAGTGTTGATGATTTAACTGCAGTTATTAAAGCTGAGATTGAAAGTCAAGCTAAACAAAATCTAATAGCTAAAATAGGAGAAGAAGGATATGATGCATTAGAGAAAGGAATTTCTTTAGCTGAACTTCAATCTTACAATGATACTGCTACGCAATTAGATAGTATTACTTCTGAAGTTTTAGCAGAAGATATAGAATTAGCTAAACGTATAATCTTACAAGATTACGTAAATCAAGGTATAGACCAAGCTAGAGCTACACGAATTTTAAATAAATCAATTGATGCAGGGGAGAGCGCAGTAATTGAAGATGCAATCGAATCTTTAGAAAGCTTAAAAGTTTTTGAACAAGGTAGATTAGCAAAAGTTGCAGAGGAAAGACAGGCACAGCAAGCGGCCTTTGCTGCACAGCAAGAAAAGATTGATAATGACCTAAAGAATTCCATCTATAAGAAAGATGAGTTCATAGAAGGACTAAAAGTCAATAAGGGCATGCAGGATAAAGTTTATCAAAGTATTACCAAGATAGTAAGTACAAGTCCAGATGGGATTGCAGAGAATAAATTAATGCAACAACGGAGACAAGACCCAATATCTTTTGATACTAAACTTTATTACTTATATGAACTCACTAACGGATTTAGTGATTTCAGTAAATTAGTTACCAAATCCACTTCCAAGGCTACTACCCAACTCGAAAGAGCGCTTAGGCAAAACAAGTTTGACCAAGGGGGAGACCCAGGATTTTTAGATAATGAAAGTTATGGTGGGATAGGTTCAGAACTAGTATTCGAATAAAAATAATAATAATAACAGAAATTAATTAATTATGAGTTTAGGAAAATTTGTGATGACCAAGGGACAATCCTGGTCTGGACTAACACTAAAGAATCATATTGGTGCTATCTTCGGAACACAACCACAATTAGTTTCTCCATTAACTACCGTTCTTTTGCAAAACTCTGGAATGAAAAACTTAGATACTACGTTATCTTTGTTTCCAGAAAAAGTACTTCAGTCATCTGATGACTTTGTATGGAAAGTTGTAGGTAGCGATGAGAGAAATATTGCGTTGGTGTCTGCAGAGTATCAAGGTTCAGTAGTATTGACAGGAGATTCTGGCGTAGGTGCTGGAAGAACTGTAATTGACTTAATATTTGCTGAGAAGTACTTCACAAAAGTACAGGTAATTGGTGGTAACAAACCAGACCTTTATCAGTATAGAATATTAGGTGATGCTAAAGAAGACGGAGGAAACTACCGTTATTCAGTAGAAGTATTTGGAGGCCAAGAAACACTAGGTGGAGTACCTGGTTCAGACCTTATAGCAGGAGTACGATTCAGTGTTGAATCTGCTTACGTTGAGGATGAACTATCTACTGAAGGTGCTGGCATTGCATTCACATCTCCTTACTTACTTAGAAATAGTGTATCTACACTACGTTTTGAGCATAAAGTATCAGGAGCAATGATTGATGTAAAAGTTAATCCAGTTTACTTCGCAGGTATTGAAACCCGTGACCCAAACAGTGGAAAAGTACATTCAAGTGTAACTTGGATGCAAGAGGTCTACTGGCAATTTGAAAAAGCAATATCAAGAGTTAAAGCTCGTACATTGATGTTTGGTAAAACAAACAGGGATGAAAACGGACGATTCTTGAATAAAGGAAAATCTAACATTGAAATCAAAGCAGGTTCAGGTATTAGAGAGCAAATGGAAGTTAGTAATACTACTTCTTATAACACTTTCTCTATCGCCTTATTAGAAGACTTATTGTCTGAACTGTCTGAAGGTAAATTAGATTTTGGAGAAAGAAAGTTCATGATGAGAACTGGGGAGCGTGGAGCTACTCAATTCCATAGAGCTGTAACTGCATTAGCTTCTGGATGGACTGGCATAGGATTTGATAATACAAATACTTTTGCTATTCAAAAAGTATCATCCAAACTAAATACTAATGCATATTCTGCAGGATTCCAATTTACTGAGTGGAAAGCTCCTAACGGAATCCACGTAATGTTGGAAATTGACCCTATGTATGATGATAAAGTAAGAAACAAAATCTACCATCCAGACGGAGGTGTAGCTGAATCTTACCGATATGACATCATGTATATTGGTTCAATGGAAGAGCCTAATATCCAAAAAATCAAAGTCCGTGGGGATGATGAGTTACGAGGATATAAAGCAGGTATTAGAGACCCATATACAGGACGTAGAGGTGGAACCATGCAACACATGGAAGACTCTAGTATCATGACCGCAATGTGTGGAACTGGTGCTATGGTTAAAGATGCTTCTAGAACTGCAACTCTAAAACCAATTATATTAGAGTAATAAATATCTTATATATTATATGAATACTAGGGGCCTTAAACAAGCCCCTATATTCTATCAAAGTTTAATTTAAAAAGGGAGAAATAATGGAAGAAACAGTAAAACAAACTTTTACCTTACCTGATGAGGTCATTGTAGTAAAGTACATATCTAGAAAAAAGGGTATGGCAGCTAATGTAGCAGACAATCATGTGATTGCTGGTGGATTAATGAGTAAATCAAAAATAAGGTATGCAGCCCCACTTCAAAAGAATGGAGCGATAGCCAATATTTTAAATAAAGAAGAGAAGGAATTTCTTGAAGGAGCAACAGGATTGAATTTATCAGTCTATGACAAGTTCTTTAAAGAGTTCTATGTGTCTTTATATAAGGATGATGCTAGTAATAAATTTAATCTTAGTGACCCACTAGATTATATTGCTTATAAAATCCTCTCTGTGTGTCCAGAGGTAGCACCAGATTGGGAGGCAAGAAACTTAAATGCTGAATTTAGATTCGCTATAACTAGAGAAGGAGAAGTTCAGGATGAAAAGAAAAAAGCTCTTGATGTTAAAAAAGAGGCTTTCAAAGCTTATGGTAAAATTGAGGACGATAAAGAGAAATTACTCTCTGTATTGAAATTACTTACTAATAAAGCGATTGCAAATACAAGTAAAATAAAATGGGTACAAGGACAAATAGAGGTGATTATAGACGAAAAACCAGAAAGCTTCTTAGCGATTGTAAAAGACCCAAGTTTTGAGACTAAAGCGTTAATAAATAAAGGTGTTGAAGCCAAAGTGATTATCAAAGAAGGTAATCAATATGTTACTAACGATGGTTTACAATTATGTGAACCAGGAGGTTTAGCAACTTTTGCTAATGCAGTTAAATATTTAGACGACGATAAAAACCAAGAGTTAAGACTTCTAATAGAAGCACGTATTGATAAGGCATAATAAATTATGACGGTACTAGAATTTAGCAATGAATTTGATATTGCATATAATGGAATAGCAAGCAATTCAGCTCCTCCTATAGATTTATATGAGAAATCTGTATATTTAACTAGAGCGCAGTTAGAAATAGTTAATACCTATTATAACCCACTAGGGAATAAATATAAGCAAGGTTTTGAACAAAGCGAGAAAAGGAGAGCAGATTTAAGAGAGCTATTAAGAACAGGCGTATCAACAATAGCAATTGCTACTGATGATGGTGTATCGGATGATTCGCAATTTTTTAGAATACCAAACAATACGTATTTAATTATACAAGAAAAGGCTAAAATAAGCTCTGACGATGAGTGTATAAATGGTAACTACATTTCTGTAGTACCCAAAACACATGATGAGTTTAATATCCAGCATAAGAATCCATTTAAAGAACCAGATAAAAATGTTATATGGAGACTAGATTATTATGCAATTAGTGGTAATAATAAAAATGTGGAGTTAGTATCTCCATATACTATTACTGAATATAAATATAGATACTTAAAATACCCAGAACCAATTATACTAACTAGTTTAGCTACAGCGTTTCCTGGAGAGACTTTATCTATAGATGGAATATCAACAGTTCAAACTTGTAAATTAGGTGAAGGGATTCATCGTGAAATATTAAATAGAGCCGTGGAGATGGCTACTGCAGACTATAAACCTCAAGATATAGCAGTAAAAACCCAAATGAATATTAGAAATGAATAATAATTTAAATTAATTAACAATGAGTAATTATGCGCAAAGCCAAGTTGAAGAGCTTATCATAGGGAATGCCGTAGCCGCTGAGACTACACTAGCAACCTTTATAACTTCAGCTTCAGACCAAGAAATCAAAATTCTATCTGCTGATGGTACTGCACCTGCTGCTGGGGAAGACTTTAAAGTTTTTCAAAAAACAGCTGGTTCTGCCGCCAAAGGATTAAACTACGAATTCTCAGACGTAGTAAAAGCAGACAAAGTTAGAGAAGTAATTCTTAAAACTTATGTCGCTGAAGTACAAAAAGCTGTAACAGTAGGTGCCTTTGCACCACTAGCAGCTGACCATACCTATGCTGTAGAAGTACGAATTTTTCAAGATGGCGGAAGCTTATCCCCTGAAAATTTTGCTACAGTAACTGGATATTATGTAAGTGGAGCAACAGCTCCAACTGCAGCCGCTGTACAAGCTGGTATCTTAGCATCATTGAATGCTAACCTAACTAAACGTGGTGCTTTTGAAGTAACTGCCGTAGATGGTGGTGCTGATGAAATTGATATCGCAGGTATCTACCAATCAGTTGTTCAAGGGAAAATAACAGGAGCAATGATTCAATTCGATGTAACCGCTAAAGTATTTGATAATGCTGGATTATATCATAAAAATATTGCTACTAATACCGTTACTGTAACTACGGCTCCAAACCCAGGTGCAGGAACAGGAAAATATGCACAAAACCTAGAATGGTTTACCAAAGGATTTAAATACGATGCTAGTAGATATGGTGGATATCCCGCTGATTTTATGGACAGAGTACCTTTCTATGCAAGTGCTGCAGGAGTCTATAATGTAATTCATATTAGATATTACAGTGATAGAACTGACCCTACACATGAAACTCAAGAGAAATGTCTTACTATCTTAATTGATAAAGGTACTGATACTCTTGGAAATAATGCGGGAACAAATGCAGTATTGGATGACTTACAAACTATCTTAGGCGCAGCTAACGTACCAGCTGATTTAGACCTAGCATAATAGTAAGTACAATATAATAATTAACATACAGGGAGAGTTGAGTATACGCTCTTCTCTCCCTTTTTATTAAAAAGAATATGCAAATAACTCAATTTGAAATAAGTGCTGATAAAACACAGATGGATATAACAATCACTGACGCAGCTACAATTTCTGCATTGAGACTGTGGAAAGATTTTGATTATCAAGATTATGATGAATCTATAGACCTATCTGGGAAGTTAACAGCATCCGCTACTGAAGTAATAGTAGTTACCCTTGCTGATATTAGCGAAACTTCTTTTGATGGGGTTTATTTTTTACAGGCTGAAGACCCAGATGAAGTTTCTATAGATGTTACTGCAGAATTAACTGTTTACAAAGAATGTATTTTGGAAAGAGTAATATCTGCTAATTTAGGAAATAAATGTTTGGTTGAATATAATGTAGAAACAATTAATGCTCAATCTATACTTAAATCATTGGCATATGCTATTGAGTTAAAATTTATAGATGAGATTTTAAAATTATTAGCCATGATACAGGTTTATTGTTCTAATGAATGTAAATCTTGTGGTGGATATAGTAATCTAACAGATTATTCATATAGAGTATTTAATGACCCTGATTACACAATAGATAGTGGGGATATAGTATAATATTATATAATATGGCAGTAAGTAATTTAGCAGGACAAATAATAATAGCAAGCACATCTAAAGCATATACCAAAGCAACAAAAACTGGAAAGTTAAATATGGGTATTATAGCTTTATATGAGCTTATTGCCTATTATGCAGAATATACTAAAGGTAGAGAAGAGTTTAATAATGAACACGCTTACCTTCTAGATAAATTAACTAGGATGAAGTATGCTCATCCCGATATATTATGTAATTATAAAGGGATATTGCAAAATACTGGGGGACTTACCTCTGCTAGTAATACTGCTCCTACTGTTGATGATAACTGTGTAGATATTGGTTCTGATAGTTCTTATCAATTTACAGTTGGTGATTTTACAGTAAACTATGCAGATGCTGAGGGTAACCCATGGAAATATCTTATAATATATATCGGTACTTCTTCAGATGGAGAAATATATACTAAATCACAAACTCCTCCAGATTTTGGGACTATTCCAGTACGAATAGATATAGAGGGAAAACTACCATCAGAAACATTAAATTTATATTATACTAGAGGAAACTCTGATATATATGGACCAGATAATTTTAGTTTTAGGATATCAGATAATCCAACTTATTATTTATATAGTTCATTACATACAATATGTATAAATGCAACATCTACAACTGATGCATTTAATTCAGCCTCAGATGATGTTGGGGATAGAACTATTTATGTAGCCAATAGAGCAGTAACAGTATTTACTCTTTATGATTTTACAGGTGGATTAACTCCACCATATAATGACCCAGAAGGTGATTTGATAGATGCTATAAGAATTATAGATATTTCTAATGCTAATGATGGTATATTCTATTTTAATGGTATACCTATTGCAGTAGGAGACATAATAATAAGAGAAGATATTAACGCAGGATTATTCACTCATGAAGCTCCTAATCAGGATGCTATCAACTCAGATGTATTTGAATTTGAGGCAAGAGATGAGGGTTCTGGAATTTGGGTAGAATAATGGCATTATTTAACGTAACAAGTATCCCAGCTTTAGCAATACCAATAGTCATATATGATTTTAAAACATCTAATATGAATATATATATTGATACAATAGAATTAACAATAAGTGAGTTACAAATAACAGAGCAAGAATGGCTTGGTAATTTTTAAAATGAAAAAAGAAGGATATATTTATAAAATAATTAGTCCATCTGGAAAAATATATATAGGACAAACTATAAATTTAAAGGTTAGAATTAGAAAATATAAATCATTACATTGTAAAACCCAATCGAAATTATATAATTCACTAAAAAAATATAGTTTTGATAAACATAAATTTGAAATTATAGCTATTTTTTCTGAAGAATTATTAAATGAAAAAGAAAGATACTATCAAGAATTTTATGATTGTATAGAAAAAGGTTTAAATTGCCAATATGTAGATTCAAATAAAAAACGTAGACAATTTTCAAAAGAAACTAGAGATAAAATGTCTTTAGCTAAAAAAGGTAAAAAATTAACAAAAGAACATAAAGAAAAAATTAGTAAAGGAAACTTAGGAAAAAAAGTTAGTAAAGAATCTAGAATTAAAATGAGTATTGCAAAATTAAAAATGACAAATAAAACTAAAAAAATAATATCAGAGAAAAAAAGTAAAAAGATTATAGATACTTCAACTAATATTATATATAATTCTTGTCTGGAAGTTGCAAAAATATTTAATATTAAAAGAACTACTTTAAATGCAAAACTAATTGGACAAAATAAAAATAATACAACATTTAAATATTTTTAATTATGCAAAAAAATATAAATATTGGAACGGCAAACAATCAAGATGGTGATTTTGTAAGAGATGCATTTGATTATACAGAAGATAATTTTACAGAATTATACGCAAGAACATACGTAGCTGGTAATACAGTATTTATAGGAGGTGTAACTCCTTTGGGTGGATTAGATTATTATGTATGGGCATCAGCTTATATGATAGATAATGTATTCTATAATGATTTAGTTGGAGGTACAGTTACTATTGGAACTCCAGACCTAATAGACCCTAGGATTGATTCATTCTATATAGAAAATAATGGGGTTGATACTCCCACTGTTGGTATAGAACCTGGAACTCCAGACCCTAATCCAATAAAACCAATATTAGACCAAACAACTAAAGTTGAAGTAAGTTTTCAATTAGTTACTGTTGGCTTTGGAGGACCAAATCCTACAAATACAATATTAATATATGATGAAAGTGTTGGTTCTGGAAGTGGGGAATGGGATAATGCATCTTTACCAGTAGGAGCAAACTTAACAGATGCAACAGCTCCTTTTAGAAATACAGTAGCTATAAATATACCTTCTACAATTGGAGGTTCTAGTAGTTTTATGAGATTTAATTCAGGAACTACTTTTCCTAATGATGATACTCCTGGAAATGTATTACTATTTGCTTTAAAAACAACTGCTAGTTGGACTAGTTCTACTAGATTTAAATTAAAATTAGGAAATGGTGGAAATAGTGCTACAATTAATTTTACTAGAAATTCAATAAAAAATTATGGATTTCAACATACACAAACAGATACTTGGCAATTAGTTTCAGTACCTATTGCAAATTATCCTAATGGTTTTTCAACAGTCTTATTTGTAGAATTTGAATTTGTTGAAATGCCAGAAATAAATTTAGATTTAATTGCCGCACAAATAGATGCTACGGTAACAGGTAATAACACTTATTTAAATCTTGATGATACTATTGATACTAGTTATATAGGTAAAAATGGATATGTACCAGTAGTTACTAATCAAAATGGATTAATTTTAACTAATCCATCAAGTATATTTTCAGAAACTCCACAGGCTTTACAATCTGTAACAGATGAAGGAAATAATACAACTAATAGTATTTTTGTAAATAAAACTACCACTGTTGGAAATTCAATTTCTGCTACACACGTAGGTGGTTCTAGTTCTAGTTTAGGATTTACAGGTTCAGGTGGACAAGATGTTGGTTCACTTGCTTTAGGTAATGAAGCTGGGAACACCACTATATTAATGGGTAATGATGCAGCTACTTTTCCTTATTTTATTAAAACTCCTATAAAAGCATCTGATACATATAATTTACCTTTAACAGTTAATGGAACTGCAGCAGATTCAACAGGAGATATAGCTATTACATCTGCAGCTTTTCAAGTTATAAATGAAGGTAGTGGAAATGGTATAATAAAAACAGGGAGAACAGCTGTTAACTATGGTAATGTTGGGTTGAATGCTGTTGATGCTAGTTATTCCTCTGGTGCTTCTGCTACAAGAGGGGCAACAGGTTCAAGCTCATTTACTGTAGGTGAAGATGTTACAGCAGCAGGATATGCTGCCATGGTATTGGGGGAAAGCTCTTCAGCAGCAGGAAATAATTCTTTTGTTACAGGTTATCTGAATACTGTAAAAGGGTATGGTTCAATAGTAATTGGTACTCAAAATACTGTTCAAGGTATAGATGCTACAGCTAATTCTACTGCATTCCATACAGTTGGTGGTATCAATAACGATGTTGCTGGAGATTGTGTAAGTACTGTTGGTAAAGCTTTGTTTGCCAAAGGATTTGGTATGACTGTAGTAGGTACAGCCAATTTAGCAACAACATATTCTTTCCAATATAATATTATTGCTCCAAGATTTATAGTTGGTATTGGTTCAACTGTTCCAGTTACACATGCTGCAAATGTAAGAGCAAATGGCTTTGAGGTTTGGAGCAATGGTAAGATAATAGCTAATAAATATGGATCTGGCACATTTACAGGTACAGCAACATATGCTCTACAGGTGGATGCTAGTGGAAATATAATAGAAGGAGCTTTAGCGGGTTATGTTACTAAAGTTGGTACTCCTATTAATAACCAACTTGGAGTTTGGACTGGTGATGGTACTTTAGAAGGAGATACTAAACTTACTTTTGATAGTACTACTAGTGTTTTAAGTATAACGGGTACTACAAATTCTACTATAAAAGGTACAGCCGCTGTACCCTTTTATATTAAACCAGGAGAAGCTGGTTATATGGGATTAGGAGCTACTACTTTTTCAACAACTTTTTTAACTATTCAAGATAGTAATACCACCCCTTTACAAAATGCTTTTCAAGTATATAGTGACCAAGGAGGAAGTTCTACAAGAGAATTTTATATATCAAATACAGCAGGCGGGGTATATTTTACAGCCTTAGGAAGTAATGATACTGAATCTTATATTATAGGTATTAACAATACTAATGGATTACTTAGTAAAAGGTCAGTAACCTCTATTAGAACAAGTGCTGTTGTAACAAATGTTTCTACAACTTATAATTTTGTATTAGGTGATGCCAACAATATAGTAACTCTTAATAATGTAGCTGCTGTAAGTGCTGTAATTCCAGCAAATGCATCTGTTGCTTATCCTGTAGGAACTAAAATTGATATTATTAATTTAGGGGCAGGAACGGTAACTGTTAGTATTACAACTGATACATTAAATGGAAATGTAGGAGGATTAACTCTTGCCCAATATGATAAAAGAACAATAACTAAAGTAACATCAACATCATGGGTACTGGGATATTAACAATTAGGTTTAAATACAAATAATATGGCAATTTTTACAGTAACAATAGGAACTTATATTAGTTTACCACCTTCACAAATAGGAGATAATACTATATATATAAATTATAATGAAACCTATGTATTTACAGAGGCTGATTTTACTACTAATACAATACCTCAATATGTTGACCCAGAAGGAGATGCAGTATCCACAGTAAAAATAATTGGATTACCTTCTGTAGATTTATTATGGTTTGGGCTTCCTGTAATATTAAATGATGAAATACCATTAGCAGATATAATTAATGGGGATTTAACTTATGTTGGAGATATAGCTGAAATAGCGGGATACTCGGATACATTTACGTTTGATATAGCAGATGTTGGTTCTTTAACTTATTCAGGATTAACAGGAAATATTTATATTATAGCAGCAGAGGCAATTAATCTTCCTCCTGATATAGTAGGGGATGGTTCTGCTACAATAGATTATGGTGCAACTTTAATATTTACATCTGCAATGTTTACTACTGGAACTACTCCAGTTTATTCTGACCCAGAAGGTGATAATCCAAAAGAGGTAAAAATACTTACTTTACCAAATGTAGGAATACTTTATTATAATGGAATACCAGTTGTTATAAATCAAGTTATTACAGTTGCAAACATAGATTTAGGATTGTTAACTTATGTATCTGATTTAGTAGATGTAGATGGAGACTCTCAATCATTTACTTTTGCAGTATCTGATGTAGGGTCTGGTCAATTCGTATCATAATGGCAAATTTTGTAATAACAATAGGAGCGGATTTAGCTCCCCCATATTCACAAGATATAGTAATTATTGATTATGATAATTGTTCTCCACCAGTTACAAATACTTATTCTATTGCTTTATTAGAGGGAACTCCCTCTTCAACCAAAATAAATTTATTATCTTCTTATACAGGAATTGCATTAAAAACACTTCATATAGATAATATTGTTTATTCTGATGATGCAGTAATGTGGATAGAATATAATGGTATTAAATTAACTGGAAGTGGTAATACAATTGACTTAACAGGATTAAGTTCAACAGATATAATTCCATTACTAGAGATAGAATTTAGTACAAGTTTAGCATCAAATAATTATATAAAATTTGATATTAGTATTACTGATACAGATGATATACAATGGAGTTCAGTTTATTCACAAGTATTTATAAACGTATCTGAATGCCCTTCTCCTACAGAACCTGCTTTTAATGGTACTATAGATACTGTTGCTGGTTTAGATTGTGCAAATGGGGAAACTAAAGTGTTCGAAATTATAGCAGACCCATATACAAATATTGTTTTTAGATGGACTACAATTTCTGTAGGTAATCATGGTTTTGATGGTACATTTGTAGAAACAGATACTAAAGATGGAACAGAAATAAATTATTTGTCTGCAATACATTCAGCAGTTACTTCTCCTAAAGATATTTTAGTTTTTATGGGGTCAGACACAAATAAATTTTTTAGAGTCTGTATTGAAGCTAGGCCTTCTTTTGGACCAGGAACTAATGATGTATCAGGAAGTTTGGCACTAAGAAATAATGCTAATGATGGAGATATAGGTTCAATAACATTATCAGATTCAGAAATATAATGGCAGATTTTACAATTAACATATTAGGGGATGATATAAATGGGAACCATCAAATAGGTGAAACAGTATCATTAGGTGACTTATTATATTTAGGAACAGATAGTAAATATTATAAAGCATCAGCATCTGCTAAATCATCATCTACTACAGAGTTATTAATGGCTTTAGAAGATGGAGCTATCAATGATTATATTGATGCTCTAGCATATGGTTATTTTGAAGATTATCCTTTTGCAACATTAGTACCTGGTAGTAAGTATTATGTCTCTACAATATCAGGAAAAATTACTACTTCTGTATATACTACATATCCTAATGTATCTAGATATGTAGGAACAGCACATAATAGTACTATATTATTTTTTAATCCAGACCAAAGTTTTGTATCAGATAGTGGCTATCAAGTAAATAATGTACCTATAGCTGCTCCATTAATAGACCATACACATACAGAATCAGAAATAACTGATTTAGATAAATATACACAAGCTGAAGTTGATGCTCTTTTACTTTCTTTTGACGGGGATATGGTTCTTGCTAATGCTCAAACTAATAGTGGAATTAAGACATTTTTAGATACTACTTTTAAACTAAGGAATGTCGCAAATACTTTTGATGGATATTTTGTTAATACAAATACTGCAGATAGAATTTATACTTTACAAGATGGTACTGGAACATTAGCCTTTTTAACAGATATATTTACTCCTTCAACATTATTAACTGATTACGGATTTACAGATAACAGTACGAACTGGAACACAGCCTATGGCTGGGGAAATCATATAGGACTATATATAAGATTAACAGGGGATGATTCTATAACAGGTGAAAAAACTTTTAATAATAGTACTAATTATAAAACTAATATAAAAGCTTTTAATACCTCTACATTTGGTCAAGCTATTTATGCAGAAACTAGTGGAACAGGAGATGCTATAAGGATTCAAAATGCAGCAGATGGATTTGGACTTAGAGTAAATACTATATCTACTGGTTGGGGTGCATACTTTAATCATCAAGGAACTGGACATAATATTGTTTCAGAAGTTGATGCAGGAGCTACAGGATATTGTTTTGTAGGTAAAGATGAAGGATTGGACTATACATTTATAGTTGATAAATTAGGTAATGTAACAGGATTATCTTTTATAAAAACAAGTGGAACTTCATCTCAATTCTTAAAAGCTGATGGTTCTGTTTCAACAATAACAGCAACAGATGCAGAATTAAATTTGCTAGACCTTGCAGGATTAACTGCTGGATGGGTATTAAGTGCAGATACAGCTACAACTGCATCATGGAAGGCTCCTGCTGGAGGCGGCAGTTTCTTACCTCTTGCAGGCGGAATAATGACAGGCGATATTTTAATGACATCCAATAAGATTATAGGAGGCTCATTAACAACTTCTGACCTAATCTTCCAAACTACAACTGGAGTTGGAGTAACTGGAGCTGATATGCACTTCTTGGTGGGAAGCAATGGGGCTACAGAAGCAATGACCATATTGAACAATGGGAATGTGCAAGCATTTTACGACATAACAGCAAAAATCAACTTTAAATCTTCGTTAAGTTCTATTATATTAAGCGATACAGGAGGTCAAGCTTTTAGGTCGACATTAGCTAATGCTTGGGCAGATTCGCAATCAACTCGACATTTTCAAATCGGTACTTCAGGAGCGAATGTAGTGTTTGGTTCAGCTAGTTCTGCTATTATGGGTCGTACAATGATGGTCACTAATAAATTTCAAGTTACAGCTAGTACTTATAATACTACTATAGCACCAACAGGTATATTTAGCGTAGTTAATTCTTCAAATAGTAATATCTTTAATATTCTAGATACAGGTGAGGTTGGATTTGGTCAGCCAGCACCAACGGCAGTCGTACACATAAAAGCAGGAACAGCAACAGCAGGTACAGCACCAACTAAATATACAGCAGGAACATTATTATCAGCTCTTGAATTAGGAGCATTAGAGTTTACGGATGACGGAACAAACGGACATCTATATATAACATTAAATGTAGCTGGGGTATTAACAAGAGTTCAAATAGTTTAAGAAAATGGCAAAAACATTCAAAGTAGAAAAGAAAACAGACCTAAATAATATAGTTACATATGATATATACGAAATTGTTGATATGGTCGATGATAAAGACAAACCTGTAAAGGTTAAGGTTAAAGTAAGAACAACACCTGAGTCAATGCTTCAAAATGAAATTGATAGTATGCAAGTTCAATTAGATGAGAAGAAATTTTTAATGGCAGAAATAATTAAAATAAAATAAATATAAATTAAAATCGTATTTTAACATAGAATACAAACACTAAATGAAGTTAATAAAATTATTTTTTAAAAGAATAGCCCTATTTATAATTTGGTTAATATTATGTTTATTTAGAAATAAACATTGTGGTCATAGTCATGGAAGCGGGAGTGGTTCCTGTGGTGGCAGTGGAAGCGGGAGTGGTAGTGGAAAATTTACAGGTATAAAATTAGTAAGAAAACCTGAATATGCAATAGGTAAAGGCTTCCATAGAACTGGATGGCATTGGGTATTAAAACAACTTAATGTTATAAATTGTAATGATGGAATTCTTTTTGATGATTTTTTTGAACAAAACTTTTGTTATAATGATTCCCCAGTTGTTTATAAAGAGCCTTGGGTTACTATTATACATCATCCTTCTAGGTTGCCTTTCTTTGCTAATCATAGAGAAAATCTAGATGTAATTTTTGAGACAGAGGCATTTAAGGAAAGTCTTCCAAATTTAAAAATGGTTTTTACATTAACAGAAGATTTAGCAGTATATTTAAGAACAATTTTACCATGCCCAGTAGTGGCTTTAAAACATCCAGCTCCATTTGTTAAACAAAAATGGTCTATTGAAAAGTTTAAAAATAATCCTATAAAAAGAATTATTCAAGTAGGATTATATCTTAGAAATACACAATTAATACATCAAATACCTTCTATAGAAACTGTTCTTAGAAATAGATTATGGTCTTCTATATTATGGCTTCAACAGTATGATATAAGAATTCAAAAATATTGGGAGGTAGATAAAAAAAGGGATGTATTTAAATTAAAGGCATTTGAAGGAGATTTAGGTTTTATTCCAGCTAATCAATATGATAACATGCTTGATAAAAATGTTGTAGTATCTGAATACTTTTCTCTAGCTGCTTCTAATACTATATTAGATTGTATTGTTAGGAATACTCCTATATTTATAAATCCGTTACCTGCTGCTATAGAATACTTAGGAGAAGATTATCCTTTATATTTTACAGACCCTAAAGAAATACCATTACTTTTAGATAAAGTAGAAGAGGCACATAATTACCTTAGTAATATGGATAAATCATTTTTATCTATTGAAGTGTTTATAAGTAGTATATTTAATAATATAAGAAAAATATGACTGATAAGAAAATAAGATATGCTATCTTATGTGGAAGTAGAACAGGAAGCTCACATTATTGTAGTCTTTTAGAATCTACAAATAGATTAGGTACCCCAGCAGAATATTTTAATCCTGATATGATTCCCCTATATGCCAAAAAATTTAATGTAAAATTTCATGATGATTATTATAATAAAATTTATTGGGAAAGTAAAAAGGCAAATGATTGTATTGGTGTAAAACTTATTACAGACCATTGGAACCATATTTTAATAGCAAAAGGATACGGATTTTTAGAGGATGTAACACATTTTATATACTTAGAAAGAGAAGATAAAATTCTTCAAGCAATAAGTCAGTATAGAGCTTGGACAACTGGAATTTGGGAACATAATAAAAAAGAACAAAAAATAAAAATTCCTTATAATAGTACTAGTATTCAATATGCATTAAATAGAATAGAGGAAGAAACTAAAAAAACAATTAATTTTCTTGATAATAAAGTTGGTAAAGATAATTATCTTAAATTAGTATATGAAACTGATATAGTTGAATGTCCTGAACAAGCAATATATGCAACTTTAATGTTCTTAGGATTGCCCATTACAGATTTACCAAATATTACCTCAGACCAGATTAAGGGTAATATAACTCAAAACTTGGAGTGGAGACAACAGTTTTTAAGTGAAAAAAAATAACCCAAATAAAAATAAAACATGAACGATTTGATATTAGATAACTGGGACAAACTACTGGTACCTGCAACAGCCATAATTACTTGGGTGTTTGTTAAAAGACGGTACCAAAATAGAGAGTTAGCTAAAAGTGATGCAGACCTTACTGGGGCAAATCTTGGTAATGTAACTGCTAATTTCGAGGTATATCAGAATTTAATTACTGATTTAGAGACAAGATTTAAAAATAGGATTGGAGAATTAGAATCCGATTTAGATAGAATGAAGGCTTTAAATGAAGAATTACGAGCTGCTGTTCAGCGACAAGAAAGATATATTAACAAACTTTTAATAAAATTAGATAAATATGAAACGCCTGGAGAATAATATTAGTCCCCATATCAGTTATGAGGAAGCTACCAAAAATAGGATAGCTACTATAAGAGGGATAGATAATACTCCTGATTTAAATACTTTAGAAAGAATGAAACTTGTAGCTAATAAAGTATTTGAACCATTACGAGAAGGACTGGGTGTCCCTTTAGGAATTAGCTCCTTCTATCGTAGTCCAGCTTTAAATAAAGCTCTTGGAGGAGCAAAAGAATCTTCACATGTATTAGGTGAAGCAATAGATATAGATGCTGACATGCTTGGCTTAGTTGATAATAAACAAATATTCAACTATATAAAAGACAACTTAAAATTTGACCAGTTGATTTGGGAGTTCGGAAGTAACGCCCAACCTGCTTGGGTGCATGTTAGTTATAGAAAAAAAAATAATAGAAATCAGATATTACAGGCCTCAAGAGTAAAAGATTGGAAATGGTCTTTAGTAACAAAACACAAAATAATATGTTAAATATAAATAAATCAGATATTATAAAAGTAGTATCTGGTATTATTATAGGTGGATTAATCATGTTCTTCCTTCTGAGAGAAGAAAAGGAGATTGTTGATGTACCTATAGATATAGATTTTACTACCCCCCAAATAGTAAAAGAAACGGATACTGTATATTATCCTTCACCTGTTTATGTAAAAGGTGAAAAAGAGATAGATTCAACTTATTATGCTGAGTATCTTAAATTAAAAGATAGTATATTAAAAGATGAAGCCTATAAGGAGGCAATCACTATTAATACCTACAACGAAGTAATAGAAGATGATACCCTTAAAATAGACTTATATGCTAAAACTAGAGGTAAATTACTTGAGTATCAAATTGGATATAAAGTAAAACCACAAACATACCATATAGATACTACAGTAACTGTAGCTGTTCCAAGAAAAACTAGATTTTTTGTAGGTGGACAAATAGTATTGCCAACTTCAAATATTATAAAAAGTACATCTTTTGCACCAGAAGTAATGATGGTTAATAAAAAAGCTACAAAAGCGTATAAGGTTGGCTATGATATAGTTAATAAATCCGTCATTGGAGGCATTTATTTTAGGTTATAACAAAAAAAGTTATAAAATAATTGCAAAAATATTTGGAAATGTCGATTATATTTTGTATCTTTGCATGGTTACAAAGAAAGTAACAAAGAAATTAATAATTATAAATAGTTTAAAAAGAATGAAAAAATTGATTTTATTGATGATGGCACTAGGGGTAATGCTATCATGTTCAACTGAACAAATTGGAAGTGATATTGTAACAGCAGATGCAAAAGCAAATGTTGAAAAGGGTAGACCGAGGAACCATGGTAAAACACAAAATGCGATTTACTTAAAAGCATCGCCTGACAAAACAAATTCAGCTAGAGTTTCTTTTAATGGTCGTATAATGGACACACCAGTTGATTATTTAGGAGATATTTCAGACGTCTCATCTACTGTAGATTGGGATAATGATGGTACTGATGATGTTATGACAATAACACAAAGTTGTTATATGCCAAAAACATTTATACATGTTCTAGTAAATGACCAATTAGTTAATGATTTTACACCTTATCATGCTTCATTAGTAGGATTTAAAGATGTTAATGGAGATGGTTTTAAAGATGCCATATTTAGAAATGGTATATCTGAACCATATCAAGATGCAGCATATCCAGTATGGGATGCAGGGCAATCTTATAATGTAGGAGATAAAGCGAAAGTATTATTACCAGACACTTGGTGGTTAACCACTTTTGTTTGTATGCAAGCTAATACAGGAAATGAACCAAGTGAAACAAGTACATTTTGGCGTTTAGAATATTCAGTTGGCTATAATGTAGCTGGTGATAATGCACTTACATTACAAGAGGTGATTGAATCACTTGTAATTACAGGGGCAGATAATAATCCATCGTATATTAAATGGGATTTAACAGCTTTTGGAATACATAATTTTCCATTTCATGTTTACTTATATGACGTAAGTTTGGCAGATGGTAAAGGTATTCAACAAACCACAACTTATGGAGAGTTCGGATTTTCTTCTTTAGACAGAATCATTCCAGGAACAACTTATGTTTTAGACTTTTCAAATTTAGGTCCTGATTGTACTAAGGTACAAGTGTATTTTATAGCACCTTAAAGGTATAAAAATATTAATAACTAATTAAAATTAGTAAATTATGAATGGATTAACAATTGCAATAGTAACATTAGTAGCAGTAGTATTATGGGGAGTTTACCTATGGGCTAGTGCAAAAAAAGCTAGAACTACTATAGAATCTATTGATGAACCTGTTAAAGCTGACCCAAAGGGTAAAGCTGTAGACATTGCTCCATTATGTGAGAAGACAGTAAAAAAACAAAAAGCGAAAGCTAAAAAATAACATTATGAGTTTCACAAGCACATTAAAAAGTTTCTTTGGAGGAATTTACAATTTCTTTGTAAGTAGAGGTTTTAAAAAAATTGCACTTCTAGGAGGTTCAGCAGCAGCTTATTTTCTATTTTCAGGAGATGTAGCTAATAATATTGCGTCTGGTTTATTAGGCGCTTTTATTATCTATAATTGGACACCACTTACAGGAGCATTTTCTAAGAAAAAACCAGCAGTAGACGATAGTACAAAAAAATAATTTATGGAATTAGAGGAGATTAGAACATTAGTACTAACACATTATTCAATAAAAGAGTATCCTTGTTGTGTAAAATGTGGATTTTCTGATGAAAGAGCTCTTTGTTTAGACCACGTTAATGGAGATGGTAATTTACATAGAAGTACAGGAAAATATTTAAAAGGAATAAATTTATATAAAAAATTATATAAAAATAATTTTAAATGTGATTATGATTTACAAACACTATGTTCTAATTGTAATACTATAAAAGTAATAGAAGAAAAAGAATTATGTTATAAAAGAAATAATATATGGAAAAATAATATTTCTAAAGCACTAAAAGGAAAAAAGGGAGTTAAAGGAAAAAATTCAAATAGAGCTAGAAAAGTTGCTCAATTTTCTTTAGAAGGTAATCTTATAAAAGAATGGGATTATATTAAAGAAGCAGAATTAAATTTTAATTCAAATACTAACGCCAAAAATATAGTAGCATGTTGTAATAATAGACAGCAAACTGCATATGGTTTTATTTGGCAACATATAAATTAATAAATGGAATTAGAAGAAATAAAGGCATTTTTAATAAGTCGTCCTGGATACCTTAAAGAGGGAGGCAAACGCCTAAGAGACCACTTAAGAAACAAAGGTTTTGCAACCACCATTTACACTTGTAAGGAAGCATTGAGACAAGTGAGATTAGAATCAAAAGATATTGAAACTAAGATAGAAGAAGGAGAAGCAAAGGTATTAATATATGATATTGAAACTTCACCAAACTTAGGTTGGTTTTGGAGAGCTGGTTATAAACTTAATATTTCACCAGAGAATATAATTAAAGAAAGAGCCATCATATGCGTAAGCTATAAATGGCTTGGAGAAAAACAAGTATACAATTTAACTTGGGATAAAGAACAAAATGATAAATTTTTAATCGAACAATTTGTTGAAGTATTGGATGAGGCTGACTTAATAGTTGCTCACAACGGAGACAACTTCGATTTAAAATGGTTAAAAACAAGGGCACTCTTTCATAGAATCCCTATGTTACCTAACTATAAGCAGTTTGATACTTTAAAACTAGCTAGAACTAAATTAAATTTTAATTCCAATAGGCTGGATTATATTGCAAAGTATTTAGGATTTGAAGGAAAAAATAAAACAGGCATAGATTTATGGATGGATATAATTTTCAAAAATTCAAAAACAGCAATGAATACAATGCTAGACTATTGTGACGAAGACGTAAGGCAATTGGAAAAGGTGTATAAAGAACTTAGATATCTTGACAATCCTATGTTACATCAAGGTGTTATTCAAGGTAAAACAAAACAAACTTCACCAGTAACTGGAGGAGTTAACATCGAGCTTGTTAAGAGCGTTACCACCAACAGAGGTACTGTTAAACATATCATGAGAGATAAAGGAACAAAACGTTTCTTTGAGATGTCAGATATGAATTATAAAAAATTCTTAACAATCAATCAGTAATTATTAACAATTCTTAAACAAAAATTCTTATGAATAAAAACACACCAAAATTACCTTACAATGACCAAGCAATTATCGCTGCTATATGTGATACAACTCATGTAATTAGCCCTGCTGGAGTATCAACAAATGATACTTATTCAGATGCAGCAATAAATACAGAATTGGACTCCCTATTTGGGGAAGTGGATGTTAGATTAGACGGCGTAGAAACAAAAATCGATGAAGTTCTGACTACTTTAAAAGCAGAAGGAGTTCTGAAAGCTAAATAATATATTAACAATAAATCAATAAACAGTACTTACAGCGCTACCCTTAAGAACAGCGTCCCAGTGTAAGTCTTTTAACCACCCTCTCTCTTAAACGGAGGGAGGGTTTTATTTAAGCAACAATGGCAAAATTAAAAGAAATAATCTACGACGTAAGGGAAGCCCTTAAAGAGTTTGCTGATGATTCAGAATTAGATAATAGATATATTACCTATCTGTATAATATCAAGAGAGCTAAATATCTCAGGCAGGAATTAAATAATTACAATCGTAGAATAGACTTATCTATTCAGCAGTCTATATGTCTATCTATGGAATTAGTGGACGGAGATGATTGTGGAGAGGATTGCCCAAAGCTTTTGAGAAGTACTTTACCAGTACCAACACCATTAGAATTACATACAAAACCAGCAATTATAAGTGTAAAACCAACTACTAAAATAGCAATACCATTTAATTTCATAACTAAGCAGAAGATTGCATTCATTGATGGAGCGCAATTTGCAAGTGGTTTATACAGCTTTTTAGACGATGACGGCTATTTGTACGTATATTCACTTTCAAGCGCTTATAAGCTCTTAAAATGCGTTACAGTGACTGGTGTATTTGCTAACCCTTTAGAGTTGGCTGATTATCCTGCATGTTGTGATTGTACAGCATTTGATTCTCCATGCTATGATGAGATGGAAGATGAGTATCCTCTACAACCACATTTTATAGATTTAATTAGAATGGAGATTGTAAAAGAATTAGCAGGACTTAAACAACTACCAGAGGATAAAATAAATGATGCAAATACTATTTAATGAAGAGAGAGCATAAAGTAATTTGTGATTTTGGAATGGGGGACTATCATAAATTCTACTTAGCTAATAACGAGGTTAAAGTAGATAGAAAGACTTTTAGTGATATAATTACAGAATTTAATACAGAACTTAGAGACCTTATAATATTAGAGAATTTAATCTATTCAATGCCAGGTACTAATTTTCAACTAGTATTAAAGAAAGATAAAAGAAAACCAACAATTAAAGATGGTAAATTAATTAATAATATACCAATAGATTGGAAGACTACAAATGCTCTTTGGGAAAGAGATGCAGAAGCAAAGGAAAAAAAATTACTAGTAAGATATAATAACTCACATACTTCTCATTATGTATATAGAATATACTTTAAGAAGTTTGGGGCAAAGATAAAATTTAAAAGTGTATATAAATTTCAAGTAAATAGAGATTTCAGAAGACTAGTTAATAGGCATATAAAAAATCCTAATGTCTCAGTAGATGCTTTTTTACTATATAAAAATCAAATATAATGTATAACGGCGGGACAATAAGTTTAAAGAAGGTACTTTGGAAAGTAATGAATAGTTCATTTATGCAAGACCTATCCTATGAAGTAGCAGCAGAACTAGCTGTAGAGGCTATTAGATTAATAGGAACTACCTTATCTTATGAGAATAAAACTACTAGACCTTTATTAAAGATAATAGACCACAAGGCTCTACTTCCTAAAAACCATGTTTTAACTAGAGGAGTACGAGCTTTTTTTGATGCAGATGGTATAGAAGGACAAGGTATTGCAATGACCACTGCAACTGACATATATCATGCAAGCGAAGATTGTAGTGATTGTGGAGAATTTGGATTTGAATTAACATATGAAATTCAATCAGGGGTAATAACAACTTCTTTTGCGGATGGGTATGTAGAAGTAGCTTATCAAGCATTACCTTTAGATGAAGATGGATTCCCACTAATTCCTGATAATCAAGATTTTTTAATGGCAATAGAATACTATATAAGATTTAGAGTATTAGAAGGTTTATGGGAAGCAGGAAAAGTAACAGATAAAGTATTTAACTATATAGATACTAAAAAATGTTTTTATATGGGAGCTGCTCAATCAGATATGCAGTTTGCTAATATGGACCATGTTGAAGCTGCTATGAATTCAATCAATAGAATTATCATTAATAGCCATGCTCAAAGAAACTTCTTTAAATTCATGGGTAAACATGAAAGACTTAAAAAATTTTAACTAATGGCAAATAAGCAAGCTCTATATACATTTGGAGGTATTACTCAAGATACTACAAAGTATTCACCTGAGTATTACTTTGAAGGACAACACATAAGGATAATTGCTACTGATAGTCAATCTACTGGTGCGCTTACTAATGAAGTTGGAAATACCAGTGTAGTAACATTGCCTTCTTTAACTATAGATGAGGCTAATAGTAAAATTATCTATGGGACTAGTTCATTAACTTATACTAGTTCAAATGAGATAGCTGACCAGATAGCATCTGGGCTTTTGCCAACCTCATCAAGTGCACAAGTAATAATAGGTCATATAGAAACTAGGACGGGATTAGCTCTTTGGACAACTGATGATGCAGGATTTGATTGTATTTGGTATATCCCTAATATCCTAGATGGAACATATAACTTACAATTGCTGTATGTAAGAAATTTTGGGTTCTCTACAGATAATCCTATACAAGCAGTATTTAACTTTGAAAATGAAAATATACAGAAAGTATATTGGGTTGATGGTTATCATCAAATTAGATATCTAAATTTAACCCATAATCAAATAACAAATAATATTCCTTTAATAGATGTTCCTTTGAATACAATTGACTTTGTAGGGAATGTTTATTTTTCTCAACCTATAGTAACAGATATAATAGCTGGAGGTAGTCATACTTCTGGTATGATACAGTATGCCTATAATTTATATAGACTAAATGGTTCACAAACTAAATTAAGCCCATTATCAGAAATAGTACCTCTTGATAAAGGACCAAATCTAGGAGGAGGTGCCTTGGATGAGATAATGGCTGCTACACCAGTAGTTACTATAAATAATATAGACCAAGCCTATACAAATATAAAAGTATATGCTGTTAAGTACACAAGTTTAAATGAAATACCATCTATATATTTAATAAAAGAAAGGGAATTAACAGGAAGCACTATTGTTGTATATGATGATGGTTCTACAATAGAATCTGTTAGCTTAGATGAGTTTTTATTTTTGGGTAGTGAACCTTCAGTTCCTAAACATATTGAAGCTAAAGATAGTAGATTATTCTTAGCTAATATACAAGAAAATGCTTTTGAATTACCAGAAGAATTGGATATGAGAGCATATAGTTTCAATATATCTTCTGCAACTACTAAAGTATGGAGAGACCCAGTTGTAAATAATGGTACTTTAGTTACAGGTGTAAACTCTGTTACTGTTCCTGCTGATTGGAATTTTGATTTAAAACATCCTTCTATAAATTTAGAATATAGAACTAGAAGATATCAACAAAGCTCAACTACTCCAGGTGGTACTGGTAAATATTGTACATATGAATTAGTATCTAAAACTGCAGCTCAGTTGGAAGATGACCCATCAGAATATAGATTTTTTAAAGATGAGGAACTTTATAGGATAGGTATAGAATTTTATAATAATCTAGGACAAACATCCCCCCCAAAGTGGATAGCTGATTTTAGGGCAGGAGAAGGGAACTTAATAGGAAATTATAACACTTTAAAGGTAACTCTTACCGCTGCTTTTTATACTTGGTTAAATACATATAATTTTGAAAGTGGGGCAGCTGTTCCAGTAGGATATAGAATTATTAGAGCGGATAGAACTCCAGGAGATAGAACAATACTATGCCAAGGTGCTTTGACCCAAATGTTTGTTCAAAACACAGAAGATAAAAGTAATTATTCAAGATGGGAGCAAGAACCACAAAGAGTTACAGCAAGTAATGGTTTAACTAAAATACCTATTCCAGTTACTAGAGGCTTTGTTTCTAATGTGAATCCACTAAATAGAACTTACCATCTTAAAATGATGAATGAACTATCTGAATATGGTTCAGACAGTGATAAGAGGTATCCTAATGAGGAAATATATTCAGGAGTAGCTTCAAGTACTAAAAGACAACAATCTTGGCAATATACTAAGATGTTTCAAATGCAAACCCCAGAAGTATTATTTGATACTGGAGTTAGTTTTAACAGTAGTATCAAAATGAATATTAAAGGGGTAGTTAAAAGAACTGCTACTTCAATATGGATGCAATGGATAAGTAGTGTAAATGGTACTGTTAGTGAAAATCTAAAGACTTCCAATGTTACTACCTCTTTATTAGCCCATACAAACATACATCAATTTGGTTTATTTGGACCATCTAATAAATCAGATGAACAAGAACAACTTTCAATTTATAGAGAATGGAATGATTTTTATCCTTCTTCTTCTGCTAATGAATACGAGATATTAGGTACACCAGAAATAACTGAAAGACAAGCAGGTCCTAAAAATTATGCAGGAAGAGGAGAATTCCAATATACAAATACAATGGAAGGCTTCCTTACTGATGAACAAGGAGATGATGTAGTAGATAATGCTGCTATAGTAACTATGAATTCTGCTGCAGCAAAATGTATTACTCTAGTACAAGGTTCTTCAACTGCTACTTTAGCATCTAGAAAAACATTAGAAACTATACGTACAGAAATAGGAGCAACTGAGACTGACTGTTTATTATTAGCAGAGCTTTTTGAAACAGACGCAAATGTTGCTGTAGGTAATATGTATGGAGGAAATAATTATGAGGATAGAAGTAGAACTAATTATATAGGAATAGGTGTATATAATCCAATTGCAACAACTTCAGTTGAGATAGATAATCCAGGCGATACTTATGTATACGATTTTAAATTTGCTAGAATAGCTAAATTAGATGTTGAAAATACAGATGACCAGGCATTACAATTAACTGAAATAGTATCTTTTCCTGTTGAAACTACTGTAGATTTAAAAAATAGAAATGATTTATCTCTACAAGCATGGGATTCATTATTTCAACCCACTTATACTGGTTATACAAAATATAATAGAGTTTATTCTCAACAACCAACATTGATTGGTAACGCATCAGTAGATTTTAATTTCAGGAGGATAAAAGGCTTTGATACTAGAGTACAAGCTACTAAACTTAAAATTCCAAATGAAAGTGTAGATAACTGGACTGATGTATTAGAATCAGAGAAAAAAGATTTAGATGGTAAATATGGAGCTATTAACGGTTTAATAACCTTTAATGATAAAATGATAGCTTTTCAGGATAATGGTATATGTGATATATCTATTAATCCAAGAATTCAAGTAACCGCACAAGACGGTGTAGGTATAGAATTAGGTAAAGGAGCTGTAATATATGACCATAATTATATATCAACTACATCAGGAAGTATTAATAAATGGAGTATTATTTCAACTAAAACTGGAATATACTACTATGATGCTCTTAATAAAGCAATTGGTAGGGTTCCTGATGCTATGACTTCTTTCTTATCAAATTCAAAAGGACTTCACCACTACTTCAATAATAATTATAACTATAATCTATTAAAGGTAGATAATCCCTTAAAAGATACAGGTGTTGTATTTGGATATGATAATTTTAATAGTGATGTATATTTTACTTTCTTACAGGGAGATAGTTCGTTTACAAGATGTTTTAATGAAGCTAGAGACGAGTTTGTTGATTTGAAGACTTACCTACCATCTAGATATATAAGTAAAGGAGATAAGCTCTTATTGCCTAATACAGAAGATAATCAACTATGGGAAAGCTTTTCTGGAGAAACTAATAATTTCTTTGGTGTTTCTCAACCTAGTTATGTTACATTACAATTAAAACCAGAGTCTTATATTACTGCAGTATTTGATAATATATTCTTTAATTCTGAAATAAGTATTGATGATGTAGACCAACCAGAACTTACCTTAACTCATATACATGCTTTTAGTGAGTGGCAAGATTCTGGTAGAATACCATTAATAGTAGGACGAGATTCTAATCTAAGAAGAAGGTTTAGAAACTGGAGGGCAAATATTCCTCGTGATGGTAGAGCAAGAATAAGAAATCCATGGATTTATCTTAAATTAGAACTAGACCAATCAACTAATCAAAAACTAATATTATACGATATTATTTTAAACTATACAGTATAATTATACGGTATAACATCAATTGTTATAAAATAATACTAAAATAATTTGGAAATATCATAAAAATTTCGTATATTTGTAATATGATTTCAAAAGTTTGTAGGAAATGTAGTAATATTAAAGATTATAAAGTCTTTATTAGAATTAGAAATGGTGACGAATATATAAGTAAATTATGTAATGAATACCATTCTTGTTATCAACCAAGACCTCGTAAAAAAATTAGAAGGCACAAAAAAAGAAGAGAAAATATTATAAAGAGTCTTCAGTAAGAGCATCAATAAAATATGCTAAAAAGAAAAAGAACAGAAGACCCCTTCTTTAAGTTTAAAAGATAATATAAGAAAATGTATTTACGATGCTATAGTTACAAGAAAAGGATTTACTAAAAAAAAAATCTAAAAACATATAAAAATTTTAGGTTGTAGTTTTGAATTTTTTTATAATTATATTGAAAGTAAATTTACTAAAGGGATGACCTGGAATAATATACATTTAGACCATATAAAAACCAATTTCTCTAGCTGATAATGAAGAAGAAGTTATAAAATTAAATCATTATACAAATTTTCAACCTTTATTTGCTATTGATAATCTCCTTAAAAGTAATAAATATTGCCTAACAAATGAATGAAAGAGACAAACTCATTGAACAATTAATTAAAGAGAAGGGGGGTAGTCGTGAAGACTACCTCAATCTTCTTGACACCATTGCCTATCATGAATCAGCTGGTACAATGGACTCCACTATAAAACAAAAAGGTGGAGGGCCAGGTAGAGGAAAGTATCAATTTGAAGAAGGTAAGAATGCTGGAGGTATAACTGCTGCTAGAAGAACTAAACAATACTATAAAGATAATGGTATGAAAGTTCCTGAGTGGTTAAATAAAGCAGCTACTGGTGATAGTTTAGATGTTACACAGTTATCATCTGAACAACAAGATGCCCTATTTCTAGGGAATATGAGGAAGCATCCTAAAGCAGACCTTGGGAAAGTAGTTAATGGAAAAGAATCAGTTGAAGATTTTTGGTTAAATTATCATTGGGCAGGACCAGCAAAAGAAAAAGCAGAACGAGCTAAATCTTTTGAGGATTCTGTTTCTTCTTTAAAAGCAAATGCAAGTAAATTTGCGGAACACTATGAAAAAAAAACTGTTCCTCAAGGCAATAAACCAGAAGAACCAAGTACTCCAAGACCTACATGGTGGAAAGATTATGCATCTAAAGGATGGAAAAATTATAGTTTAATTTCTGGAGATAATGGAAATTCTAAACAATATCTTGAAAAAAGAAATCAATGGTTAGATTATGACAAGAAATTAAATGATTATAATACAGACCAAAAAATTAAGAGTGATGTAACTAGAGCAAGGTATAAATTTAATCCAAATGAAGAACAAGGATTGAATACTAAAGAAGCTATAAGTACTAGTACCTACACTCCTAGTATATTTTTAAACAACAAACAGGCAATGGGAGGTAAGTTACCTCCTTCTGCATATCTAAATAATACAAACATATTTAATGTAGGTGGGCTACATGAAACAAACCCACATGGGGGAATACCACAAGGCATGGGAGCTAATGGCCAAATGAATACGGTAGAGCAAGGGGAAGTATCTTATACATTTGACGACGGTAAATATATATTTTCTAACAGATTATCATGAAAAACACAAAAACATTTGCTCAAAGAGCAGCAGACATAGAAAGAAAGTTCAAAGGAAGACTAGACACAGTTTCCGTTAGAACTAAGAAATCCTTAATGCAAGACCTAAGGGATGAGCAGGAGGCTCTTAAAGCACAAATGGATGCAAATAATCCAACTAATCAACACGCAAAAGGTGGAGAGTTAGGTAATGGTGTAGTTGCTACTACAGAGGATGATTCTATGAATCCTGCTTTCTTTTCTCAAAATGCTGGACAAGGTATAGTACCTCCTCCTGTAGATAATAACCTAGCTGGAGCGACACAGCAAACCCCATTTCAAACAATGCCTAGTTTAGGGCAAGCTAATCCACAAACAACCCCATTTCAAGCACCTCAAGTACAAGCCCCTCAATTGGCAGCTAGTGGTAGACCAATGGCTACTTCTGTTAATGCAGGAATGACTTCTGTAGGTAATACACAATTATCAGGCGGAGCAAAACTACCTACTGAACCTGATGT
Organism: Chitinophagaceae bacterium; assembly: GCA_051306075.1. Taxonomy (GTDB): domain Bacteria; phylum Bacteroidota; class Bacteroidia; order Chitinophagales; family Chitinophagaceae; genus Terrimonas_B. The sequence continues at coordinate 42,158 of JBPPMM010000715.1, forward strand.
TCCAAAAAAGGCTAAGACTGGAGGAAAAGGTGGTGCTGGTGCTGGTGCAGTAGTTGGTGCAGTTGGTGGAGTTTTAGATTTAGGTAAAATGGCCTTTGGTAAATCAGGTATAGATAAATCAGGTGCTACTAAAGCCCCTGAAGTTAAAGTTGGGGCTACTGCCGCTAAGGGTGCTATGAAAGGAGCACAAGCTGGTATGGCATTTGGACCATGGGGAGCAGTTATAGGTGGTGTCGTTGGTGGTGTTGCAGGATTTGTTGGTGGTAGTAAAGCTAAGAAAGAAGCTGCTGAAGCTAGAGGAAACTATGATTTAAATCTAGCTAATAAATATAGACCTAGTGATTATGCTGTTTCTGCATATGGTGGTATATTACCTAAAGCAGGTGGTGGATTACTAGAAGACCCTGCACCTACATTACCAATATCTAGTTTTACAGCTGGTCCTAAACCAAAGTGGAGACCTATGCCTAGTGATGTAGACCCACAAACACAAAATCAAAATAGAATAGCTTGGGCAAAACAACAACGAATGAGTTCTGGAGAACTTGGAGCATTTGAAGACCAAAGAGGAGATATACAAGATACTTCAGCAAATAGAGATAGTTATTTAAGCTTGGGTATGCAACAATGGAGAAGAGGAAGTACAGGAGCTACTCCACATAGTAAATATAGTATAGGTTCTGATGAATATACAAATGCAAAGAATAAATTAATACAGGAATCATATCAAATGTTCCCAAGAACAGTAAATCAAGGAGTACAAAATTATGCTTCTAGAAGGAAACAAATGGCATATGGTGGTTTAGTTAACAAATATGATGGATTATATGGACCTAGCCTTCTTAAGAAAGAGGGAGCAACTTGGGATAATTTAAATTTCCAATCTAACCCACTAGGATTAAAAAATGATTTTGCAAGTAGTGGTGGGCAAGATTATAGTATACAAACACCTCAGTCTAATTTCAGTCAGGCACAAGCCCCATCTGCTTTAAATAAAACAGGAGCAGTATGGGAAGACCTTACATTAAACTCATTTGACCCTAAAAAAATGTCTACAGCACAAAAAGCAGCTCTATGGGCTGGAAAGAATAGTGGTAATATATTACAATATGCTAATGTATTAGGTTCTCTTACTAATAAAATAAAACGAGGCGATACTCCTAAGGGGTCAAGACTTATAGGAAAAACTAATTTAGATAGAATAGATGAACAATCAGTAGCTAATAGCATTAAAGGTAATGTTAATATAGCAGGTTCTGCTAGAGAAACTTCTGGTGGTAGTTTAAGTTCTTATGCTGCTGGCACTAGATTAGGTAATAAACAATTACTTGAGGCAATAAGTAATGCCAATATAAATGCAAGACAGATTAATATGCAACAAGGTAACACTGAGGAGCAAATGAATCTACAAAAAAATAGTATTAATATGGCTGCTGATGAAAGATGGCAAGAAAGAAAAGCCCAAGATGAAGGTGCTTATCAATCAGCTAAACAAGCTAATAGAGCAGCTATCTTTGATAATATATCTGCTATTGGTAGAGAAGAAACTGATAAGAAGATAGTAAAAGAAATGTATGGTTATAAATGGAATGGTAAATACTGGATAGACCCTAAGGGTAAAAAGGTATCCCAACTAGAATATGACAATGTAATTAAAAAATCTAACGAACAAAAGCAAGCAATGTTCGGTGGTTATTTAAAAAAATAAGATATGGCAACTGTAAACAGATACACACAGACTAGACAAAATATTTATCAGCCTCGTACTTTACAAGAATTGATGCTCGCTCCTGCATATAAAAGGGGGAAGCATGATGAATTAAATGCAAGTATTGCTGAGTATGAAACTGCGTTAGCTCAATTTTCAGCTGCAAGTCCCCATGAAGAATTATTACAGGGGGAACAAAAAAAATTATATGACCAAATGATGGCTCAACGAGATAAACTAGATTCAGAAGGATTTAGTCAATCTTCTAAATCTGATTTTATACGTTTTAATAAACAATTCCAACAAGAAATAGGGCCTAATGGACAAATAGGAAAAATTAATGAGGCTAAGGCTGATTTAGAAAAAAAGAAAGAAGCTTTTTATAAAGATGGATTTACTAAAACACATTCAAAAGCAACACTTGATGAAAATTGGGCAAAACATGTAACAGAGTGGACAGGGTTTGATGCTAATGATAAAATATCTAAAATAGATGAATTAGGAGCTTCAATGGTATTTGACGTAAATAAAGATGTTAGAGAATGGGCAAGTGCTGTTGGAGAAATTCAAGGAATAAATGTAGATAATATTGAAGTTAAAACAGTTAAAACCCCAAATGGGGATGAGATAGCATACTTTGATAAGAAAACAGGATTAAGATTAACAAATGATGACCAACTAAGAGCATTAGGTAAAGGGTTAATGTCTGATTATACTAATCCAAATACTTCAAGAGGACAATTTGCTGAGTTTACAGGGCTTAAAAAAGAAGATTTAGCTGATATGTTAAATAACTATTTAGGGGCAATGCAGGTAGATAAAACAACCTTAGACCATACTGCCACTCCTATTAATACATCTAGTTATACTACTAAGAAGAAAACAGATGATTATGGCACTGTATCCGCTATAACTACTGGACAAAGATATATTGCAGATAGTGCAGAAGATTTAGATAAAAAAATTGCTAGTTATGCTGCTAAAGAAGCCGACCTTAAAGTTAATCCAGCTCCTGGGGCACCAGAAAAACTTTCTCAAGTAACTAAGGAGAAAAGAAAATTACAAAGATTAAATATTCAGGCGGAAAATTCTATAAAAAATGACCCTAAATTACATGATTTAGAGGTTGAAAAAAATACAGCAAATGACAAATTTACTGTTATTGAGGCAGGGGTTGTTGATAGAATTATTGATTATCAATTTGGAAAACCACCTGCTAAAGGATGGGATGCTAATACAGCTTCTAAAATAAGTCAATATAAAGACTTAATACAAAAAGGACAATATCCTAAAGTAGAAGGAGCACCTATTACTGAAAAGGCTAGATTTTTATATGATAGACTTGTAGATGCTAGAAATGGAGATGATGTAACTGAAACTGCTGATGTTGATAAATTATTAGGGAATGAAGATTATACAGAATTAGACCAAATGTCTTCTCTTAAACATACTAATAATAAGTATGAGCAATATAAAAATGATTTAAAAACACAGTATATAAAAAGACAAGGAGTTGAAGAAACAGAGTTTGTAAGTACATCTCCTGATGCAAATGATAAATATACATTTAATAATCTTAAAAAAGTACTTAGTAGTGTTGATTTTAATATCAAATACTTAAAGGGAATGGACAATGAGTGGAATGGAGCAAATTTATTTGATAATGTTAATGATAGTAAATTTAGTGAAATAAGGAGACAAGCTAAAGATTTAATTGCAACTAGTACTGACCAAGAAATTAATTTTGGAGTTAATGATAATGGGGACCCTGTATTAAAGATAACAGTAGTTCCAAAAGAGGGAGGAAAACTTACCACAAGATATGGGGATGGTTTAGGGGATAAGACATTTGATGGAAGTCAAAGATTTACTGCAGAAGTTCCATTAGTAATATATAATAATAGAAATATACCACAATTAACTGATTTTGCAGTACATGTATTAGATTCAACTACATTAACTCCAGAAGTGAAAACAGCTATAACTAAGTCAATTATGACAGCTGGAATTTCTGTTACTGCAGATAAGGATACTTTAGGACAAACAATGATAGGTACTAATTATTTTGGAAAAAATGCCTCTATGAATCTTAATAAAGATTGGGAGGGAATAGATTTTTATCAAAGTCCTGAAAGTAACAATGCTCCAGTAGTAAGTTATAAAATTAATAGTGGGGGTAAAAAAGAAAAATTACTTATATCTGATATAGTAGATACTAAAGACCCAGAAGCAGTAAATTTATTTGTAGCAGAAAGTGGTACATTACCTTTATATTTAAATTATGCACAGAGTAAGACTGTTGGTCAAATGCTAAGAGATTTCCAAGATGTGTTACCAGAGGAAGAATTAAATAAATTTGAAAGATTAGGGAATCAAAGTATGAAATTATCAGAGTATTTTGGTAATTTTAATAGGGATGAAGACCCAACAGGAGAAAAATTAGGAGAATTTTATCAATTTATTACAAAACTTCCATTATTATTAAAAGATGTTAGTCAATTAGTAGATGTACGTCGTTCAATAAAATAATAAATTATGCCAGTAAATAAAAACGCGTCAACATATGACAAAGAATTTGAACAAGGCTCACCAAATCCTTGGGATATATTTCAGCAAGCCAAAGGCCCTGGACTAGATATTACATATGGCACTACTGATTATGGTCAAGATATTACTAATGAATCTTATATTTCAAAAGATTATGATTGGTATAATGCTTTTGATTCAAATGAAGAAAGAGCACAAAATCAACCAATAAGTCATAAAATAGCAAGAGGTGTTGGAAGAATAGGGGTAGAAATTGCTGCCAATATCTTACAAATGCCTGGTTATATTGGAGGAGCTATAGCTGGTGGAATTAATGCCTTGTCTGGAGGAGAGGGGTCTATGGATATGTTTGTAAACAATTCATGGGTAGATTCTTTAGAGGCAGTTAAAGATTATTATAATAATGATTTAGCCCCTGTCCATATTAAAAACGCAGTTAGAGACGGTAATTTATGGGATAATGTTAGTTCAGTAGATTTTTGGGCTACAGAAGGAGCAAGTGGATTAGCATTTCTACTATCTGCATTTGCACCAGGTGCTGCTATTACTAAGTTTGGTACTGGTCTTAAAATGGCTAATGCTATTGGTAAGAGCTCTCTATTTGGGGAAGGAAGTGGATTAAAACTTCTTATGAAGATGGATAAAGTTGCTAAAGCGGCAGGATTACAGACAGCAGAGAATGCAATTAATGTAGTAGGAGCAACTGTAGCTAATACATTATATGAATCAGGTACAGAAGCTGATGGGGCTTTAAAAGACTTAAGAGATAGTTTAGGAGCAAAATTAGCAGCTGGAGAGATTGATGAGGTTCAATATGAAAAACTAATGGCTGGTGCTCCAACTCAAGCTGCTAAAGTATTTAGAGATAACCTTGGTATATTATTACTTCCAAACTTAATGATGTCAAAAGCATTATTTGGAAAGGCAGTATCTAGTAAAGCACTAGATGCATTTGAAACAGTAGGAACAAAAATTACTCCAAATCTAGTAGCTACAACTGTTGGAAAAAGAGCAGGAAATATAGGAAAAGAAGTTGGTAAAGCATTCATTTCTGAGGCTGTTATAGAAGAAGGAGGACAGGCTACAACTACAAATTACCATACTGATAATTATATTGATGATTTCTTAAGTGGAAAAGAGGGGAAATCAGCTGCTGAAACCTATATGGATATGCTTGATAGCACAGAAGGACAAAAAGCTATGTTCCTAGGTACTTTATTTGGTTCAGGTGCTTATGCATTTGGAGCAAGTAAAAATTATAAAGCAACTAATCAACAAAGAACAAAATTAGCAGAACTAATGACCTCTGGTGCTAATTTCTTTGAATCAGCTATTGATGGTATTTATAAAAAAGATGAGGCTGGTAAAACAATTTTTGATGAACAAAATCAACCTATAATTGATACTGAAAAAATTTTAGAATTAGGTAGTAATATAGATTTTATTAATAAAGTTAATTCAGAGAAAAATGTTTATAAAGCATTAGCGGAGCAAGGGGTAGAAGGAGCACAAGAAAAAGTTGATATATTAGATAGAACAATTACTAATAATATGCTATATACATTTACCCATGCTGGTGAAGAAGGTATAGCTGTATTAAAAAATTACTTAGAGAACTCTCCTGCAATAGATAATCTTTTAGAACAAACTAATGAAGGAAAAGAAAAGAAATTAACTAAAGGAGAGTTTGTTTCTGGGTTTGTTAAAGAGGCTGAAACCTTACAAAAAGATATAGAGTTCTTTGATAAGTATGGTAATTTTAAAAATAAGTTAATAAAAAATAATGAAGATTTACCATATTATGATAAGTATTCTAAAGTAGTAACAAATAAATATGCTGCTGTTAAATCTAATTTGAGGTATTTAGAAAAAGCAACTTCCGATACAAAGGAGGCAATTTCTACAGCCAAAACAGATTTAAAGGTAACAGAGATAGCTAAAAGTCAAGAGGCTAAAGATAATTTTGAACAATCTACTGTTAAAGAATTAAAAGCATTAGCTAAAGAACAAAATATAGAAGGCTATAATAAACTAAGAAAAGCAGAATTAGTAGATGCATTAACTGATTCACAGGATTATATTGAAGAAGCAAATGATTTAATAAATTCATTGAATGGAAAATTAAAAAGTATTTTTGATTTAAGAGTAGATAATGAAAGAGAATTAAAGGGCCTTTCTGATGTAAGAAAACAAGATGAAGCATATAATAAGTTTAAAAAGAATGAAGTTGAAAGAGAAAATGCAGAAGTAGAGGCTGCTGAACTTGACGATGTTCTTAATAAAATTAGAAATACTACTAATAAAACAGAAGCAAATCAAATACCAATTCCTGATAAATTTAAAACAGGAAATGCTGCCAAAGCTATTGCTAAAGTAAGAGCTGAAACAGAAGAGGTATGGAGTGCTAAGAAGACTGAGAAAAATAAAGTAGACCAACAAGCTAGTCAAGTTGCTTTAGCAGAAGAAGAACAAGCTAAAGCTGAATTAGCACAAAAAGCAGATACTATTGCTAAACAATATAATGAGGGAGAGCAAGTTCCAACTGAACAATTAGGAACTGACCCAGCATTTGATACTTTTAAAAGTGCAGATGAGAATGGTCTTGTATTAGCTAATGAAGCTGGTGAAACAATAACAATACCCATTAATCAAGTTTATGATAAGATACATGATGAGGATGACCAATTTACTACAGAAACTACTGTAACAGTTGATACATTTGAACCAGATTCTAGTATAGAAAATCCTAATAATATTAAGGAAAATAATGATGCTAGAGTAGTAATTACTGATAATAAGAAAACAGGCCCTGTGTCTGTGTTATTCTCAGACTTACAAGAGGCATATAAATTTGAATTATCACCAAAAGATAAGAGAGGGTATTATGGTATATCAGTAAACCCCGCACTTTCTAATGAGGCCACTAAAAGATATGAAAAAGAGGGAGTAACTGAAGGAAACTTCCAATTCTTATTAGATAATTTACCTCTTGCTATTAACCTTGAAGAGGGAGTTACCGCCCCACTAGAGAATAAAACTAAGGGGGATACTAAAATATATGAGGATACTACTGAGAAACTTAAAAAAGTAATACTTAAAGAGCTTCAAAAAGGAACAGATATAAAAGATATTTCAATAGAGATAACTGGACAATACTCTGGAAAGATACAATTAGAAGTAGATGAAAATGGTTATCCAGTAGAGAATAAAATTTCTGATTTATACTATTTTGCTGGAGATTGGAAGAACATAAATATTGATGATATCTATGTTGTAGGAGATAATGGAACTCTAGTAAACCATGAGGGAAAAGGTATGAGAACTAGGAGGCAAGATTTTCCTGCTGGTGAAATATACATAAAAATTAAAATGGCTAATGGTGCTAGCTTCCCACTAAAATTAAATACTACAAAAGTATCTAAGGATGTCGCAGAATTTTTACATCAATTATATGTACAAAGAAGTGACGAGATAGCTAAAGAAAGACCAGAAAATGTAGTAGGAAAACAAGCCCTACTAATGGCTAATGGTAATCAAATAGCTGAATTTAAAAGATTATTCCCTCAAGAGTTTAAAATAATTACTGACCAAGTAGGGGTAAAAGATTTAAGAATAAAACATATTATTGATTTCTTTATATTTGATAATACAACTAATCCTGTATCAAGAGTTAAATTTGACAGAGGGGTATTAAAAGTTGGAGCTTATTCTTTTACAAATGAAGAGTTAAGAGAAAATAAGGAAGGATTTGTTAATGCATTAACTGAAGTTAAAAGAAGACAAGTTACACTAAAGAAACATAAAAAACATAACTATGATTTTGGATTAACTAATCCAGCTGTTTTAGAATATATAATTGAGAATAAAATACTTAACACAAATGCTAAACTAGAAAGTAAAGTCTTTGAAAAAGAGGGATTAAATGACCCTATCTTTAAGGATAGAACTACTATGTATCTTGATACTAGAACTGTTAAAGTTAAAGATGAGCTATCTCAATTTAATGAAGCAGACGTTGTTAGTTATAGAAAAGATTTATTTGGAAGTTCTATAGCACTTGAGAAAGTGGCTCCTCAGCTATTTGCAGACGGTTTAGAGCTAGATACAGAAGTTGGGCTATACTTGACTGCAAATGATAGAAAAGCCGTAGAAACGTACGCAAATGACCCTAAAGTAAAAAGGACTCCTGCAGAGGTTCTAGCATATAAGAAAACTAAAGGAAAAGAAAGAGTATCTTCTTTAATACCATTTACAGGAGTTGAAGATGCTTCTTCTATAGCTGGACAAATTAGAGGCGATGTAGTAGATACATTAATAAGAGAGTTTTTTAATCCGCTACAACAAGTAAATACTGATGAAAGATTTGCAGAAAGAGGATTAGATTTACTAGAAAAAGAGAATAGAAAGAAAGATGGACAAGTTCAAATATCAAAAGAATGGTTCCAAAAACAACTTTGGCCTGTTGTAAAAATGTATGGTCATCTATTTGACCAAGAAGGATATACTGTATATTCAGATGAATTCCCAGTGATGTTTACTATGAATGGAAAACAATATGCTGGTACAGGTGACTTATTAGTATATGATAATAAAAAGAAACAATGGGGCTTAATTGATATTAAAACTTCTAGTATTAGTAGAGAGGAAGATTATAAGAGAAAGAATGGCTGGTATAAGGATAAAGATTCAAAACAACAAAACGCATATAGAGAAGCATATAAGCAAACTGCTAAGATAAATATAGCATTTTCTAAAATAATGCCTCTACAGACTGCCCCAACTACTAAAGGAAATTCTAATAATTATATAGGTGCTGAGGTAGGAATTGGTAAAAAGGTAACAGGGAATACTTTATTTGACCATCTATTAGATGTAAGTCAAGATAAAACTATATTTGAACTTCTTAATAAGACTGAAGAAAAAGGCAGTAAGATTAATGTATCAGATATGCAACCAACAGCTAAAATTGAGGCTGCTGAATCTACTGATGCCGCTGATTTAGCTGCATTAGCTGAGGCTGGTGGAAGTTTAATGGATATGAGTGATTGGGTAACCCAAACAGAGGAGAAGACTCCTGTGGCTCAAAATAAAGTTGAATCAAAAGTAGAATCAGTACAACAACAAACTGTACTTGACAAGTTTAAAACACAACTTGGTAATAAGGATATGTATCCTAATCAAATTTTTGTTACTACAAAAGGAAGAAAAGAGGGAAAACCTTATTTCTTATCTAATGCTAAATTTGAAAATGGAGAATTAGTTGGAGGACTTATTGCTATGGATATAGAAAATAAAACTATTGTAGTAGATAAAACAGAATATATAGCA
>JBPPMM010000004.1:0-2378 GCA_051306075.1 Chitinophagaceae bacterium
TACCTGGTGTCGCAATAACATTTCTATGAATTCATATGTTTTTGCATGATCTTTTTCATCACCAAAAACATATGCTTTTACTGGTGAAGCATTTGATTCAGTTATAGCAGATTTATAAAAATCCCTTTGCCATTGCAAAAATTCTTTTCGCAATGCAACAGCCCCTTCCAGGGTTGATAGTGTAGTTGTAAATTGATTTTTGATGGTAAACGGAAAACTCAATAATCCGTTTTGTGTTTCCTGCAAATGCCCGCGTGAGGAAGCCTGTTCAAATAATATTCCGATGGCTCCGTTAATGTCGGGGTAAGTAGATCCTTTCCCATAATAAAAATCATCATAATTTTCTTTTGTAAAATAAAGGGAGCCGATCCGGTCCAGGTAGGCCGCATGAAATTTACCCAGCCTGGCTGTTAACTCCTGGTTTTTTTGAGGAGTTAATGGATTTACTCTTGAAGGCACACCCGGCTGAAAAAAGAAAGTCGCATTACTTCCCTGCTCATGATGGTCCGTAAGGATGTTGGGTTTCCAGCGATGAAACCATTTTAAACGATTTTGACTTTCTACATGCACAGCAGGCAACCAGTCACGGTTAAGATCAAACCAATAATGATTATACCTACCACCGGGCCACACTTCTTTAAATTCACGGGAATTGGAATCGCTGACCAAATTTTTACTCCTGTGCTGGTTTGCCCATGTGGAAAAACGCTGCAACCCATCGGGATTAAAAGACGGATCAAAAAGAATAACAACATGATCGAGCATTTCTTCTATTTTTTTCCCCTGCGCGGCAGCTAAATAATAGGCGCTTAATAAAGAAGCATTGGCGCCGCTGGGTTCATTACCATGTATTGAATGTCCAATCCAAACTACGATGGGCATTTCTTCAATATCCAGGGATGCAGATTTGGAAGGATCAGTTAATTGTATATGCTTTAGCCTGATTTCCTCCAGCCGTTGATGATTTTTCGGTGAGGTAATGATCAGTAAAAGCTGTGGCCTTTGCTCGTAAGTAAAGCCGATGGTTTCCAGTTTAACCCGCCCCGGTGCGGCCACCGCGATAGCTTTCGTATAATTTACCAACCTGTCATGAGTTACATGATACTCCCCTACTTCGTGATAGATAATATCCTTTGGTTTGGGTATGGCAGAATTATAAGTAACATTATCGGGTAGGTAGTATTTGATATCCTGGGCTGAAGCACTGCAGACAATAAGCAAAAGGAAAAAAGCAAAAGATATTTTCATCCTGAAGAATTTTTTAAAAAATGGAAATTAAGATGTTTCAGCCAAAGATGCCCGCCTGAAATGCTATTTACCCTTTCTCTCCGGTAAACTACCCTGCCATATGGTAGCTCACTCAATGCTAATCTATAACCGCTCAGCAAATCGGAAATTCGTGCAACTAAACAGAATTTATTTAATATTAAAGCAGGATTCTACCTTTAGGATAAAAAGTAGAGAGCACTTTAAAGTGATCGGCGATAATTCTCGGAAAAAGTAAGCCCCAACTTAATACGCCTGTTAAAAAATTTGGCAATGAGGTTTTCAAAAAATATCATTCTCTTTCTTTGCATTTTATTTTTGGTATCCCTATCCTTTGCACAAAGCGCAATAAACCAGGAAGAGGAAGCACAAATCCATCGACAACACCAGGCCCAACGAAAAAGAATTGATAGTCTTTATAAAATATTATACCATGCAAGGGACACTACAAGAGTAAATTGCCTGAACAGGCTAAGTCCTGAGTATTATATTTTCAGTACAGATACAGCCTGGAATCTTGCAAACGAAGCGTATAAACTTGCAGAGAAACTTACATTCCCCAAAGGAATGGCGGAAGGTCTGAATAACCTCGGACAAATAATCCAGGAACGAAGTGATATAAATGGGGCAGAAAAATACTTCAGACAAGTTCCTGGTTTGTATTTAAAAATTAATGCCCTGAAGGATTATAACAAAGCCAATAGAATACTTGGCTATAATCTCATGTTGCAACTCAGGTATGACGAAGCAAGGATTCTATTTACAAAAACTTTGGATTATTACAGGACTTCAGGAGATGAAGAGGGTCTGGCTTATATCTATAGGGTGATTGGAAAGTCCTATGAAGGTCAGGGTTATTATGAAAAGGCCTTTGAGTACTTATTAAAGGATTTGGAGATTAGCCGGAAAATAACAGAAAATGGCACCAGGCGATCGTTATTTATGGGAGGCAATTATTATATGGCCAGTTTATATAAGGAAGCCGGTGACAACAAAACCGCGTTAGAATTTTTCCAATTGAGTGCACAAAGAGCAAAAGAAAACGAATTACCTGATTATTACAATTCAAGAATGGCGGATATATATATCCTGTCAGATAATTATGATTCGGC
>JBPPMM010000019.1:0-2425 GCA_051306075.1 Chitinophagaceae bacterium
TTGCGGGGATCCCATTCCTCAAACGGACGGTTCATTAAAAACCGCTTCCAGTCTGTATCTTCCTTCCTGCATTTTGCTACAAGCTCGGGTCTTCTCCATCGGCCTGGCTGATTTACATTCCAGGTAAGTTCTACCATGGTTATGGGTCCGAATTTACCGGATTGAATATATTCAGCGGCAGCAGTATAATTTCCGCCGCTCCTTCTTTGAGAACCCACCTGCACCACCCGGCTAGAAGCTTTTATAGCTTTAAGTGCAGTACGGTTATCTTCCATTGTTTCGGCAAATGGTTTTTCCACATACACATCCTTACCTGCATTCACGGCTTCAGTAGCATGAAGTGCGTGCTGAAAATCAGCAGTGCTAATAATAACTGCGTCCAGGTCTTTTATACGATAGAGTTCATCATTATTTACACAGGCCTGTATATCGTGACCCAATTGATTTTTTAGAAAACTCTGTCCCTCTTCCCTTCGCAATTTCCATATATCACTAATTGCTACTATATCAAAATTCATTTCTTTATGATGATTAAGAAATGAGGGTAAGAGGGATTGGCGGAAGCGATCAGAAAAACCGGTTACACCTACTCTCACCCTGTCATTGGCCCCGATAATATTGGCATAACTTTTAGCACTTAAACCCAATGATGCTCCATAAAGAATTGCCGAGGCTTTGGCAGATTGTTCAAGAAATTTTCTCCGTGATAATGACATAATTGATAATTTAATTTCCTTTATAAAATCAATTTACAAATCTATAAGGTAATATCTATACAAGCAGACAAATAGTAAGAACATTAAAGCTTCCTGATCTTAATGCTGCGGAAAGATACCTTATCACCATGATCCTGTAACAAAATGCTTCCCTGCTTTGCCATTCCGAAATCTGGCCAATCCTTGTATTTACTTTTTGCTACTAATGTACGATAAGCAGATGAGCCCCGTTTATACTCCACCACTTTATAACCATTTAACCAATGCTCAACCCTGTTATCTGGAAATACACGGATGATGCCCTGATTCCACTCTCCTATTTTTTTTCTTGCAGCCGCATTTTTATCTGACGCAATAAGATCATAAAGCGATGCAAGTGTCCTGTTACCGCCGCTTCCCATTTTGGCATCCGGGTGCATCTCATCATCCAATACCTGGTATTCAAGTCCGATTGCTGATCCTTTATTTTTTTCTGATTCCGTAACAAAGTATTTAACGCCGCTATTAGCACCTTCCGTTAGCTTAAAATCAAACTTTAATTCGAAAGCTTTGTACTTTTTTTCGGTAACAATATCACCGCCGTTGTTAGATTCGGCGCCAGAGGATGATTGAACAACCAGTTCTCCGTTGCTGATGGCCCATCCCTGTTCAGGAAACTTTTCTTTATATGCACCCCGCCAGCCATTAGTTGTTTTGCCATCCCACAATAACGAATAGCCGTTCTTTGCCTCCTGCGATGATAGATGATTGGGCAATGTGTTAACAACAAAAATATTGTCATAAGCAGTTGCCATCAGGTCTTCTGTTTGTATCCTGATATTTCTCCAACGGATATGCTTTCCGGCTTGCCGTTGCTGGTTTATACTGTGCACCTGTAAAGCAATAAATCCTTTGGAGGTTTCTGCATCCAACAGGTGTGCTGCTGCCACGCCATTTACCCAGGTACGAATAGTATGCCCTATACATTCAATACGATATTTATTCCATTGGTTATTCTTAAAAGCTTTTTTTGCAGGGCTATTGAGTTCCAGAGTATATAGCCATCCCCTTCTTGCTTCATCGTATATTCCTCCACTCCAGGCTCTCTTAGACGGGTCTACTTCTATCTGGTAACCATGCACACGACCTTCTATATATTCAGGATTACTTAAGCTCCTTATCTGTATTCCCGAATTCATGGAAGTATCAACCCATAATTCCAGTTCAAGAATAAAATTACCGTACTCTTCTTCTGTGACAAGAAATGAATTAGGCTGATTGAGAACTGTTGTGCCTGTGATCTGGCCATTCTTTGCTTCGAATTTTGCTTTACCATACAGTTGCTTCCAGCCTGCCAGGTTCTTACCATTAAAAAGTTTATGCCAGCTACTGCCGGCTTGGGCAAGTATGGAAACACTATAAAAAAATGATAGTGCACAAAGAATAAGCGTTCGATTAATTACAGTATTAAAATGAATCATTATACTATGCAGGCTTTTTATTAAAGATAAGCAGTTAATTATTAGGGGCACCCGGATACGGGCGAAATTTATTTGTCGTATCGCACATTCAATCAGGATCAGTATCTTTTATACAACCAGGAAAAAATGATTTTGAATAAATAAAAAACTCTTAAATAAATATCAACCAGCTTTTATCGTCTATACCCAATTGTATATACCCAATGAAGATTGCCATTTCGCCGGCAATAGCTTTGATGCATTAATGAA
>JBPPMM010000137.1:0-13235 GCA_051306075.1 Chitinophagaceae bacterium
TGATTATGACTGTTTGCACGTACTAACGGATGGCCTGGTAAACCAGCACTTTAAATTTTTCATGAATTTCGCCGTGGCTTTGGGGAAACTGGTTCAGGAAAAGTTGGGCTACTATTTTTTCTTTAGGATCGATCCAATAAGAAGAGCTGAACATACCACCCCATTCATACGAGCCCGGAGAAAGTGGTGAAACAGCCAGGCTTTTTTCGGTATGGATACTGAATCCCAGTCCCATTTTATTTTCGGGCCAGTTTATTTTATCATACTGGCTTACCGTCATCATATTTACGGAGGAGCGGCTAAGGATTCTCTTATTATTATATACTCCACCGTTGAGAAGCATTTGCATAAAAATGGCATAATCCAAAGCGGTGGAAGAAAGACCACCCCCACCTGAAAAATAAGTTCCCGGTGACGCGGGGTAGTTACTGTTAAAATCCCCTTTGATGTCAAAAGAAGCAGGTGCTTTTATAATGTGTTTCAAAGAATCCTCCGAGTAAAGTGTAACAAGCCGGTTGTATTTTTCTTTTGGTAAATAAAAATAGGTATCCTTCATACCCAGGGGCTCAAATATTTTTTTGCTGAAAAATTCAGCAAGGCTCATTCCGCTTACTATTTCTACCAGGTAACCGAGCAAGTCCGTGTTTAATCCATAGGTCCATTTTTCTCCCGGCTGGTGAAGCAAAGGAAGAGAACCCAGTTTTTTCATTTTATCCGCCAGAAGGATATTGCCTACTCCGATACCTCCAACAAT
The DNA here is from genome assembly GCA_051306075.1 of Chitinophagaceae bacterium. Taxonomy (GTDB): domain Bacteria; phylum Bacteroidota; class Bacteroidia; order Chitinophagales; family Chitinophagaceae; genus Terrimonas_B. Next base: position 755 of record JBPPMM010000137.1, read on the forward strand.
TCCATGCTTGCTATAAATGGCGGTTGCTTCTTTACTTCCAATCTGGGCATAGTCAATACCCGAAGAATGTGTCAGCAGATCATGGATCGTAATATCTCTTTTGGCAGGTACTGTGGTGTAGGTTGTATCGGCTGCTTTAAATTGATCCAACACCTGTTGGTTTTTATACTCAGGTATATATTTGGAAACCGCATCAGTCAGCAAAAATTTCCCTTCTTCATATAACATCATCACGGCAACACTGGTAATGGCTTTGGTTTGTGAGGCAATACGGAAAATAGCGTCCTTTTTCAGTTTCTCATTATTTTCGATATCGTCATACCCAATAGATTTATAATAAATTATTTTTCCATCCCGGGCTATAATGGCACTGGCGCCTGCCAGCCATTTCTTGTTGACGTATTCCTGTAGCACTTTATCGATCCGCTGAAGCCGTTCTGATGACATACCCGCTGTTTCAGGAACCACTTCTTTTAACAATGGTTGAGCAGATGCAAAAAAACCAACTGCAAAGAAAAGGGCAAATGCAAATACAAATTGTTTCATCAGAAAAAAATTTATCAGATAAAGGAAATAATTTGATGAAAAAATTACGGTTGAACCAGCAAACTACCAAAACTGAATCTGCGGAAAACTATTCACTCAATAATTTTTCAATCACCCTGGGGTAATGTTCATATTCCAGCATATGAATTCGTTCAGCCAGGGTGGCAGCTGTATCATTTTCATAAACATGGCATTTTGCCTGGAAAATAATATCTCCATTATCATAATGGCCATCTACAAAATGAATGGTGATGCCGCTTTCTTTTTCGCCGGCTGCTATCACCGCTTCATGAACATAGTTGCCATACATGCCTTTGCCTCCAAACCCCGGCAATAATGCAGGATGAATATTGATTATTTTTCCGGGAAAAACTTCAATGAGTTTGTCAGGAATTTTCCAGAGAAAACCTGCTAAAACGATAAAGCCAATCTTTTTTTCCATAAATACACCGGTATAAGCGTCGCCCCTAAAAAATTGGTCTTTATCAATTACTATGGAAGGAATGTTTTCGTTTGCTGCAATGGCTGATACACCTGCACCTGGTTTATTACAAACAACCAAGGAAATATTAATATGATCTGAATTTTTGAAATGATCTATTATTTTTTTTGCGTTGGATCCTGCTCCTGAAGCGAATATGGCGATATGAATCATTTCTTTTCCTTGCCCATGGCATAAACCCAGGTTGTCATTGTATTTTGATTTTTCTGTGTCCTGCTGAACCCTTTTTCCTGTTAACCCAATTCTTCTGCCCATTTTCGCCAGGTACCCTGCAAAAAACTGGTATTGTCCAAAAGGAACGCTAATCAGCATTACGGCAAAAGGCCATACCAGGGTAACAACTATAATATATATAAGCAGCCAGAGTCCGCGTTGATCTATTTGAAAAAGATTCATCAGTTTTTTGCCAACAATCCCGGTCAGGCTGCCCCCGATAGCAAAAGTGCAAAGGATAAGAATCAGTTGAAAGCCATTGACCTTCCATTTTTGCTGCAGGCGTTGAAACATATCAGGAGTTTATGGCTATTAAAAAAGGATAATGAGAAAAGTTTGGACTTTTATCTTTCTGTTCGCCATATTTTTTGTTTTTGAATCGCAAAAATGAGGAAAAAATATACTTTAACAAGAATAGATAATTCATATAAGTATCTACGCAAAGCGTCTGACTATTTGATGACAAACCAATTTGAACAATTAGTAAAAAATATTATAAATGGCTTGAAATGCAGACTGGTAGCGGGTTAAAATTTTTTTCAAAGTGTTGGCCTTTTGTTAAGTTCGTGGCTTATTTTTGCTTCCGGTTAGAGCTATTTATCCACATTTTTTCAGATTAATTGCGGCTATGATTCCTTGTAAACCAATGACCTCAAAACTGACACTCTTCTTACTCTCTTTATTGCTTTTTTCGGCTATACAAGTTTCGGCTCAGGATGGGAAAGCTTTATTTACAAGCAAATGCGCCAGTTGTCATCACCCGCTCAAAGATGGAACCGGGCCTGCATTAGGTGGCATGGAAGAAAGACATAAGTGGGCGGACCATAAGGAACTTCTTAAATGGATCAATAATCCCGGTGGTTATATGGCCAGTGACCCTTATACGCAGGGGTTGAAAACAAAATTTGGTTCCATGATGACCGGTTTCCCGGATTTGACATTACCAGAAGTTGATGCTATTGTTTCCTATGTGAATAATGCAGTGGCCGATGCAAATAAACCTAAGGGACCAGGCGAAACTGCCATGAACGAACAGACAAGCAGCAACCAAAATGCAATTATATTCGGTGTCATCTCTCTTATACTGGCTATTATCGCTCTCATTTTAATGCAGGTTAACAGTAACCTGAAAAAAATGTCGGACGATGTGGAAGGGATTCAGCGCCCCGAGCCGGTTCCTTTCTTTAAGAATAAGATTTATATAGCGATGGGAGCCATGTTACTTTTTGTTATCGGAGGTTATTTTGCCACAAAAGGTGCCATAGGCTTGCAACGACAAACGAATTACCAGCCCGTTCAGCCCATCTACTACTCGCATAAAGTACATGCAGGTATCAACCAGATCAATTGCCTGTACTGTCATGGTAACGCTTGGGAAAGTAAATCGGCCACCATACCGGCAGTGAATGTTTGTATGAATTGTCATAAAACAATAACCACCTATGAAAAGGGTCCCAAACTATATGATCATGAAGGAACCGAAATAAACGGGACAGCAGAAATAGGAAAATTATTTAAATATGCAGGATTCAATCCTGCCCGTCCGAATGATTGGGATGCGTCAAAGGCCAAACCTATTGAGTGGGTTCGGATTCATAATCTTCCGGACCATGTTTACTTTAATCACTCACAACATGTGAAGGTGGGAAATGTACAGTGCCAGAGTTGCCACGGAAATATTCCCGAAATGGACGAGGTAAAACAGTTTTCTGAACTGAGCATGGGTTGGTGTATCAACTGCCACCGCACCTCAAAAGTTGATTTCAACTATGATAGCACTAAAGGCAATAAATTTTACAGCATATATGAAAAATTCCACAACGATATCAAAACCGGTAAAATGGATAGTGTAACTGTAAAAGATATCGGTGGTATAGAATGTCAGAAATGCCACTATTAATATTCCATCCCTGCAGAGGCAAATGGATCGTCTTATTTTGAAATTGAAGTTGCTTTAAAAATATTTTTCAACAATTCTGGATGTGCAGGGGATTTTATAAAGGAGATAGGTCAAAATTCAGAATCTAAATAATCCGCAGCGTCGGATTGGGGTAATATGAACCAAAAACAATACTGGCAAGGTTTCGGTCAGGTAAATGATCCTGAAAATTTTCAAGAGAAAGTCACCGATGAATTCCGTGAGGATTTACCTTTTGAAGATTTGAATCAGGGATTGCTGGATGCCAAATCTCCCCGGCGGGATTTCCTAAAATACCTGGGCTTTAGTACTGCTGCGGCAACGCTTGCTGCGAGTTGTAAAGTACCGGTTCGTAAAGCCATTCCATTTGCAAACAGGCCTGAAAATATTATTCCTGGCGAAGCCAAATATTATGCAACATCATATGTGCAGGATGGTGATGCTATTCCGATCCTGGCAAAAGTGAGAGATGGCCGCCCGATTAAAATTGAAGGAAATACGCTTTCAACGTTTACAAACGGAGGTACCTCCGCCCGTGCCCAGGCTTCTGTTCTCGATCTGTATGATATACATCGCATCACCCACCCGAAAAGAAAAGTGGGTGAAAAGTTTGAAGAAAGCACTTATGAATTCATAGATAAAACGATTGCCGAAGGTATTGCTGCTGCCGGTGGACCTGTGGTATTGCTTACCAGTACCATCATTTCTCCATCAACTAATCAAATCATTGCTGAATTCCTGGCGAAATACCCGGGCAGCAGGCATGTTCAGGCTGATGCAGTTTCTTTTAGCGGTATGCTGCTGGCCAACGAAGCCAGTGGTTTTGGAAGAAACCTGCCAACTTATAGATTAGATGCGGCTAAAGTAATAGTGAGCCTGGGAGCTGATTTCCTGGGATCCTGGCTGAGCCCTGTTGAAATGGCCATTGGTTATTCAAAGGGGCGGAAAATTGATGAAAGAAATCCGCAGATGAGCAAACATTACCAGTTTGAAGGACATCTGAGTACTACAGTGGCAAGTGCAGATGAACGTTTTACTCATCGCCCTTCCGAAACAGGTGCTGTGGCTTTAGCCTTATTGTCTGCATTAAATGGTTCGGTTGCCGCACCTGCTATTGCGGATGCCAGGCTAATGGCGGGAATTACAAAAGTGGCCGCCGACCTGAAAGCAAACAGTGGCGCTGCAGTGGTGGTTTCAGGAAGTAATGATGTTGCTATTCAAATTATAGTGACTGCGATCAACAGCGCTATTGGCGCTTATGGCACTACCATTGATTGGTCGGTAAGTTCTAATAACAGGAAAGGTATCGATAAAGACCTGGTTGACCTTGTTGCCCAAATGGATTCAGGCCAGGTGGGTGCTTTGTTGATTTTAGGTGCTAATCCCGCCTATAGTTATTATGATGCTGATAAATTCAAAGCAGCTATAAAAAAAGTGAAACTCACCGTGTCCTTTGGTGAAAAAATGGATGAGACCACGGAGCTTTGTAATTATATTATTCCAACACATCATTACCTGGAAAGCTGGGGAGATGCTGAACCCAAATCAGGATTTACCAGCTTTCTGCAACCCACAATTTATCCTTTATTTAAAACCCGGCCTTTTCAAACATCATTATTGAAATGGTCAGGCAACAATATTGATTACGACACTTATTTCAAAAATTACTGGACTACCAAACTGGGATCATTAGAAGCTTTTGATAAAGTTTTACAGGATGGCGTTATTGAACCGGCCTCTTCCTCAGCAAGTGGCGGCTCCTATAATGGTGGTGGTGTAAGCGCTGCAGCTTCTGCTATTGGAACAGCTAAAAAAGGAGGAAAAGATGAGGTGGTTTTATACCAGAATGTTGCCATAGGTACCGGAGTAGGAGCTACTAACCCATGGCTGCAAGAATTGCCAGACCCGATAACCAAAGCAACCTGGGACAATTATGCCCTGATATCTGTTTCAAAAGCAAATGAACTGGGAATCAAACTGGATAATAATTACGAGTATTATCCATCAAAGCCTGTTATTAAATTAACGGCAGGCAATAAAGAAATTGAGTTGCCTATTCTTGTTATTCCGGGTATGAATGCTAATACTATTGCTGTAGCTGTGGGATACGGTAGAAATGAAGGGTTGGGTAAAACGGCGGCAGGTGTAGGCCGGAATGCTTATCCATTTACTTCTTTTAACGGAACTACAATAGATTATTTCGCCGGCGATGTTACTATTACAGATCAGAAGAGAAAACAAAAAATCGCACAAACTCAAATACACAATTCTTACGAAGGACGTGTAGAAGTAGTACGAGAAACGACGCTTGCCACTTTCAAAAAGAATCCGAATGAGATTCTTGATTATAAAAAGAATCTTACGGATAAATATGCAAAAGCTACCGGTGATTATCGTAAAGACGGTACTTTATATGGAGTTCATGAACAACCCGGAATTAAATGGGGAATGACGGTTGACATGAATTCTTGTTTCGGTTGCGGAGCTTGTGTGATAGCTTGTCATACTGAAAACAATGTACCCGTAGTTGGTAAAAGCGAAGTGCTTCGTTATCATGATATGCACTGGTTGCGTATTGACCGTTATTTTGTTAGTGATGAAAACAACCCTGATGACCTGAAGGGAGTTATTTTTCAACCCATGATGTGTCAGCATTGTGATAATGCTCCCTGTGAAAATGTTTGCCCGGTGGCGGCAACTAATCATAGTTCAGAAGGTATCAACCAAATGGCCTATAACCGCTGTATCGGAACCAGGTATTGCGCCAACAACTGTCCTTTTAAAGTGCGTCGTTTTAACTGGTCGGATTATATGGGTGCAGATAGTTTCCCGAACAACCAGGATCAGCAATTAGTTGGCAAGCTGGATCCGGCCGTTCTCCAGATGAATGATGAGTTAACAAGAATGGTGTTGAATCCTGATGTAACCGTACGTTCAAGAGGCGTGATGGAAAAATGCAGCTTTTGCATTCAGCGTACACAGGCGGCTAAACTGACTGCGAAAAAAGAAGGAAGAATGCTTGAAGATGGAGATGCGAAAACTGCCTGTCAGCAAGCTTGTGCCGGAAACGCCATTGTTTTTGGTAATGTTCATGATGCTACAAGCGAGGTAAGCAGAATCCGGCAGGATAATCCCCAGCGCAGTTTTCATGTATTGGAACAATTGCACGTACTGCCTAATGTGACATACTTATCCAAGGTTAGAAATACAGATGAAATAATTGAAAGAGGTGCGCATGGTAGTGATGAAAAGCATGAAGGATCTACTGTTCCGGCAGGAGAGCATAAAGTGGAAGAAGCAAGTCATTAAATATTGGTAGCACCCTGAAAAAATGGATTGCACTAAAATGAATGGCAAAAGAAGAATGCAGGCGAAGAAAAATAGAATAAATAAAAGATAAGCCCTCCGCCAACTGGCAGATAAAGGCTCAAAGCATAAATTATGGGATTACTCAGATATGAATCGCAGGTTAGACCCGCTCTGGTAGAAGGTGACAAGGACTATCACCAGGTTACAGAAGATATCTGCCGGCCGGTAGAAGCAAAGCCTTCCAAACTGTGGTGGATCGGATTTCTTATTTCTGTGGCCTTACTTCTTTTCGGAGTTGTTTCGGTTACTATGGAGGTAATTTATGGAACAGGTCAGTGGAATCTCAACAAAACAATTGGCTGGGGATGGGATATTACAAACTTTGTATGGTGGGTCGGTATCGGTCACGCCGGTACGCTTATCTCAGCTATCTTATTATTATTTCGGCAGGGTTGGAGAACAGGTGTAAATCGTGCAGCAGAGGCCATGACCATTTTCGCAGTAATGTGTGCAGGACAATTTCCTATCTGGCATATGGGAAGGGTATGGATCGCTTTTTTTACACTTCCTTATCCTAATACCCGCGGCCCTTTATGGGTTAATTTTAATTCACCATTGCTTTGGGATGTATTTGCGATCTCTACTTATTTTACCGTGTCTTTATTATTCTGGTATTCTGGTTTGTTGCCTGATCTTGCTACGCTGCGTGACCGTGCAAAATTGAAATGGCGCAAAATGTTTTATGGTGTGGCTGCATTTGGATGGACAGGAAGCACCAAGCACTGGCAAAGACATGAAGCATTATCATTGGTACTTGCAGGGTTAAGCACCCCGCTTGTACTTTCAGTTCACACCATTGTATCTTTTGACTTCGCCACATCGATTGTTCCCGGTTGGCATACGACTATCTTTCCTCCTTACTTTGTTGCCGGTGCGGTATTCTCCGGATTTGCAATGGTGCAAACTCTTTTGTTAGTTACCAGGAAAGTTCTTGCCCTGGAAGAATACATTACTATTGAACATATAGAGGTGATGAATAAGGTTATTATTCTTACGGGTTCAATTGTAGGTATTGCTTATCTCACGGAGTTGTTTATGGCCTGGTACAGCCATGTTGATTATGAGTGGTTCGCTTTTAAAGAAAACCGGTTAAACTTAAACAGCCCTTATGGATGGAGTTATTGGATCATGATGGGTTGTAACGTTTTGTCGCCCCAGATATTCTGGTTTAAGAAAATGAGAAGGAACCTGCTGGTTACTTTCTTCATGAGTATATTGGTAAATATTGGTATGTGGTTCGAACGTTTTGTGATCATCGTTACTTCCGTCTATCGAGATTACCTTCCTAGTTCCTGGAGTACATATTATACTCCAACCATATGGGAGGTTGGTTTTTATATGGGCACATTCGGGTTATTTTTTACCTGTTATTTTTTATTTTCCAAATTCTTCCCTGTTATTGCAATCGCTGAGATAAAACATATTCTTAAGAAAAACGGGGAAAATTATAAAGAGAATATGAAGGGGGAAGAGGGTGAATCAACAGATGAGTTTGGTCATAAACATGGACATGACCATGGAGCCTGAGAAAGGTAAATAACAGATCATGCTCCGGTTGTTCATTATAATTTTTTGAAATGGCTGGCATTTAATTATTTGGAATTTTTTTTGATTATGGGTGTAAAAAAATTTATAGTTGGCAACTTTTATGATGAAGCGGTTTTGTTTCCAGCCGTAAAAAAAGTTCGCCGGGCTGGATACAAAATTCATGATGTCTATACTCCCTTCCCTATACACGGGTTGGATAAAGCAATGGGACTTCGTGATACCAGCCTGCATGTAGCCGGATTTATTTATGGCATTACAGGCACATCAACTGCCATTGGTTTCATTACCTGGGCATTAAGCGTTGACTGGCCTTTAAACTTCGGCGGTAAGCCATTTTTTTCCTTGCCGGCCTGGATACCTATTATTTTTGAGCTGACTGTTTTGTTTGCTTCTGTAGGAATGGTATTGACATTTTGCTGGCTTTGCCAGATGGCTCCCTTTGTGCGAAAGGATCATTTTAACCTCAGATCTACAGACGACACATTTGTAATGGCATTGGAAAGCACAGACCAAACAAATGAGCAAGAAGCAATAGCCTTCTTAAATAGTATAGGGGCGCAGGAAGTAGCGGTTCAATTTAAAGAAACCGGCTGGTGGTTAGGCAGGTATGATAAGGATACAAAACGATTTGAAAGAAAGGCGGAATTAGCGCAATAAGTAGTTATCAGATCCGGAGGATTTTGAAATTTAAAAAAAGTTGGATGATAAAGAAATTAATAAATATAACAGGGATAGCATTTCTTGTTGTCGCAATGGTAAGTTGTGGTGATGCTCATCGTGATACGGGAAGGGCTTATATGCCAGACATGACTTATAGTAGGGCATATGAAACTTATTCTTCCAAAGAAGAATTGGAGAAAAGGGGTATTTATTATTCCGGCCGGCCGGTAGAGGGAACTATCGCCCGTGGCGAGATGATGCCCTATAGTTTGAAAAATGATTCAACCGGTTATATACAATCGGCGGGTATAAAAGGCCCGGTTGCGAAAGAAGCGATAAATATGAAAGAAGCAGAAAGACTTTACCTGGTTAACTGCGGCATTTGCCATGGTACAAAGCTGGATGGAAATGGCCCCTTATGGAAAGATGGCAACGGTCCATACACAGCAGCACCCAAGAATTTTATGGACAATGATATGAAGGCAATGCCCGAGGGAACCATGTTCCATTCTGTAACTTACGGAAAAGGCCAAATGGGCAGTTATGCTTCGCAATTAAATACAAAACAACGGTGGGAAGTGATTGCCTATATTAAGTCAAAACAGTTTCCATCAGGAGCTGCAGACTCAACATCTGCTCCGGCCGCTGTTGATAGTACTACGGTTGCAAAAACAAAATAGATAAAGAATATAAAAGAAAACTGATGTCAATCCGCGAACAATTTACCATATCAAAAAGATTCAACACGATATCAATAGTTTTGATGATAGTAGGCGTGCTTGCTATTATTGGTTTGTATGTTACCGCAGGATCTAAAAATGATCCTCACCAGCAAGCCAGGTTCTGGGGAAGTCTTTTGCAAAACAGTGTTTATTTTCTCCTGGTTGTTAATGCGGCTATGTTTTTTATCTGTGCCACTACACTTGGTTGGGGTGGATTTCAATGGGCTTTCAGCCGTGTATCAGAAGCAGTGTCAGCTTGTGTTCCTGTCATTGGGGTTATATGCGGTATTATATTATTGTCCATTGCGTTTGGAAGTAATCATGAAATTTATCACTGGACGGATGCGGAACATGTAAAACACGATGCTACGCTCCAGTTTAAATCAGGGTTTTTAAATAAAGGGTTTTTTGCAGTTGTTACCGTATTAACGATAATTCTGTGGTCGGTACTGGGTTGGAAGATGAGGCAGCGTTCCCGTATGCTGGATGAAAATCCGGTACAAACAAAAGAAGAAGGAAAGAAATATATTTTTACGAATACAGTATGGGCTGCATTGTTCCTGGTAGTTTTCGCCTTAACTGTTATGTCTTCTATACCCTGGCTTTGGTTAATGAGTATAGATGCGCATTGGTACAGCACGATGTACAGCTGGTATACTTTTGCAAGTACGTTTGTGGCCGGTATTGCATTGATCACCTTATTTGTAGTGTATCTCAAAAATAAAGGCTACCTGGAATATACAAATAATGAACATCTGCACGATTTGGGAAAGTTCATGTTTGCCTTCTCTATTTTCTGGACTTATTTATGGTTCTCGCAATTTATGTTGATCTGGTATGCAAATATTCCCGAGGAAACAGTCTATTTCAAGCCAAGGATTGAGGGAGTTTACAAAGGAATCTTTTGGTTAATGTTTATTATAAATTTTGTAGCTCCTATATTGATTTTGATGAGCAGGGATGCCAAGAGAAATTATACAACCATTACATTTATGTCGATGCTTATTTTGTTTGGCCACTGGCTCGACTTTTTCCAAATGGTATTTCCCAGCCCATCTCCGGATCATGTACCTACGATAATTTATGATTTGGGTATAGCATTGGGATTTGTAGGATTGATCATGTTTATTACCGGGCGAACATTGGCAAAATGGCCACTGCTTGCTAAAAATCATCCGTTTATTAAAGAGAGTATAATACATCATACGTAAAGTATTGCTTTGGAATTGGGAAGAGGGATTATAATGGAATCGGATAAAAAGCGCAGTTCTTATAATAAAACGAATTTTTGAAATGATGGTCTTATGTCCTGGTGATATTTATTTTTGAGACAGGAAACAGGCCGATAATTATTTATTACATATGCAAACTTTTTTCATCATTGCAATATTGGTACTTGGTTTTCTGATCACTTTCCAGATTGGAAAAGCCAGTGAATATGTGGCAATCATGCGTGGGGAAGAAAAATCAAGAAAGCAAACCAATAAGATCAATGCTTTTTTATTGCTGGTGTTCCTGATTGCGGGAATGATCGGAGTTTATTATTGCAATGTAAGGTTGCAGGGAAAAATCCTGGGCGCACCGGCCTCAGACCACGGAGTGCACATAGATAATATGCTTTACATTACTATTGGTATTACAGGTATTGTGTTCTTTATTACCCAGGTCATCTTGTTTTGGTTTTCTTATAAATACCAGGAGTCAGATACTCGTAAAGCGTATTATTATCCTCACAACAATAAACTGGAGTTGATCTGGACCGTAATTCCTGCCATTGCTTTAACCGTGCTGGTTGGTTTTGGAATTTTTTATTGGTTTAAGATTACAGGGGAAGCTCCAAAAGATGCAATGGTGGTTGAAATTACCGGCAGCCAGTTTAAATGGGAATACCGTTATCCTGGAAAAGATAAGATTCTTGGAAAAAAATATTATAAAAATATTGATGATGCCGCTAACAATCCCCTGGGACAACTTTGGGATGATCCTGCAAATCATGATGATATTTTTATTAGTGGCGAACCCATGCACCTGGTACTCAATAAGCCTGTCAGATTGGTAATTGGTGCCAAGGATGTAATACATGATGTAGGACTTCCGCATTTCCGCTTGAAAATGGATGCTGTTCCCGGAACACCGACTACCATGTGGTTTACTCCTACCAAGACCACTAAGCAGGTGAGAGAAGAAACCAATAACCCGGCATTTATGTTTGAGATATCCTGCGACCAAATGTGTGGCAGGGGTCATTATACCATGAGAGGCGAGATTATTGTGGAACCCCAGGAAGAATTTGATGCCTGGATTTTGTCAAAGAAGCCAAAATATTTTTCGGCCTTTCCTGACAAAGATCCAGCGGCTATAAAAGCCGATACAATAAAACCAGCTGTGGCGGCTGCACCAGTTGCCATGAGCGGTAACTAAGACGATGAGTTATTAAATTAACGGGCAACAAAAGGTTGTCTTTAAAAAAAAGATTATGAGCGAAGAATTGCATATACATCCTGAAGTTCATGTGGGACACGAGGTCCATCACAATGGTGATCACGGGCATCATCATCAATCATTTATTTCAAAATATATTTTCAGTACAGATCATAAAATGATCGCCAAGCAATTCCTGATAACAGGTATCATATGGGCTATTGTTGGTGGATTGTTCTCAGTACTGTTCAGGTTGCAATTAGGTTATCCGGGTCAATCCTTTCCTATACTGGAAACATTTTTCGGGCATTGGGCCAAAGGAGGTACTATTCAACCGGAATTTTATTATTCACTGGTAACCATGCACGGTACCATTCTGGTATTTTTTGTATTGACAGCAGGCCTTAGCGGAACCTTTGCCAACCTCCTTATACCTCTGCAGGTTGGTGCCAGGGATATGGCTTCTCCCTTTCTGAACATGTTATCTTATTGGTTTTTCTTTTTAGCCAGTATGGTTATGCTTGCTTCGTTGTTTACACAAACAGGACCGGCAAGTGGAGGATGGACCATGTACCCGCCACT
>JBPPMM010000245.1:0-3599 GCA_051306075.1 Chitinophagaceae bacterium
GGCAAAGACTGCACCAATTATTATAACAGTCGGCTTTTTACCTATAAAAAAATTTCCAAATGAGGAGGAGGCTACTACCAATCCCGCTGAAGCTAACGTGGATCGCTTTATAAATTCCCGGCGTGAATTCATAAATAAGTTTTGGTTGTACCCTAAGTTCGGATAATTATCTTACCGGTACTTAATATTAGTGCAATAAAAAAGCCCCGGTTGAGGGCTTCGTTTCTTATTCGCAATAAAATTCAGTTCACTTTCTTTACACTGCTTGCCCCACTTACATCCTGGTTTACGGAAGCATTCCCCTTGTATTTCACACCGGATGCGCCGCTTGCCTGCACATCTAATTTTACGCTTGCAAACACTTCAGCAGAACAAGCACCGGAAATATCGATCGTTGTATTTTCTGTCATCAGGTCAAAGGACTTAATATCACTTGCCCCGGAGCCTTCAATATTCAGATCTTTTGTTTCCCCACTTATTACAATTGAAGAAGCTCCTGAAAGTTCTGTATTAATGCGTGGTGATTTTACATCTACTCTGGCTTCTGAAGCTCCGCTCAGTTCAATATCAAGGGAGCCGGAAGAGACTAACTTATTTTCACCAAAAATACGGCAGGCACCGGAAGCTCTCAACCATTTAAAATCATTGGCGGAAACATATACTTTTATTCTTTTGCTTGGGTCCAGGTTGTGATTATTCCTGGGTGAAATATATAATACCCCATTGTTTTCATGAATATCAATATATTCCTGCAGGTTGTCGTCCGTTTCTACTTTGATATCCTGTTGAACGGAATCCTGCCTGACCTGTACTTCAATAGCACCGCTGACATCAATGCTGTTAAATTTCCCGGCTGTACGGCTTTGCGTAACGATATTGCCACTTCCATGTATACCTTTCCAGCCCATAAAACGGCAGGAAGAAAAAATCAGAACTCCAAAAAAGATCAACAAAAAAATTCGTTTCATGCGTTTTGGTTTAGTGACAACAAAATTGTGGCAATTATAGCCATTTCTAAAATATATCTGACAACAAAAGAATGAAACAGGTTACATCATAATAGAAGAAAGCTTAAAAACAGCTTCTTACAATTTCAATAATTGCATTCCTCTTTTTTACAGCACTCTAAACGCTCTTTATTTCTGCTTTTTGCGATATCTGGATTTTAATATGATTTACTCTGCGTCAAGTTTTTACTGCCAATCTTTTTCTCTTACCTTCACATTTAATAGTTGTTTAGCTAACTATTTGATCCGGGATGGGCATCCACATTTAAAAACAAATAATTAAATATACATGAACCGCATAATTAAAAAAGTAGCTGTGTTGGGAAGTGGAGTCATGGGCTCACGTATTGCCTGCCATTTTGCAGGAGCGGGACTGCAGGTATTACTGTTAGACATGGTACCAAAGGAAGCTGCAGAAAGTACAAAACCAGCTGAAAGAAATAAGTTGGTTAATGATGCATTGGCCGCAGCAATTAAAAGCAATCCTTCCCCTGTTTATACTAAAGATGTGGTGAAAAAAATAGCCACGGGCAATTTTGATGATAATATGAAAGACATAGCCAAATGCAACTGGATTATAGAGGTAGTGGTGGAACGGCTTGATATCAAGAAAATGATCTATGATAAAGTAGAACAGTTTCGCAAACCTGGTACATTGGTTACTTCCAATACATCCGGAATTCCTATACACATGATGGCTGAAGGCCGGAGTGAAGATTTTAAAAAACATTTTTGCGGAACGCACTTTTTTAATCCGCCCCGGTATTTAAGATTACTGGAAATTATTCCCACTCCCCATACCGATCCTGAGGTAGTTGATTTCCTGATGCACTATGGCGACCTGTACCTGGGAAAGACAACTGTGCTGGCTAAGGATACGCCTGCATTTATTGCCAACAGGATCGGCGTATACGGCATCATGGCCATCTTTGGTTTGGTTGATAAATTAGGAATGACCGTTGATGAAGTAGATGCATTAACAGGTCCTGTTATAGGGCGGCCGAAATCGGCCACTTTCAGAACAGCTGATGTAGTGGGTATTGATACACTAGTAAAAGTAGCCAAAGGCGTTTACGATAATTGCCCCGATGATGAAGCAAAGGAAACCTTTGTCATTCCGGCCTGGTTAAATAAAATGGTTGAGAACAACCGGCTGGGTGATAAAACAGGCCAGGGGTTTTTTAAGAAAACAAAAAATGCGCAAGGCGAGAAAGAAATATTAACCCTTAATTTAAAAACAGAGGAATACGGTCCGCGTATAAAGCCAAAGTTTGCAACAGTTGATGCAGCTAAACCAATTGAGGATCTTAATACAAGATTGAAAATGCTGGTGACCGGACAAGATAAAGCCGGCGAATTTTATCGTCATTTTCATTATGGCCTGTTTTCATATATCTCTCACCGCGTACCTGAAATAAGTGATGAAATATACCGGGTGGATGATGCGATGAAAGCAGGTTTTGGTTGGGAGATCGGGGCTTTTGAAAGCTGGGATGTATTGGGTGTGGAAAAAACGGTGAAAGCAATGAAGACTGCAGGCTACAAAATAGCCCCATGGGTTGATGATATGCTGGCAGCAGGTAACGCTTCGTTTTATAAAATTGAAGCTGGTAAAAAATACAGTTACGACCCTGCATCCAAATCATATAAAGTATTACCCGGTGGTGAATCTTTTATAATAATGAGCAACCACCAGGATAAATTGATTTGGAAAAATGCCAGTTGCCGGTTATACAACCTGGGTGATGATGTTCTCGGGCTTGAATGGTATACAAAAATGGGAAGCATCGGCGGCGATGTATTAAGCGGAATTCAAACATCGATAGAAAAAGCCGAAAAAAATTATAAAGGATTAGTGATAGCTAACGAAGGATCCAATTTTTCCGCTGGCGCTAATGTAGGTATGATCTTTATGCTGGCCATAGAACAGGAGTATGATGAACTGGATATGGCCATCCGCCTCTTTCAAAATACCATGATGAGGGCAAGATATTCTTCTATACCAGTAGTAGTAGCTCCTCACGGTTTAGCCCTGGGTGGTGCTTGCGAATTAAGTTTGCATGCAGACAAAGTTTGTCCCGCCGCAGAAACCTACACGGGTCTTGTGGAATTAGGTGTTGGGCTTATTCCGGGCGGTGGTGGCACCAAGGAGTTTGTATTAAGGGCCTCAGATGAAATGCATGAAGATGAACCTGAAACGATCACTTTAAAAAATCGTTTCCTTACCATAGCAACAGCCAAAGTAGCTACCTCCGCAGCCGAGGGTTTTTCAATTGGAGTATATAGAAAAGGGCTTGATGAAGTTGTTATTAACCAGGGCAGGCGCATTGCAGAAGCAAAAAAATCTGTTACCGAAATATATGATAGCGGGTATACCACGCCCGTTGAACGCAAAGACATAAAAGTGTTGGGCCAGTCGGCACTCGGTGCCTTATATGCAGGAATACATGCGATGAAGACGGCTGGCTATGCAACAGAACATGATTCATTGGTTGCTAAAAAACTAGCTTATGTTATGTGCGGGGGAGACCTGAGTGAACCCACCTTGGTTTCTGAGCAATATTTATTGGATCTTGAAAGAGTAGCCTTCTT
>JBPPMM010000254.1:0-2140 GCA_051306075.1 Chitinophagaceae bacterium
TAAAAGCATTGATACAACATGCAAAGAAAAGAATGGGAATAGATACAGTAAGATATATTGGTAACCTGGATGAAACCTGCAGCAAAATTTTATTGATGCCAGGTGCGGCCGGTGGCAGAAGACAGATTGAATCTATGAGTAAAGAACAACCCGACACACTTATTTGCGGCGAAATTCAGGAATGGGAAACTGCAGAATATGTAAGGGATGCAAGTGCAGCTGGTCAAAAACTTTCATTGATCATATTAGGACATATCGCAAGCGAAGAACCCGGTTCAGAATATATGGCTGACTGGCTGAGAAAAAAAATGCCTGGGATACGTGTTGATCATTTACCTGCAGGTAATTCCTTGTCTTTTTTGTAAGCGAAATTTAGTTTTTGCTCATACACTTATATGTTCTTATCAATCTTGACAGTTTAAATAGTTTAACTTGATATAGAAATTTTGTCCAGGCTTATTTTCCGTTAAATGATGCCCAGGAATATTTTGCCGGGCATGCGTTAATTAAACAACAGGAAATCAAATGAAAATCATACTGCTGATCTTTATAAATATTTTTACCATGAACGTTTTTGCTCAGTTACGCCCTATCAATTCCGGCGTTTTTCATTGGTCTGATCTGCCAGTAAAAAAAGACGGTCAGCGGGAAGGCCGAAAAATTGCAGAAGGTACAACGCATGAATTTGAATATCTGGAAATTCATGCCACTACGCAGGAAAAAGGTGCTAAACCGCGGCCAGCCCATACCCAGGATGATATTGAAGAAATTTTAATTATAAAAGAAGGACAAGTTAAATGCAGCATCGGCGATAAAACAGATATACTGGGACCCGGAAGTGTAATACTAATACCTCCATTGGAATCACAGACCTTTGAAAATACCGGCGACGGACCTCTAACTTATTATGTTTTTATGTTCCGGTCAAAAGTTATGAATATGGATAGAAGTAAAAATGCCGGAGGGAGTTTATTAATACAGGGAGGATCTCTACCCGTCATTAAAACCAATACAGGTAGTTTGCAAACGTATTTTGATCGCCCTACAGCCATGTGTGAAAATTTTGACGTGCATCTTACAACCCTGGATAAAAAAGGAAACGCCCATTTACCAACCAGGCACCTGGATTCAAAAATCATTCTGATAACAGAAGGAAGAACAGAAATGATAATTGATGGGAAAAAGTATTCGGGCGGCCCCGGCGATATGTACATGATTGAAAGTGGAAAACAGCACCAGCTCGTTAATACAGGCAACGAGGTATGCAGTTACCTTACCTTGAAATGGAGGTAAGTGGCTATTACAGTTTCATGATCTCTTCCCAAACCTTTTTTAATACAGGAATGCCATTAGCCGTATTTCTTTTCCTGCTTTGTAAAACACGTTCGCCGGGATAAGTAATTTTTTTGGAAGGATCGGCCTTTACAGATTGGTGATAGTCCTCAATAATGTCCTCTACTGTTTTTGTTATAACAGAATGGTTACTCAGCTTAGAAATATCAATGGCAATAAATAGTTGCGATATATTGGTTTCAAGCCCTGATTTAGTAATCTGGTGCCCCGCCAGCCCACCGGATAAAATAGCGGAAAGGATATCGAGCAATAAGGACATGCCTGCACCTTTCCAATAGCCAATGGGAAGGGCACGCCGTGAAGCGAGTACTTCCGACGGATCATTGGTTAGTTCTCCATCTTTATTAAACCCGCCGTGAACCGCCAGTTTTTCATTCCTGAAAACAGACAGTTCCATAGCACCAAACGAATATTGAGACATGGCCATATCAAGAACGATGGCTTCATCTTTAAAAGGCAATGCCATTACAAACGGATTATTGCCCAACCTTGAATCAATAGCTCCCCAAGCCGGCATTACACCAATTGTATTTGTAACTCCAATAAACACATAACCGGCCCTGGCAGCATGCCAGCCATAAGTACCACCCCTTATCCAGTGATTGGTATTAGCAAGTGCCACGCAGCCAATGCCATTTTCACTGGACAGTTTCATTGCCGATCCGGTAGCATGTATCGCATTCAATGTGCCCGGTCCCTGGTTGCCATCCCATTGCTCTAAGGCTCCAAACTTATGTTGTAAAGTGGGTATTGCATGGGGCCGTACATGTCCTTCCTTTACATATTT
>JBPPMM010000291.1:0-3116 GCA_051306075.1 Chitinophagaceae bacterium
TTAGGATCAGAATAAATACCCATATGATAGAAAGCGATAAAATTCTTTTGGCTGGCAAAACCCGCAAAAGGCAGGGGATCCGAAGGTGTACAATGATAACCCGCAGGATAAATGGAATGGGGAACCACATAACCCATCATTCCGTAACCCATCACTTCTTTAAAACCTTTCGGAAGGTTTTTCAATACCTCCTTACGCAATTTTATGATCGCTTCTTTTCTATCTGCCGGCAATTCAGCGATATAGTCATCCGGTGTTTTTGCTTTCGATTGCATGTTTGTTTATTAATATTTACATTAATTTGTGTTAATCCATTTACCTGAAGAACTCTTTTGTTGTTTATCATAAATCAACCCAAGCCTGGCTCCATCTCCAACTTAATATATTTGTATGTTCCTTCCCGGAGTCTCACAACTCGGCTCTGTGTTAAGTGGACTCCGGGCCTTGCAATATGCAGAGCTATGGTTCATACTCATAGCATAAAAGTATTCAATTTTTGGCTTTACGTTACGCAAAGCCAATGTCACATGTCCTGCACACAGAATCCCGGATGGGGTCATGGGCGGAACAGATTACGAGAGTAGACTATGGGCGGGAAAAAATACAAAAAAATATTATACTCTTTCTTCGAAAGGAAAACGCAGAGCCGAGTCGGTTATACAAATAACACATTGCGAGATGGCGTACCTTTCTTTGAACTATTACAAAAATCGGCGGCTCTTAAACTGATAAGATGACCGCTCATAGCAGACGGAGTTTTTATTTAAAAGATAAATTGTCTTTATGTAGTCTTATCTTACTATATAACTACAGTACTATCCCTTTTTCATAGCAGACTCGTCGGGAAAGGAGGCATGGCGTAAAGGTATTGAAATTGAAACATCTATTACATAAGGCCCAATGTCCACGGCTTACACACGGGGCTTGGCGTGAGACATGGGCGGGAACGATTGAGGAGGGGACTTCGGGCAGGAAAAAAAGCTAAATAGATAATGTCGAGCTGGATATGAAGTACAGTAGAATTACAAATGCCGAAGATAACTTCCGTCTGCCCGTATTTTGGCAAACCCCCTGTGTGTGTCCAGCGAAGCTGCCTTTGTGATGAGAGCAGTCCTCTCGGTGGGAGAAGCAGAGCAACCTTCACCATCCAACCGGTTGTATGCTGCGTTGCTCTAAGGAGCAGGGTGGTGAACGATACAACAGGTGCGTTTGTAAGAGCCGAATGCATAATGAAGCGGCTGCGAGGTCTCGATAATTGTTACCGATGCAAAAAGAAACGATGCACATGATTGTTTCAACAGAGTTAACATTCGTTATAAGTTGCCAGAAGTGTTAGCTGCATCCGGGATAAAGCCGCCGGGACTTACAGACAGGCGCAAAGGCGGAACTGGAGAACCTGTACTGGTTGAATATGCTGAATAGGTAAAGACGTTTGAAGAAATACCAGAACGTACGAAAGGCATAGAGGTGAAATCATCAAGCGGAGCACCCGTAAGATGTAATAGGCCTTCACAAATCAACAACAGGGACGGATGTACCCGTAGTAGTGATGATATCCGCCGAAAGGCGGAAGTAGCGAAGGGGTACACAAGATGTAAAAATTGGTAAACATTAAACAACCGCAAGGAATGATTGAATTGTTTTCCAAACAAGGAGTAAGCGTACCCATAACCACAAAGATGGTATGGGAAGCGTACCAACATGTAAAGCAAGGTGGCGAAGCTGCCGGTACAGATGGTATGACGTGGGAGTATTTACATACTCACCGCAGCAAACTATTGTATCAGTTGTGGATACGCCTTGCATCAGGAAGTTATTTTCCAAAAGCCATTAAGGCCGTCAGCATTGAGAAAAAGGATGGAAGTAAAAGAGTGTTAGGCCTGCCCACCTTGCTGGACAGGATAGCACAACAGGTAGTTCGTGTTCACTTAGAGAAATGTTTGGAGCCACGCTTTCATCAAAACTCGTATGGGTACAGACCCGGCAAGAGCATGCACGATGCCATTAACAAGGCAAAGTTCAACTGCCAGCAGTATCCGTATGTAATGACACTGGACATCAAAAGTTATTTTGATACCATACCACACGACAAACTGCTGAAGGCATTACAATTCTACTGTAAAGAAAAATGGGTAAGCCTTTATGTAAGCCGGTGGTTAAAAGCCAGCATAGTAAATGAAGATGGAAGTAAAACACAACCACAGAGTGGAACACCGCAGGGAGGTGTCATCAGTCCGTTGTTAGCCAATCTGTATTTGCATGTGGTGTTTGATGGATGGATGCTGCATCATTATCCGGGTATCCGGTTTGAACGTTATGCAGACGACATCATCATTCACACCAGGCGGGAGCAGATAGCCCAAAGCATTCTGAACAAACTGCAAAAGCGTTTTACAGAATGCGGGTTAACCATTCATCCTGCTAAGACCCAGATCATCTGTGTAAAACGGGACCCGACAAAAAGAAGTGTAAACGATGTTCACACTTTTGAAATGGGAGGTTTTGCATTTACACCGCAATGGGTAAAGGTCCAAGGAGAACGGCAACTGCTGATACTTCCCTCGCCATCGAAAGCATCGAAGAAAAGGATAATGGATAAGATACGCAGTCTGCGACTACATACCCGAACGGGTAGTATATATGTGGTAGCGAATCTTTTGAACCCATTAGTGAGAGGATGGCAAAACTACTACTGTTACTTTATCAAAAGAGATCTGAATGACCTATGGCGCTTTGTGAACAGACGACTTGAAAAGTGGTGCAAATGGAACAAGCGGATGCATTTGCGGAAGAGCCGCAGATGGCTTAATACCTTGTATAAGTTACAGCCGGGATTGTTTGCCCATTGGAGTGTATGTCCCGCTTACTGATTGAAAGAAGCATCTTGAAGAGCCGTATGAATCGAGAGGTTCACGTACGGTTCTGTGAGGAGCAGGGGGTGAAATCCCCCTTGCTTACTCGACTGTAGGCAGCCAAAGTCACGGCACATTGAAAGAATCTATATCAGAAATGCCACGGTTTGCTAATTCTACTGAACCAGTTAAACAAAAGTCTTTACAAATTCTGTCAACCCTCAATGGTGTAGATGTCTTGCAAGCTAAAGAAGTTATTGGGAT
>JBPPMM010000316.1:0-4097 GCA_051306075.1 Chitinophagaceae bacterium
TAATGAGATTTTTGAGTTACATCGTCATACCGGACTGTTTTCAAGCCGGCAAATGTTGGATGAAAAATTTCAGTATTGCGGGGCATAGGAAATTTCGAAAATGCCTCTTTAGGAACCCCTGAAATTGTATACAAAAAATAATTTTCGCCTTTCTGATTGATAACGTTATAAAAAAGAGCTCCAAACTGGGCTCCGCTTATTTCGGTTCCAATGTCTGTTATTCGTTGTACAAGTTTTTCCTGCTCTACTTCCGAGGTAATCGCTTTTCCTGTTTCCAATAATAATTCAAATACGTTTGTCTCAATCGCTTTTACCATAAACTATCAGGGGTTGTATATGAAAACGGAGAGGAAAAATTATAAATCAATCAGGATTAAATCAAATAATTTAAAATCTGTATAACTCTTAATTGATTTTGTAAATTTTCCCGGCAGTTTGCCGCATTTTTTCTAAGCAATAAACCGGCCGTTTTTAGGGCCCGCCACGGAAAATCGATTCCGGACTTTTAATTCTGTTGTATAAGCAAGTAGAAACTATAGGAAAATGTAATAGATGTAGCGAAAATTTTTTGAACCTTAGTCTTTACAATAAGTAAGTAACCGAATGGCACTATGTTCTAAGTCTGCAAAACTCATTGGCTTTGTTATCATATCTACACCGTACCTGGCACATTCTTTCTGGTCTTCAGGGTTAGCAGATGTGGTGAATACAACTACTGAAAGTTCAGCGAGCTGTTTATCATTTTTTAGTTGTTTTATAATTTCCCTTCCGCTCATACCGGGCATGTTCAAATCCACAATGACAAGGCAGGGTGGCTTACTTGATTTCTTTAAAAAATCCAGAGCCTTGGCACCATTTTCAACAGTTTCTATTTTAACATGGGGAGCAGCATCCTGCAAGGCCTCAGATAACAACATCCGGTCATCCGCATCATCATCAACATACAATATTGTCAATTTACCTGATCCTAAGCTTTGTGTCATTTATTAAATATAAAAGTTGTCAAAAATACGTGGAATAAACGCAATAAATTATTTTAGATTCAGCATAAACATATCAACCATTTAATATATGAGAGCTTGTGGCCTTGCTTATGGATATATTGTTTTAAAATATCTAAACGATATTTTCATAAATTCCCTAAAACTTCATTGGTCTCTCAAGAATTGTATTGCAAATTTTCTACTTTGCTCAAAATGATATGAGGTAAAAAATACCCAAAAGGGAAATGAATTCAGGGTTTTCTCTTAGAAAGCATCGGGAATAGAAACATAAATAAAACAAATTTGTAGTCACTCCTATTGAAATTGCCGGGCACTGCTTAAGTACACTATAAGTGGTTTTATATTTCAGACAGGCTAATTCGGCAAACCGTAGCCGAAACATTAATTTCAAATTTCAATATCCTATAATACTGTTTTTAATCATTTATGCTTGCTTAAAACGATGAAACGGGATACTATTAACTTTGCTCCTGATTATGGCACAACTCTATATTAAGAATATGGTCTGCGACAGGTGTATTATGGTTGTAAGGCAAACGCTGAAGGAACTTAAATTAGAATATAAAAATATTCAACTGGGCCAGGTTGAATTGAACAAAGACCCTGACCCAAATCAAATCAATGAACTTAAAAGAAATTTATTAAATAATGGATTTGAGCTACTGGACGATAAAAAAGCAAAGGTTGTAGAACAAATTAAAAACACGATCGTTTCCTTGATCCAGGGATATGGCGAAGACGAATTCAATATGAAGATTTCCGCCTTACTGGAAGAAAAACTGCAAATGGATTACCATTATCTCAGCACTCTTTTTTCATCTATAGAGGGGATAACGATAGAGAAATATGTCATCCTTCAAAGAATAGAAAAAGTAAAAGAACTGATGATGTATGCGGAAATGAACCTGAGCGAAATTGCTTTTAGTTTAGGATATAGCAGCGTACAACATCTGTCGCAGCAATTCAAAAAAATTACCGGTCTTACTCCCTCGGGGTTTAAATTATTAAAGGAAAACCAAAGAAAGCCGCTTGATAAAATCTGATGAACTAAAAATATACATCTATCTCTGAATTATGTAACAGTTCCTGCATTCTTCTTCATAATCTTTGCTTTAAATTTCTCTATCATGCAAAAGAAGTTTACTGTTTTTATAAAAGGAATGGTCTGCCAGCGATGTATATCCGTGGTAAAAGATCTGGTAGAAAAAATCGGTTTTCAACCTGTTGATGTAAATCTGGGGGAAATAATCTTTCCGGCAACCTCCCCTGCTCCCGATACATTATTAATAGCAGAAAAATTAAAACCTTCTGGTTTCACAGTCCTTGAGGATAAAAATGAAAAACTGGTAAAGAACATAAAACAACTGGTAGAAGAAGTATATAATGGAGATTTTGACTTTCCCGCCCGGTTTCGGTTTTCAAAACTGGTAAAAGACCGATCAGGAAAAAATTATGATACCATTAGCTCAGTATTTTCAGCTATAGAAAAAACCAGCATTGAAAAATATATAATTAATTTTCGAATCAGGAAGATCAAGGAACTTATTCTATTTGGGAACCGGTCTCTGGGTGATATTTCTTTCAGCCTGGGGTTTACCAGTGTGGCTCATCTCTCCCGACAGTTTAAAGAGGTCACCGGCATCAATCCTTCCCATTATCAAGCCTCTCTTAGAAATAATATAAGCGTCACCACCCAGGTTTAAAATAAAATTCTATACATCTTAGCAGACATTATGTAACAACCAGGCGGGTTATCAAAAGTACTTTTACAAAAACGAAGTCTATGTCAACAGATACACTGATCAATAAAAAAGTAAGTGCGAATAAAACAACTTACAAAAAGGAAAATTTCCCTGTTCTGGAAATGAGCTGTGCTGCCTGTGCCGTAAGTGTAGAATCTATGCTTAGGTCGGTAGATGGTGTAAAGGATGCCGGGGTAAATTTTGCTAACCAGGATGCCTGGATTGAATACGATCCTGCAGTTGCTACACCTGAGATATTAAGAAATACGGTGCGCTCAATTGGTTATGATATTCTGATTGAAAAAGAGAACCAGGAAGAAATAAAAGAAGTTGCACAGGAAAAATATTATGCGGCAATAAAACAAAGGACCATATGGGCTTCGGTTCTTTCTTTACCCATAGTTGTTATCGGAATGTTTTTTATGGATATGCCATATGGAAATTACATTATGATGGTTCTGGCAACTCCTGTTGTATTTTATTTCGGCCGGAGTTTTTTTATAAATGCCTGGAAGCAGGCGAAGCATCGTAATGCTAATATGGATACATTGGTTGCTCTTAGCACAGGTATTGCCTGGATCTTTAGTGCTTTTAATACTTTATATCCCGAATTCTGGCACCAACGCGGGTTACATGCCCATGTGTATTTTGAAGCCGCAGCTGTAGTGATTGCTTTTATTTCATTGGGAAAAATGCTGGAAGAAAAAGCAAAATCCAATACATCTTCTTCCATTAAAAAATTAATGGGTTTGCAACCTAAAATTGTTACACTGGTATTGGAAGATAATCAAACAAAGGAAATCCCCGTAAGCCAGGTAAAGCAGGGATATTTATTATTAATAAAACCCGGAGAAAAAATACCGGTGGACGGGATTGTTAAAACGGGCGAATCATTTGTTGATGAAAGTATGATTACCGGTGAGCCCATGCCGGTAGAAAAAAAGAAGGGGTTAAAAGTATTTGCAGGTACCATCAATCAAAAAGGCAGTTTTAAGTTTGAAGCGGAAAAGGTAGGCGTTGAAACCTTATTGGCCCAGATTATTAAAATGGTGCGGGAAGCCCAGGGGAGCAAAGCCCCTGTGCAAAAATTGGTTGATAAAATTGCCGGCATCTTTGTGCCAATTGTAATTGGCATTTCTATTCTCACTTTCCTGCTGTGGATATTCTTCGGAGGCGATAATGCATTTACTCATGGATTGCTAACAGCAGTTACTGTTCTTGTCATAGCATGCCCCTGTGCATTGGGATTGGCAACACCAACAGCCATTATGGTAGGCGTTGGTAAAGGTGCAGAAAATAATATCCTGATAAAAGATGCGGAAAGCCTGGAGCTTGCCCACAAAGTAAATGC
>JBPPMM010000338.1:0-2628 GCA_051306075.1 Chitinophagaceae bacterium
ACAGAAATCACTCTTGAGTTAAGGTGTATAAAAGGCTCTATCTGCTGATGGCGGCTTAAGGGATTGAGGTATTGTTCAACAATTTCTGTTCCTGTGGCTAAGGCTTCAACATCAGGCTTTTTCCAATTTGTCCCTTCCAGAAGTTTTACTGCTGCATTATCAAGGTTGTATTTCCAGGGAGAAAACACCCTGACATGCCCCCAGTTTAAAATGCTGGCGCCTACCGTTTCTGCAGCTGCAAATAGATAAAAGGTATTTCCCTTATGGTTAGGTGTGCTGCTGCAGCTAATCCTACCGGCCCTGCACCTATAACAGCAACGGGGTTTTTATACTTTTTCATATCAAAAATATTTAAAGTTTAACTCTCACTATTTAAGACGTGAAGGGTGCAATATTGATGCGGCTTATTCAGTTTAATACCATCGATTGTACCTCCCCCCATTTTATGAAGCAGTAAAAAGTAGCATAATAAGTATCTTATCCGTCCTCCGCATTAACATCTAATTCTTGTTCATGAAATATGAGAAAGGGAATGCAACCATTTGTTAATAAGGCCATCTTACTTATAAAAATCCAGTGGTGATCTCTCCATAGACTCATGAACGCTCGCAAAAAAACTGTTTTTGTTACTGGTCCGGACATGTTCTAAGCTCGTTTGAACTATAGAAACTGACGTTTAACACTAAATAAAAATCGCTATGAAAAGAAAAGAATTTATTAACCGAACATTGGGAACCCTGGTGGTTGCCATTCCGGCAATGACCCTGATAGGGTGTTCCGGTTCAGACAGCGGGGATGGAAATCCCGAGCCACAACCCAATCCGGACCCCAGCCCTGGGGCAAACTGTCTTGAAGATGGTACAAACGCCTCCATTACTGCCAATCACGGGCACTCCCTTACAGTTTCACAACAGGATGTGATGGCAGGTGTAGAAAAGACCTATTCCATACAGGGAAGTGCAACCCATGCCCATAATGTGACCCTTTCGGCAAGTGATTTTACGACCCTTCAGGGAAATAATTCTATTAGCAAACTTTCTACCTCCGGGGACGGACATACGCACAATGTCATGGTTTCCTGTGCCTAACTAATAAGGGATAAGAAAGAATCACCTGTCCTATTATTCCAAGCCAGATATTCCGGTATTGTGGCTAAACTACTATTATCTGCCCCCTACTATAGTGACTGGCTGAGTAAGATGAACCGGAATAAACCTACCGATATTCACGTCCCTGACAGGACTAATCAGCGTTAGGACCTATATTATATTCACCAGCCATCTATTCAATAATTATGGTCCCGTCCGGGACCGGATATAGGTAGAAGGTTTGATTGTGAGAAATACCTGTGCCTTTAGGTACAGCATATGAATTTATATACCCCATTACCGGCTTTCATAACAGGTGCCGGAAAGCCGATTTCTGTTTTACGGCGCGTTGAACCTGTCAACAGGGAAATCCACGATTGCTAACAAGAAGACCTATGAAAACAGACATGATAAATTTAAAGTAATTCACAATGAAAATGATATCAACCGACCGGTGATACCTCGTGAATTATCTTGAATTTACAGACTCCCGAAAACAAAATAAGTTGGTGATTTCTCACCAACTTATCTTTACAAATCGAATCCGGTATAACGTATTAGGATATATTCCCCTCAGAGCTTATGTCGATCCACTTATCCTCCGTACCATTGCTTATCTGCACCCTGAAGTTCTTCTTAGGCTCCTGCCCATTGGTATACTTCAATTTGTAGATGCTTTTGGTGATCTCCCATTGGGGGTACTCCTTCAGAATTACCACCGCTACCTCGTAAGGAAGGGCGAAGTTCTTAAACTGTTCCGTGGCGCTTAACACCTTACCGTTCTCATCATAAGAGGCGGTAATCTGGCCCAGGTACGATTTAAAAGTCACGTTGAAATGAGTTCCCTGACACTCCTCAAACTGGGGGAATTTGGTTAAATCCAATAAGGTGACTACTTCTTCGAGTTGCTTCACCTGCCTGGGGGTTCCGTTGTTCTGAACTTCATTGAGATACTCAATATTCGTGTTCAACGTGTCTCCTCCCTTCAGGTAGGATTGGTCAAGTTTCGTACTGGAGAACTGCGCGAAACCGGCACTAGTCATGACTATTAGTAATAAATTGATTGATGATTTTTTCATGATACTTAATTTAATTTTTGTGAATTTGTTTTAATGTTGAATAATGATTGCGCTCTTTGCGCAATGTTTTTTTATGGATGTTGCGGCCCGATGAAATTACGTTCCATCCAAACCAGGTTCGATTTTGTATTTTTATTATAGTTCTCTTTTTTAAGTTTCCGGGATGATCCTGACAATGAAACATCTACTTTATTTTTTTGGCGGTGCAAATGTATATAGCGAGTTAAGTATCTGAAAATAAACATGGTAGATAAGAAGTAGACCCGTGAAGACGCAAGGTGGACAGAGAAGAATAGTCTCTTAAAATTTTGTAGACAATATGTCAACAAAAAATCTTAAAAGCCTGATAAACAGCAGTATGTAATTTGAAAATTTTATGAAAAAAAACGGCTTCTCAGAGAAATATTTCCGGAGCAAAGAGACCGGATTTGGTTTTACAGATACTTTTACATGGAATTTGA
>JBPPMM010000343.1:0-2797 GCA_051306075.1 Chitinophagaceae bacterium
GGGTTAATTGTATTACTCCAATCAAGCATTCCCCATTTCCAACTATCGTAAGCCGGAATGAGGTAATACTTATCCCATCCTATCCAACCCTGGTACTGTCCATTATGCACAGTGAAAACAGAAGGCACTGCACCCAGGCTGTTTCTGAATGCAAAGCAATGCTTTGTCATAAAAGGAATGAGACCTGTATGATGATCATGGCAATGTATCACGTCTGGTTTATCCTCCCATTTACTTATCCAGTCACAAACCGCTATCTGGAACGCCATGAACCTTTCCGTGTCATCATCATAACCATAGATCTTTTCCCTGTCGAGCAGTCCATTTACATCAACGAGGAATAGATCAAATCCGAGTTTGTTTGTTTTTTCTTTGATTATACTATAATGAAACCATTGCGGACCGATATTTTGACCGCCTTCATGTACCAGTTCCCAACTATTCTCATAGAGGAATTTAGTGCGATACATAGGCATAACCACCTTGGTAACATGTCCCAATTCTGCCTGGTACTTTGGCAAAGCTCCCACTACATCTCCAAGACCTCCCGCCTTTGCCACAGGATAACATTCTGCTGCTACATGTACAATTTCCATTCAAATAATATTGTATTGAATAATCTGTTTGAAATTAAGATGTTTTTAGCATTGAGCAGTTTATTAATTAAAAATTTTTCGATAACTGATTTCTGTTTATTTTCAGCCCTCAAAATTAAAACTAACGATTGCTATGAGTCAACAGGCAAAAATACCTACCAATTACGGGGCCCTTGGAACGTTGGTAACAGTGTTCTTTTTTTGGGGATTTATTGCAGCAGGAAATAGTGTGTTTATTCCATTCTGCAAACATTATTTTCATCTTGACCAATTTCAAAGCCAGTTAATAGATTTTGCTTTTTATACTGCTTACTATATAGGTGCGTTGGTCTTGTTTGCATATGGAGCATTTGGTGGAAAAGATCTTGTGGGAAAATGGGGTTATAAAAATAGTATCGTTTATGGTTTGCTATTTTCTGCGCTGGGTGCTGCCGCCATGATCTTCGCTGTTAACGGAAATAGTTTTGCCGGCATGCTGATTGGTTTGTTCATTGTTGCGCTTGGATTTTCACTGCAGCAAACAGCGGCCCAGCCTTTCGCCATTTTGTTGGGCGATCCGGCTACCGGTACCAGCCGAGTGAACCTCGGCGGCGGTGTTAATTCATTTGGTACATCCATTGGTCCTTTAGTTGTTGCTCTTGCATTATTTGGAACTACTGCTGCCATTACGGATGAAAAAATAGCCTCACTAAGTTTATCGAAAGTAATAGTACTTTATATAGCGGTGGGTGCATTGTTTCTTTCTGCTGCTGCACTATTCTTTTTTTCAAAAAAAGTACCTTCTGGTATTTTACTGGAGAAAACGGAAAAAGCAAATAAAGCTCTTTATACCCTCATCATTATGACGGTATTGCTGATCGTAATGTTTATCCCTGTTTTTGATAGTTATAAAACCGACCTTACCAATGCAACCGTTGATGAAAAGCATTCCATGGAAGCATACCGATTGCGCTGGCTGCTGGGCGCATTATTAGTTGTAGTGCTGGGTTTATTATTATCTCTTGCCAGTGCAAAAAAGAAAGCAGAAGGTTGGGGGGCTATGCAATACCCACAACTGATTTTAGGTATGCTGGCCATCTTCGTTTATGTAGGAGTAGAAGTAGCTATTGGAAGTAACCTGGGAGAATTGTTAAAACAGGAAGACTTTGGATCCTTATCTGCTTCTGAAGCTACGCCATTTATTGGCATGTATTGGGGCAGCTTAATGATCGGGCGATGGACAGGAGCCATCAATGCTTTTAACCTATCGGAAAAAACAAAGACTATTTTACAATTCATAGTTCCACTTGTAGCGTTTGGAATATTAATAGGTATCAACACCCTTGCGCAATATGACATGACCCCGCTGTATTATTATGTTGTATGTGTATTAATACAGATTGTCGCTTTCTATCTTAGTAAAAACAAGCCTGCAAGAACAATGCTTATATTTAGTATTTTGGGTGTTGTTGCTATGATTATCGGGTTGATCACAACAGGAACTATCGCCATCTATGCATTTTTAAGCGGAGGTCTTGTATGTTCTATAATGTGGCCTTCTATTTTCAGCCTTTCAATCGCAGGCTTGGGAAAATATACTTCGCAAGGCTCTGCATTTCTTATTATGATGATACTTGGCGGTGGAATTCTGCCACCTATTCAAGGTAAAATTGCTGATATTATTGGTATCCACAATTCTTATATAATAACCGTTGTTTGTTTTGCCTACCTGGCCTTTTTTGCTTTTGCAGTAAAAGGTATTCTCAGAAAACAGGGTATTGATTATGATGCAGAGATAGGCGCGGGTGGACATTGATAAAAACATTTTTTTAATCCAAAACAAGTACCTGTTTATTTGAAGAACCAGGATTCATTTTTTAAAATAAATACAATGGCTGCAAAATCGATAGGTAAACCGCCTGCAAAAGCTACGGGACAACCACCTGCAAAAGCATTAGAAGCCCTTTCCATTGGAATAGATGTGGGGGGAACGGGTACAAAATTTGGAATTGTTGACCGGGATGGAAACGTTCTTTTTTCCAATAGAATATCCACTAAAAAACATACAGAAGTAAGCACTTTTATTGATGAATTATACACTGCTTTATCCGTTTTAATCGAAAAAGCTGGCGGCATTGGCAGGATGAAAGGCATCGGTGTTGGTGCACCTAATGGAAATTTTTATACCGGTACAATAGAATATGCACCAAATCTTCCGTGGA
>JBPPMM010000361.1:0-3661 GCA_051306075.1 Chitinophagaceae bacterium
TGGGATACCTGGATCAGGAAGGTGCCATCAAGACCTCTCAATTGAAAAAAATATCAGCTAATTTAAACACCAGTTTTAAATTTTTGGAAAGTAAAAAATTGGGGCTTGATATGAATTTACTGGTTACCCAAACGAATGAACAACTCGCACCTATTTCATCCTTTGTTGGCTTTGAGGGAAATTTAATATCCCAGGCTTTACAATGGAATCCCACCCACCCATTAATCAAGCCTGGCACCGATTCTGCCTGGATTGACCCTGCGGTTGGAAATACCACTATTAATCCCCTTGCACAATTAAATTATTATGACGATAATGCAAAGGTCAACACCATAGTTGCGAGTATTTCTCCTTCTTATAAAATTACCAATGACCTGGAGTATAAACTTATATATAGCGTTAATCGATCAGTGGGAATTAGAAGGGTTCAGATCAATAGAATTTTAAATGAACAGGGTGTGGAAGGAAGAGGCCTTGCAGGTATAGCCAACAACCAGCAAACAAATACGCAGGTCACCAATACACTGAACTATAATAAACAGATTACTTCTGCTATTAATTTAAACGCAGTAGTTGGTCATGAATGGCTGACTTATGATGATAAGGGTTCATTTTTGTTTGGCAGGGATTTTCAAAACCTTGGCTTGAATTATTATGACATTTTGGGATATTCGACCCAGGGGGACAGAAATCTTGGTTCTTTCGCATCCCCCACTACAGAATTGCAATCTTTCTTCGGCCGGGCGATTTTAAATTATAATGATAAGTATTTATTGACCGCAACTTTCAGGGCAGATGGCTCTACTAAGTTTGGTGAGAATAACAAATATGGATATTTTCCTTCCGTTGGAGTTGCCTGGAATATATCGAAGGAGGATTTTTTAGCTGGTAACGGTATAATTAATAACCTAAAATTACGATTGGGTTGGGGTAAGACGGGTAACCAGGAATTCCCTTCCGGAGCCTCCAGGGACAGGTATGGACTCGGCCAGCAATCTATTGGTCGTCTGAATTTTAAAAACGAAGATTTAAAATGGGAAGAATCTACAACCACGAATGCCGGTATCGATTTCAGCATTCTTCAAGACAGGCTGAGTGGATCGATTGATTACTTCTACAAAAAAACCACGGATGTGCTCTTCGAAAGTACGTTTGCAGCACCAGGCCCTTCAACGGGTTTGATTTGGAAAAATTTAGATGGTTATGTTTTAAACAAAGGAGTTGAGATCACTTTATATGGGAATGTTCTGAATAAGAAGGATATGACCTGGAATGTAGGTACGAACATTTCATTCCTTAAAAATACAGTTCAGGGTTTATCAGGTTTCTATGAAACCGGTCAACTTAGAGGCCAGGGATTTTCTAACGTCAGGGGCCAGAGAGTGATTAGCGGTCAACCGATTAACGTTTGGTATTTAAGGCAATGGGAAGGGATTGATAAAAACACAGGGAAAGATATCTTAACTGACGGCGGCGCTACGCTTTTTTATGTAGGCAGCCCGAATCCTAAAACGTTATTGGGGATATCTACTGATTTTACTTATAAAAAATTTGTGGCAACCGTAAGCATGAATGGTACGTTTGGACATTACCTGTATAATAACACGGCTGCGACAGTGGTGGGAATTGGTAATCTGGGAACAAGGAATATTGCAAAAGATCTGGTTGGGAAAGCTGTCCAGGAATCAAGGGCCAATGCACCTGCGCCATCTACCAGAAATCTCGAAAAAGGCAATTATCTGAAAATGGCAAATGCTTCTATCGGTTACAGAGTAGGCAATATTGGGAATAGCATAAAAAATTTGTATGTTGCCCTGACTGGTCAAAATTTATTTGTGATAACCAAATACACTGGATTTGATCCGGAAGTGAATACTGACGGTGGATTTAATGGAATACCTTCATTGGGTATTGAATACATACCCTACCCTGCCGCCAGGACTATTCAGTTAAGTGTAAATTTTTCATTGTAGTATTAAAAACTTTTTCAAGTATGAAATATTTTAAAAATCTATTCACTTTGTGTCTGGTGCTGTTTCTATTCTCCTGCACCAAGCTGGATGAGAGATTCAGAAGTCAGCTCGAAACAAACAACACAGTTAATATCCAGGCTTCAGATCTGTTGGTCTCCGCCTATAATTCCATTGGCGGTTCATTCCAGGGAAATGGTAATATGTGGTCTACAACAACCATTACTTCTGATGAAGCAATTGCCCCTACCCGCGGACCAGACTGGTACGATAACGGTCTCTGGCAGGCACTGCATGCACATACCTGGAACGCAGATCATGAATTTGTAAACAACGGATTTCTTGAAATGCTTAGTGCACAGTTTTCCGCTTCAACTGTGTTACAATTCAATCCCTCAGCACAGCAAGCTGCTGAAGCAAGGTTTATCAGGGCTCTATCCATGTATTGGGTATTGGATGGTTATGACCAGGTGCCATACCGGGAGGATTTGAATGATTATAAGCTTAACCCGACAACACTCAAAGGAACGGCCGCTGCAGACTTTATTGTCAGCGAATTAAACGCTATAATAGCTACGCTTCCTGACACCGGCCCTGCTTATATAGCGAACAAAAATGCTGCAAAGGCTTTACTCATGAAAATTTATCTTAATTATGGAGTATATGCCAACAGAGCGACACCTACATTTGCTCCGGCTGATATGAACAAGGTAATTGCCCTCGCAGATGAAATCATAAACAGTAATAAATATACTTTAAACGATAATTTCTTTGACATTTTTGCGCCTGACAATGATGTTAAATCAAAAGAAACGATCTATAGTTTCTTTAATAGTGCCAGTGCCAACAGGGGAGGGAATGTTCGTGGATTTGGGTTCATGGTGTCACATTACAATATGAATCCGTCTGGATGGAATGGGTTCGCCACACTTTCTGATTTTTATGATAAATTTCAACCATCAGATAAAAGATTGGGAGGATATTATCCATATCCAGCGGGACTACCCAATCCGGGACAAAGAACAAACGTGGGCTTTCTCATCGGGCAGCAATACGATTTAACGACTGGTGCTGCATTAAAAGCCCGTAATCCTGCCACTGCCCCTCTTAGCTTCACCAGGGAAGTTAAAATAAATGAACCAGATCCAAACAACCTGGAATTTACAGGGATAAGAGTTATTAAATACCCGTTTGATTATGCAAATTCGGGTGATCAGAAAGATAACGATTATGTTATGTTTAGGTTAGCCGATGTGTTACTGATGAAAGCAGAAGCCATTCTTCGCGGTGGTACAGGTACTTCTGCTGGTTCCTATGGAAGCACAGCCGTAAGCATTGTAAACTCTATTAGAGCAAAACGCGGAGCCACTGCGTTGGGCGCAGTTGATTTAACCTCTTTGTTAGATGAAAGAGGAAGAGAAATGTATTGGGAATGCTGGAGAAGAAACGATCTGATCAGGTTTGGAAAATTTTTGCAAGCCTGGCAGGAAAAAGCGGCAGATGCCGGTACAAAAAACCTGATATTTCCCATACCCAGCAATCAGTTGGCGGTTAATCCTAATCTAACTCAAAACCCGGGGTATAATTAATATAATATTTGAAATACTTTAAAAGGTCATTTGAAAAAATGACCTTTTTTTGCTTATGCTAATTATATGAATTTCAAGTTATTTGCTAATTTCTTTTTTGCA
>JBPPMM010000385.1:0-15458 GCA_051306075.1 Chitinophagaceae bacterium
CTATTGTATTTCCCTGGATAAATCTGCCACTCAAATTCCCTATCTTCGCCAGTTCAAAATAGTTCTTGCAGAAAATGATCAGTAGAAGAAATATTCGGGTAAAAGTGATGCAGACTCTCTATACAGCAGATACTCTAAGTGATCTTTTGAAACCCGGGGAACCCCAAAAAATATTACAACAACATTTTAATCAAACCCGTTCTTTACTGGTATATCTTACCTGGTTTGTGACCGAGGTTGCACGGTACGCGGAAACCCAGGCACATAAACGAGCCAGTAAGCATTTACCCACGTCCGAAGATCTCAACGTGAATACCAAAATAGCTGGCAATGAAATTTTGTGGAAAATGCTTGGCGACAAAGTTCTGGAAGAGCAATTCGAAAAAGAAAAGCCGCATTTAATGCTCAAACAGACCCAGGATGATAATTCAGACCTTGTACGCAAAATTTACCTGGTGCTTGTAGATACGCCGGAGTATAAAGAATACACCACCATTGCGTCGAGAGACAAAGCGGAAGAAAAGAAGATCATGGAATTTATACTCAATGATCTTCTTCTCGCCAACGAACTTTTCATTTCACACCTTGAAGAAAACTTTTCTAATTGGAATGATGACGGAGAAATGATCGTACAATTGCTGGTGGGGTATATCCAAAAGCCGGGTTCCCTTGATTTTAAACAATTACTTAGTCCTGACAAAGAATTATTTGCCAAAGAACTTTTGCAAACGGTATTGGAAAAAGCCGACCACCTGCAAAGTATTATTACACCAAAACTTAAAAACTGGGATCCGGAACGAATTGCGGTTCTTGATATGATACTTATGAAAATGGGGTTATCTGAATTTCTCTATTTCCAAACCATTCCTCCCAAAGTCACTATTAACGAATACATAGACCTGGCTAAAGATTACAGTACGGTTCAAAGCGGACAGTTTGTAAATGGTATTCTTGATAATATTCATAAAGAGCTGGTATTACAGGGAAAAATGCAAAAAGTGGATTACAAGAAAACTGATAAGTTTAAAAGCTGAGGATAGTTTATCTGTTTCCTGCTAATTTTTAAACTTGCTTACCTATAAACTAACCTTTACATTTGCACTTCCAAAATTTTTGCACCTTGAAAAAAACAATATTTATTTTATTGGTTATTGGCCTGTTTGGTTGCCAGAGTGCGGATAACAAAACAGAAAAAATATTAACCCAGGAAGAAAAAGATAACGCTTCCAGGGACTCCTCCAATTTTACAACAATTCAATGGTTGGATTCAACATATAAAGACCTGGGTAAGGTAAAAGAAGGACAAGTGGTAGAAGTAAGTTATCGGTTCAGGAATAACGGGGATAAAAACCTGGTAATTGCTAATGTTACTGCCAGTTGTGGATGTACCGTTCCGGAAAAACCGGAAAAACCAATTTCACCGGGTGAGGAAGGAGTGATCAAGGCAAAATTTGATAGTGAGGGACGTGGTAAAGGCGAAACAAGAAAAGAAGTTTTTGTAACGGCCAATACTAAGCCAGAAAATCTTACACAATTAAGCTTCAGGGTAGAAATTACAGAATAATTATAAAACAAGATTAAAATGAATGACATGTATTTACTGCAGGCTC
This sequence comes from Chitinophagaceae bacterium, assembly GCA_051306075.1. Taxonomy (GTDB): domain Bacteria; phylum Bacteroidota; class Bacteroidia; order Chitinophagales; family Chitinophagaceae; genus Terrimonas_B. The sequence goes on from JBPPMM010000385.1 coordinate 1,611, forward strand.
CTGCAGGTGGAAGTGGGTTCGGAGGTTTCCAGTTTATATTTTTAGGATTAATGATCCTTGTCTTCTGGCTGTTCTTTATTCGTCCGCAAGCGAAAAAAGCAAAAAACCAGAAAAAGTTTATTGAAGAACTGCAAAAAGGTGATAAGATCGTTACTATTGCCGGAATTCATGGCTCTATAAATAAGGTAAATGAAGACGGTACTATTAATCTTGAAGTAAGCCCCGGTAGCTATATAAAAATTGAAAAATCAGCAATCAGCATGGACTGGACAGCAGCGTTAAATAAACCTGTTGTCACTACCGAGAAAAAATAGAACCCTTGTTAAGATTTAAAGAAGTTAAGGAAACCGGTAAGGCCGGTTTCCTTTTTTGTTTCATTCATTAATGTCCTTGTATTCTATATTTGGTATATTGTTTATTCCTTTATTATAGAATTTCTTCGCATCGGGCAATCAAGACAAATCAAATCAGATGCTCAGAATAGGTATTACCGGAGGTATCGGGAGCGGCAAAAGCACAGTGTCCAGGATATTTGAAGTACTGGGTATCCCCGTTTATTATGCAGATGCTGCAGCCCGGCGATTGATGAATGAAAACCAGGAACTCAAAAAAAAAATCATCAGCCTGTTTGGAAATGAAAGTTATAAGGACGGTGAGTTAAACAGGCCATTCGTCGCTTCATTAGTCTTTAATAATAAAGAAAAACTAGAACAACTTAATGCTCTTACCCACCCTGCTACCATTCTCGACGCTACAAAATGGATGCAGTTGCAATTCTCTCCTTATATTATTAAAGAAGCGGCCCTTATTTTTGAAACCGGATCCTCTGAACACCTGGACCTGGTTATCGGTGTATATACCCCCGCCCCACTCCGCATACAACGAATCATAAAAAGAGACAATGTGAAGAAAGAGGAAGTATTACAAAGAATGAACAGGCAGATTAATGAAGATATTAAAATGCGTCTTTGTGATTTTGTTATCATCAATGATGAGCAACAATTGCTGATCCCGCAGGTGCTTCAACTCCATAAACTATTACTTGAGCGATCCGCTCAGTAAAGTATGCCGGCCCTTAGTATGGTATTATATTTTGGAAGAAATTATTTAATGCTTATATAAGTGAGGCCTGCCATAAGCAAGCCCGGAATACCTTCATTATTTATTCTCCACTTACTATTCTTTTTTCATTATTATTTCAATTTGGCTAAAGCTCCTTTAATTCTTTCCCAGGCCTTGTCAATATTGGGCATACTGTTAGCAAAAGAAAAACGGACACAATTTGGTTCTCAAAAAGCATCACCCATCACCGAAGATACTTTAGCTGTATTAAGCAGGTACATAGAAAAATCAGCAGCGTTTTTGATAATATTATCTCCATCTTTTTTCCCATAATAAGCACTGACGTCAGGGAAAATATAAAATGCACCTTCAGGCTCTGAGCAAATGAAACCCGGAATATCTTTTACCAATTCCATCACTCTTGCTCTCCTCCTGGTAAATTCCTTCGTCATTTCATAAGAAGGTTTTAGATCGGTTGTTAAAGCTACAACAGCGGCCTTTTGAGTAATAGAACAGGTAGCACTTGTAAATTGTCCTTGTAATTTTTCGCAAGCCTTTGCTATTTCTTCATTCGCAGCGATATAACCCAGCCTCCAGCCTGTCATTGCAAAACCCTTGCTAAGTCCATTTACAACAATGGTCCTGTCTTTCAGATCTTCAAATTGAGCAATGCTTTCATGCTTGCCCACAAAATTGATATATTCATAAATTTCGTCAGCAAGAATATTTATTTGTGGATGCTTTCTAAACACTTTAGCTAATGCTTCTAATTCTTCTTTGCTGTATACCGCTCCTGATGGATTGCAGGGAGAAGAAAACATAAAAACCTTTGTTTTATCAGTAATAGCCGCTTCAAGTTGATCAGCATTAATTTTAAATCCACTATCTAATGAAGTACGGACTTCCACCACTTTTCCCCGGGCAATCTTTACCAACTCCGAATAAGTAACCCAATAAGGAGTAGGAATGATCACTTCATCATCATCATCAACCAAAGCCAGAATTACATTGGCCAGGCTTTGTTTTGCTCCCGTAGAGGCAACAATATTCGCCGGCTTATAATCAAGGTTATTATCTCTTTTAAGCTTGGTACAAATTGCTTCACGCAGATCAGGAAATCCGGAAACAGGTGTATAATGACTCCAGTTATCATGAATAGCTTTTATAGCTGCCTCTTTGATATGTTGAGGTGTATCAAAATCAGGCTCGCCCAGACTCAGATCTATAACATCTACACCTTTCGCCCGGAGTTCACGTCCAAGTTTTGCCATTTTTAAAGTTTCCGGTTCAGCGAAACGGTCCAAAAGAGAAGATAACTGCATGTTTTTTATTTTGATCGGTAAAAAAAATTTACTTATAAATTCAAAGCAAGCAAAAACTATAATAATGATAGCCTCGCCGCCGGCAAGCGGGTGCAAATTTATGAATTTGATCAACTCAAAAATTTATTACATTATTGAACGGAAAATGTGAGAATCCCCGTTATGATTTAAAGGCTTATTTGAAATTCCTATTTATAGCTTTTGTAATTAAACTGAAAAGGTGAAAGGTCAGAAACAATTGTTCGTTTCCTTCTTAATTCATACTCATAAACAATGCGGCCAAGATTTTTTAGAAAGGGAAACCCTAAACTATCATAATCGTATTTATCATCATTAAAAATGCCATCGCTATTACAATAAATAGTGGCAGATAGAAAAAATTCAATTTTTTTTTCAAAATCCACAACAAATGCAGCATCCGTCAGGAAGCCATATGCATCACCCACTTTGTTAAAAATGCGAATGCCTGGTTCACTTTTTGCTTGCCCGGCCCCATACAAAAGAAATTTCACGTAAACATCATTATAAACAGAACTGCCATAATATGGTCGGCTTGATTCCTTCGGAAACATCGACATATACTTTTGTAAAAAAACATAATCCTGCTTGTTAAGATTAAATAGTTTGTCCTTTGATACCGATTGAGGAAAGATAACAGACCGCAAAATATTATGCAGGTCCTGTAACGACAACCTGTTTTTTTTCGAGAATTCGAATGGATGTTTTACCAGCTCATTTCCTCTCATGTATCCCCTCCCCAATTTTGTATTACGGCTTGCATATTCCAGCTTACTTTTAGCGCCAGCCTGCTCATAAATTGTAACTCCGCTTGTATCCATAAATATTATTGGATTGGTGTGCCGGTTCTGTTCTTCAGTTAAACTAACTTCCAGCCGGTGAATGATCTGAACATCAGAATAACCTAGTTTGTGAAGAGACTTGTGAATATACTCCTGCCCTAAAAATTCATATAACCTGTTAAAGGCATCATTATCGCTGACCAATAATATTTTTTTTATATAGTGTGCTATAGTAGGTCTTCCATCTGCAGTCGTCGGGTCGTTATAAACACGGGATTGATTTTCGTCCTCTGCTTCAGTTATCATAGTGGTATTCATATCCAATCCTGCTATGTTTAATTCATTAAGTTTTTGCAAAGCGAGAATGGCTACCGGCAATTTTATAGTAGAAGCCGGGTAGAAATAATTTTCGTTATCTACATTGAAAAAGTGATCAGCGAAAAGGATATCTCCATTTTGCTTACGATCGATCTGTGTATAAATTACCTGTACATTCAGGTCCTTTTTTTCCTTCAGGATGCTATCAAAAAAGATGGGGTGCTCGTTCATAAGATCTTTAAGAAAAGCTTCATTATTTTTTTGAGAATTATCTGTCATTTTTTTTGAGCCCGTGCAACCGGTTATTAAAACTGCGATTAACAATAATTTGTTGATTAAAAAAAACCTGCCTGCATTTGCTTTCATGACTTTATTTTAAAAAACTACCCTGTCAGAAATATCTTAAGATTTCATATTCTTCTGTCCTCCGAGGGACTGTTTTTTTACCGGGACGGGTTTGCGTCTTTTTAACCATATCCTAAAAGGCTATGAATCAATCAAATTGAATTCAATTCTGTCCTTTATTCCAATTTCAATTTATGCCTGAAAGCCCTATCTTTGCCGTCCTTAAAAAATCTATGTGAAAAGTCCTGCCTGTTGGTTGCAGTACCATTAAGAGGACTTAAAAGTAAACACCCAAAATGTATGCAACTTAAAGGTTTGATTCGATTCTTTACCGTTCTCCTGATAATTTATTCCGTCTACCAGCTTTCGTTTACCTGGTTTGTTCGAAACCATGAAAAAAAGATGGATGCCCGTGCTGTTAGTTATACCAAAGTCAATTACCAAAGTGCGGCAGAAAAATATCCAGGTAATAAAGATTCGCAGGCTGTCTACCAGGAATTTTTGGATAAAGTAAAAGGTGATCGTTTAAAACGTTTGCTCGACAGTACAAAAGATGTAACGGTTACCTATGGCCCCACCGGTGCGTTAAGTTATCAAAAAGCAAAAGAGCAGGAATTGAACCTTGGCCTTGACCTTCAGGGTGGAATGAATGTAACACTGGAAGTGGAAATGACAGGGTTATTAACAACGCTGGCTAACAATTCCAAAGATCCAAATTTCATAAAGGCATTAGACAATGCAAATAAAAGGAAAGCTAACAGTGATGCTAATTTTATAAGGTTGTTTGCTGAGGAATATAAAAAATTAGTAGGTGATAATAAACTATCAGGACTTTTTGCCGCTGCCAATAAAGATGTAATTAAGGTAGGTGATAGTGATAATAAAGTGATAGGTGTTTTGGACGGCCTGGCAAAAGATGCCTTTGACAATACTTTCCGGATTTTAAATACCCGTATTGATCAATTTGGAGTAGCACAACCTAACATTAATCCTGATCGTGATAAGGGTATTATCACCGTAGAACTTCCGGGTATCCAGGATAAAGAAAGGGTTAGAAAATTATTACAATCATCAGCCAACCTTCAGTTTTGGGAAGTATTTAATGTAGCTGAATTAAATCAGTCAATAGAAAAAGCGGATGGCATTTTTTATACAATGATGGGAGGTAAGGCTGCTAAAACAGATACTACCCTTAAGTCAGTTGACTCAACCAACTCCCAGACAACTGCAGATACTACCAGAAAGGATACAGGCTTAGCTCAGCTTGCAATTGATGATGATACCAGTAATACTGCGGATCCGGTAGCATCGACAGAACAAGCCGATCTCAAAAAGCATTTGTATGGATATATCCAATTCTTTCAACCTTACCAGGAAGAAGGCAAAACAAGATTTCCTGCCGCATTAGGCTCCGTTTCAATAAAGGATACCGCCCTGGTTCGCAGCTACCTTGAATCTCCTGCAGTAAGGGCTTCCTTTCCCGCACAATTGGTATGGATGTATGGAATTGCGGAAAGAGATAAATCAAAGAAAATTTTAGATCGTGTTCCTTTATATGCAATAAAAACCTTTGGTCGTGAAAAAGCAAAGATTGAAGGGGATGCGGTTAGTAATGCAGGTCACGATTTTGACCAAAGCGGAAGGCCTGAGGTTAATATGCAAATGACCAGCACAGGCAGTAAAGCGTGGGCAAAAATGACCGGAGAAAATGTTGGGAAACCCATTGCTATTGTATTAGATAACCAGGTGTATTCCGCTCCCCATGTGAACGGAGTTATAGATGGAGGCACCTCACAGATCAGCGGTGGCTTTACTGTAGAGGAAGCAGAAGACTTAGCCAACATGCTTAAAATTGGTAAGTTACCCGCTCCTGCTAAAATAGTGCAGGAACAAACAGTTGGCCCCACTTTAGGCGCTGAAGCTATTAAAGGAGGTATGATGGCCTTTGGACTTTCCTTTATTGTGATATTTATCCTGATGCTGGTTTACTATAACACCAGCGGGTGGGTTGCCAACGTTGCTTTGATATTAAACCTGATTTTTACCATTGGTATATTAGCGGGTTTGGGTGCCACATTAACGGCTCCGGGTATAGCCGGCCTGGTATTAACCATAGGTATGGCCGTTGATACCAACGTAATTATTTATGAACGTATCAAAGAAGAATTGACGAAAGGAAAGGGATATATTCCGGCCATCAATGAGGGTTACAGAAGATCATTACCTCCTGTTTTGGATGGTCACATAACCACCTTACTTACCGCCATTATTTTGTTTTATTTCGGATTAGGACCTGTAAAGGGATTTGCAACCACCCAGATCATAGGTATCTTATTATCCTTATTCTGTGGTATCCTGGTAAGCCGCTGGATCACTGATATTTTTACAAATAAGAATAAACATCTTCAATATTTCACCGCTGTTTCCCGGAGTGTTTTCCAACATGCCAATTTCAAGTTTATTGAATTCAGGAAAAGAGCCTATATCATTTCCTTTGTTGTATTAGCATTGGGGATCGTTTCCTTTTTCAATGGATTTGATTATGGAGTTGAGTTTAACGGTGGTCGCAGCTATACAGTGCGTTTTGATAAAAACGTAGGAAAGGAGGTAGAACAGATCCGCAGCGATTTGAAAGTTGCATTTGACAATGAGAACAACACCATCAAAACTGTTGGAACGGAAGGCAACACACTTGACATCACTACTCCCTACCTGATAAAGGATACAAGGCCCGAGGTTGATTCACTTGTAGAAGCAAAATTATTTGATGGATTAAAGAAACAATTGCCTGCCAATTTAAGTTTCAGGCAGTTTGATGAAACGTATAAACTGGGATCGAAAAAGGTATTACCTACCATCTCGGATGATTTGAAAAAAGGCGCCTTTAAAGCAACCATCTTTGCGTTGTTTGTAATTTTCCTTTATATATTCATTCGTTTCCGTGATTGGAGATATTCTTTGGGAACCATTGTTTCTTTGTTGCATGACGTATTTGTAACCCTGATCGTATTCTCATTTGCCAGGTCCATTGTTCCCTTCCCGTTGGAAATAGACCAGCACTTTATTGCGGCGCTTTTAACTGTAATTGGTTTTTCAATGAATGATACAGTTATCATCTTTGACCGTATCCGGGAGGACAGGCGACTATATCCTACTGCTCCGTTAGCGCATACAATTAACAGGGCCATTAATGAAACACTCAGTCGTACCATCATGACATCGCTAACTGTGTTTATAACCATCCTCATATTATTCCTGGTAGGTGGTGAAGTAACCAGAGGATTTGCGTTTGCCATGCTTGTTGGTGTTATCACCGGTATATATTCATCTGTATTTGTGGCGGCACCTATCCTGTTGGATATGGGAAGCGGTAAAAAAGAAGAAGCAAAAGCCCGGGCTTTTAATAAACCAGAAGCAAAGCCCGCTACAGCAAAAAGCTGATACTTCTTATATTAATTGTAAAGCCTGTCTTCTTTTTGAAGACAGGCTTTCTTAATTAAGATAATTTCACTTTGCCAGTTTATGCACCCGCTCAATTCTTTAATAACAGATGGTAAATATTAGATCAGATAAATCCCGGATTTAAAATAATGAGAATCCGGGTTCCGGAATTCTTCTTATTAAAAATGTATTTTGATTTTACGATAACTAAACCGCAAAACTAGTTCCACATCCACATGTTTTGCTTGCATTCGGATTTTGAAAAGTAAACCCGCGGTTGTTTAATCCATCAATCCAATCCACTTCCATTCCGGCTAAATAAATCTCATGGCTTTTAGTCATCACACAAGAAATACCTTCTACCTCAAACTCCTGGTCGTCCTCCTTTTTTTTATCGAACCCCAGTATATAACTCATACCCGAGCATCCGCCTCCCTTTACACCCAAACGTAATGAATGAGCCGGATCAAATCCATCGGCTGCCATTATTTTTTTTATTTCCTTAATTGCACCTGCAGTTAATGTAACAGGTACGCTGATAGTAGAATTCATTTGTCAAAATTAAACAAAGTTTCATAAGAAGAGATATAGCTAATTTTGGGCAATCAGAATTTAACAATTAAGTCAATCTACTTGCTACTCGCTTCAGCTTCATTACTTTTGCTCCCATAAAATAAATTTCTCCTATGGATCAGAATATGATCGTTGTTCTAATGGCCCTGTTATCTCTTCTTATTTCCTTTTATTGCTTCTACCTTGTGAATGAACTGAGAAAGAAAACTCCCAAGCCATCCTCTTCCGATGGAGATTCTTTTAATACACGGCCCCTCCAGCTTCAGGCTTATGAAAGATTGGTTATGCTTGCAGAAAGGATCGCATTACCCAATCTGGTAAGCAGGGCCAACCAACCGGGTCTTAATGCAAAGGAAATGCAACGTCTTTTGATTGAAAATATAAAACAGGAATGTGAATATAACGCCACCCAACAGATTTATGTGAGCCCGGTAGCATGGGAGGCCATCAAAAATTTGAAGGATCAGAATATGCTCATCATCAACCAGGTGGCTGCTTCATTACCGGCAGAAGCATCCGGTCTTGATTTGAACAGAATGTTGCTTGATTTTGTGATGACGCAAAAAAAAGGAGCTTTACACAGCATTGTATTGGAAGCATTAAATTATGAAGCGAAGAAAATAGTGAAATAAACGCTGGAAAATGGTTACGTAATCTGGCAATGGATCTGGTGCCAATAATAATAAGGTCTAATCATGTCGGATAATAATTCGAAATACACGGATTCCGGGATAGAAATAAAACAAATCTATACACCGGATGACTTGCCGGCTTCCCCTCCCCCTGCTCCGGGAGCTTTCCCTTTTACCAGAGGAATACAATCCAGCATGTACAGGGGCAGGTTATGGACCATGCGCCAATATGCAGGATTTTCTACAGCAGAAGAAAGTAATAACAGGTATCATTATTTATTAAGCCAGGGAGTCAATGGTTTAAGTGTAGCTTTTGACCTTCCTACTCAAATCGGTTACGACAGCGATCATCCCCTTGCGGAAGGCGAAGTGGGCAAGGTAGGTGTGGCAATAGATAGCATTGAAGATATGCAGACCCTGTTCCGCGAAATCAAACTCGAAGACATCTCTACTTCGATGACGATAAATGCAACTGGTTTTATTCTTCTTGCATTTTATGTTGCCATTGCCAAACAACAAGGCGCCGATCTAAAAAAAATTACCGGCACTATTCAAAATGATATTTTGAAAGAATATGCCGCCCGGGGTACCTATATCTATCCCCCCAAGCCTTCCATGCGAATCATCACCGATATTTTTGAATGGTGTGCTAATGATTTGCCTAAATGGAATACGATATCCATTTCAGGATATCATATCCGCGAGGCAGGCAGCACTGCCGTGCAGGAAATTGCTTTCACTTTAAGTAATGGTAAAGCCTATGTAATGGCAGCCCTGAAAAAAGGGTTGGATATAAACGTGTTTGGCAAGCGACTTTCCTTTTTTTTTAATTCGCATAATAACCTGTTTGAAGAAGTTGCAAAATTTCGTGCAGCCCGCCGCATGTGGGCCGGCATAATGAAGGAGATGGGCGCGACAGATCCAAAAGCAATGATGCTCCGGTTTCATACTCAAACGGGAGGCAGTACTTTAACGGCACAGCAACCGCTTAACAATATTTCACGTGTTACTATTCAAACGCTGGCTGCTGTTCTGGGCGGTACTCAATCCCTGCATACCAATGGCTATGATGAAGCATTGAGTTTGCCATCAGAGCAGGCCGCGGGCATTGCCTTGCGCACTCAACAAATAGTTGCTTTTGAAAGTGGGATAGCTGATACCGCTGACCCTTTAGCCGGCTCCTATTTTGTGGAGGCGCTAACAAATGAAATGGAAGAAGCCGCTCAAAAACTCATGGAAAAAATTGATGCATTGGGAGGAAGTGTTTCCGCTATTGAGCAGGGGTTTATTCAAAATGAGATTGCCCGTAGCGCTTATGAATACCAGCGGCAAATAGAAAAAGGTGATAAGATCATTGTTGGCGTCAATAAATTTCAGGCACAAAGTGAAGAGCCAATTCCTGGTTTTAAAATTGACGATTCAATCAGGCTGGTTCAAACTGATAAATTGCATGCCCTGCGCAATAACCGAAGTCATGCCCGGTGTGATCAAATTTTACAATCGCTCAATGATGCAGCTAATAGTGATGAAAATATAATGCCTGTGGTAATTGAAGCGGTAGAAAATAAATGTACGCTCGGAGAAATAGCAGATACATTACGGGAAGTTTTTGGCGAGCATAAATAATGTTTGCTTTCTCATCAATATTTATATGTCAAAATAAAACATTCACAAAAATGAAAAGACTATGTATTTTCTTGTCATTCTTTGTATGGAGCCATATAAATATAATTGCCCAGGAGAAGATGACACCAGAATTATTATGGAGCCTGGGAAGAGTTTCCGGAATGGGAATTTCAGATGACGGGCAATGGGTGATTTATTCAGTTAGCACTCCGGATATTTCAGAAAATAAAACCAAAAGAAAAGTCTTTGCAATACCCATTAAAGGCGGCATACCGGTTGAAATAGCGAGGCCTGATAGCCTTTTAAATAATGATCGTATTTCGCCCGATGGTAAATATATCATCAGTGCCAGTGATGTAAAATTGAAAAATGTCCAGGGCAAAGAGTTTTACCCCGAACTGGAAAAATCAAATGCGCAGATTTATGATCAATTAAACTATCGCCACTGGGACACCTGGGAGGACGGTACCTTTTCTCATGTATTCGTATCACCTATAACAAATGGAAATGCAGGGCTGGCTAAAGATATTATGCCCGGAGAATTATTTGATTGCCCGCAAAAACCTTTTGGCGGAGATGAAGACTTTATCTGGAGTCCGGACAGCAAAAAAATTGTTTATGTAACAAAGAAAAAATATGGAACTGCCTATGCCATCAGCACCAATACAGACTTGTATGAATACAATTTAGAAACCGGGAAAACACAAAATCTCACTGCGGGCATGATTGGATATGATATCAATCCTTCTTTTAATCAAAAAGGTGAACTGGCATGGCTGAGTATGAAGCGGGAAGGTTTTGAATCAGACAAACAGGATATTGTGGTTTCTAATGGCCATGCTAAGCTTAACCTGACAAGGCAGGCTGATAAGATTTATGTTGAGGGTTATAGATGGAGTGAAGATGGAAAAAAAATTTTCTTTTGGTCACCAACCAATGGAACGCAGCAATTATTTGAAGTTAATTATCCGGGGCTCACGAAAATAGCGCCTGTTGTAAAACAAGTGACAAAAGGTGATTTTGATATTACCGGCATCATTGGACAAACGGGCAACATCCTTATAGTGACCCGTACAGATATGAACCATGCAGCGGAGTTGTATACCTTAAATATTCTCAATGGAGAAATGCAACAACTTACGCATGTCAATGATTCAATCTATAGGAACGTAAACTTGAGTAAAACAGAAAGACGTTTTGTAAAAACAACTGATGGTAAAAATATGCTTGTATGGGTTATTTATCCTCCCGGTTTTGATCCGGCAAAAAAATATCCCACATTGTTGTATTGCCAGGGAGGACCACAATCTGCCCTCACTCAATTTTATTCTTACCGTTGGAATTTTCAGCTAATGGCTGCCATGGGATACATAGTTGTAGCGCCCAACCGGCGCGGAATGCCCGGGTATGGAACAAAGTGGAACGAACAAATAAGCGAGGATCATGGAGGGCAGGCTATGCGGGATTACCTGTCTGCAATAGATAATATAAGCAGGGAAAAATTTGTTGACCGCAACCGCCTGGGTTGCGTAGGGCCCAGTTATGGTGGGTATTCCGTGTTTATGCTGGCCGGCATTCACAACAATCGTTTTAAAACCTTTATTTCCCATGATGGCATTTTTGATCTTCGCAGCATGTATGGAACTACCGAAGAAATGTGGTTTGTAAATTGGGACTATGGGGGACCCTACTGGGACTCGAAAAATGCAGCAGCACAAAGATCATATCAACAATTCTCACCGTCCAACCTGGTCAACAGGTGGAATACTCCCATGCTGATATTCCATGGTGGCAAAGATTACCGGGTACCGGAAGAGCAAGGCTTGCAGGCTTTCCAGGCCTTGCAGTTGAAAGGAATCAAGAGTAAGTTGGTTTATTTCCCTGAAGAAAATCATTGGGTTTTGTCGGCCCAGAATGCACTGGTATGGCAAAGAGAATTTTTTAACTGGTTAAAAGAAACCTTGTAAAATATTTACTGTTCGCAACTATGTATACAGCCACATTAGTAAGTTGTAAAGAAGAAATGCAACAAATTCTAAGATTGCAGGAAATGAACCTCTCAATGAATATTGATAAAGCGGAGATGGCTTCACAGGGTTTTGTTACGTTGCACCATAGTCTGGATATTTTGAGCCAAATGCATGACCTGGCTCCTTCAGTGATAATAAAAGAGGGTAAGAATGTGGTTGGTTATGCATTAACAATGCTGAAGGAATGCCGGCTGTTAATGTCTGACCTCGAACCCATGTTTGCAATCCTGGATTCTTTAACCTGGAACAATATTCCATTAAATGATTATCGTTTCTATGTAATGGGGCAGATATGCATTGCAAAAGAATATAGGGGAAAGGGGTTGGTTGAATTGCTTTATCAACAGCACAGGAAAATTTATAAGTCCCGTTTTGACCTGGTAATTACAGAAATTTCAGCCCGGAATCACAGGTCAATAAGAGCGCATGAAAAAGCCGGATTCAGGACTATCCACACCCACCGCGATAACCTGGATAATTGGTTTGTTGTAGGTTGGGATTGGAAATAGCATCCAAAATATTCCTTACCGATTTAGGGTATTTATTCCCGCAATTGTAGAAAAAAGTCAACAGTCTTTCTGGCAAGGCTTTCCATTTTCACTGTAAATAACTGATGGCCTACAATTTGCGATATTGGATTTAAATAGATAATGAAGACGGTTGGAATTGTTTTAATAATTGTCGGAATTGTTTTGCTTCTTTTCAGAGGATTTAATGTGCAAAGGGAAAAGAAATTACTGGATATAGGTCCTTTAGAAGTCAATAAAACGGAAAATAAATGGATTGGATGGCCGGTGTATACCGGCGCAATTGCATTAGTAGCAGGGATTGTAATTGTAATAGCTGATCGAAAAAAATAAAAAAATTTGGAGGACGGTTCATTTTGTTTTTTCAGAATTATAAGAGGTGCCATTTGCACCTCTTTCTTTTTATTTTTTGTCTGTTTTCTGGCTTTGCGACTTCCAGCTATCTTTCAGACCCACGGTTTTGTTAAAAACCATCCCGCTTGTGCTGCTGTCTCTATCCAATGTAAAATATCCTTTCCGGATAAATTGGTATCGCTCTTCAAATAAGGCATTTTTTACAAGTGGCTCTGCAAACGCTGATGAAATTACTTTTAATGAGCCGGGATTAATGTAATCTTTAAAATCACCATCCTCCGATGAAGGATCTTCCACCTTAAATAATCGGTCATATTCACGCACCTCAATCGATATAGCATGTTTTATACTTACCCAGTGAAGGGTACCTTTAACATGAATACCTGAAGCATCGGAGCCACTTTTACTTTCGGGGATATAGGTACAATGCAATTCAGTAATTTGTCCATTTTCATCCTTTATTACCTCTTCACATTTTATAATATAAGCGCTTTTCAATCTTACCATCTGTCCGGGCGCCAACCGGAAAAATTTCCGGGGAGGATTTTCCATAAAATCTTCCCGCTCTATATAAATTTCATTTGAAAAAGGAATTTCCCGCTCTCCCCCATCCGGATCTTCAGGGTTATTCTCGCTCATTACTATTTCTTCCATATTCCTGATCCCTTCTTTATCTTCAAACGCTGCATAATTCGTTATGGTCACTTTCAGGGGATCGAAGACCACCATTCTTCTCAGGGCTTTTTTATTCAGGTCCTCTCTGACAAAAAACTCCAACAAGCCCACATCTACAATATTATCCCGCTTTGCTATTCCTA
>JBPPMM010000397.1:0-5753 GCA_051306075.1 Chitinophagaceae bacterium
CGGCAGATCATATGGTGATCTTCCCCGGCATCCGGGCGATCTGCTTCAACCTTCATATGATAAATTTTTAAAGCGAGAATAGACAGTCGGTCGATCGCCCAGGCTGGGCTTTCAGTATTAATTTGTGCCTCATTTTGCGGAATTATTTTGGAGAATTGCTTTAGGAAAAAGCTGTCAATATATTCAACTACATCTGTTCTTTCCTGGTTTGAATGATCTATCCTTCGCTTTATGGCCAGGGCTTCAACCGGATCAATAAGAGGATTTCTTATAATATCTTCAAGATGCCACTGAACTGTATCTATCCAATTTTTGAGGTAGAGCAAGTGATTTAAGTTATCGGGGGGATATGGATTGGTAATTGGCGTATCAAGGTTATCAGCGAAATGATAGTGGCTGATGCTTTCTTCAAACACGCTAATGCACAACGAACTGATCATAAAATGTTTTTGGTAATTGCCAATTAAGAATGTAAGGTAAAGGTACAACACCCAATGTTTTCCAGGTTGGTCATTGATTGAATAACCCAAAAAGTGTTTACTGGTGTTTAGATTAATGGTAAAAACCAAAATCCAATTTTATCCATAAAAAAACCTGGAAGTTATTACACAACCAGGCAGAATATTTAAAGCGCTTAATTCTGGAAAATGTCAGATCATCGCTGCGATTTTTTGCCACCAGGGTTTCTCTTTTTTAGGGAAAAACAACAAGTACTCAGTTGCCGTTTGTATTTCAACCAGGATTTCCTTTTCAAGTTGCTTTTTAACCCGGGGTGATAAATACGTATTGGGCCTTGTATCGGAAAGCCAGGCTTTCATCTTCCAGTTATCCGGGGGTACCTCTTCGCCGTTAACATATCTTGCAAGCTTACGGTGCTCCAGCATGTTTAACCCATGAGTCATAAAAAGATCCTTCTTTTCGCTGATTTGAATGGTTTTTGAAGCTGATGCTGGCAAATCTTGTTCTTTAAGAACTAACTCTTCAGTATTAATCTCTAAGTTATTCTCTGAAGTTATCTTTTTACTCAGGCATTTTATAATGCCTTTTTTTCCTTCTTCATATAAATACTCTGATAATGGGACAGAGGCAGGTAGCTGGCGCCTTTTATCCCATACATCCATAAAAATGTCACGCACAAGCTGCCTGGCATCTTCAGTGAAATGAAGTTTACGAAGCCCGAAGACGTACAAGCTATGCCAGTAGGTATAGTATAATTCTTCGAACGCTGCGGTGTCGTTAATAATAAGTCGGTCCGTGATAGATTGAACAACAGTAAAATTCCTGCTCATTGGGGTACAATTTTAGGCTTAAAAATTTTGGGTTCGGAATTGTATCTCGCAGGAATTGAAAAGAAAAGGTAGAAATTCTAATGGAATTGTGGATCGGGTGGATTTGTATCGCAGGTATTGAAAGAAAAAGAATAGAACGCTAATGTACTCAACTTTTTAATACAAACAAAGGTTAGCGAAAAATCTTTTTGTAAAAAGCCATATATAAAACAATAAAAATTAAAATAGTGAAAAAATAAATGACCTAACAGGCAAACAAGATTAAAACATGGCAGTTATTTTTTGCCACCAGGCTTTTTTCTCCTTTGGGAAAAATAGTGGATAGGCAGTATAAGATTGTATTTCCTGTAATATTTCGAGTTCCAACAGGGACTTTTCTTCCGGAGTTAACTGGGCTTCTTTCGTAGTACAGGATAGCCAGTTTTGGATTTGCCTTGTTTCCGCTGGCATCGATTCTCCATTTACATATCTCTCAAGTTTCCGAAGTAAAATTTCAGATTTCATCTCTTTTTAATTTTTAGAATAAGATAAAAGGTTGGTGAAAGAAAATTTATCAGTTAATGATTGAAACATACATCTTAATGTTTCAAAAGTATTATGATGCTCAGTTCCTGCCTGACCGGTTTGCTGCCTGATCAATTCAGATGGTCTGTTGATGATAGTAAAGGATTTGGATACCGGCTTCCTTGCCGCCTGTAATGACAGAACACTAAATTCAACCTTCAATCTTTCTTCGATAGATGTACGGGTTTCCTGGCCAGCCAGTTTTTCACTTATGCATTTGATCACTTTTTTTCTAACTTCCTGGTATAAATGTTTTGAAAGGCAGAAAGAGACTGGCAATGAATGCCTTTTTTCCCATATATCAGTAAAAATTGACCGGACAATTATTTTTGCGTCTTCTGAAGACTCAATTTTTTTCAAACAATATAAATACAAGCTTTTCCAGTAAAGGTGATAAATCTTTTCAAAAGCTTCTGTGTCATTCAGGCTGATACGATCAATTAATAATTGATCAGGTGATAAGAACCGGCTCATTAGGGTACGTTTTAATAGTTAAACAATTCAGGATATAGGAATCGTTTTTCGGAGGAGATGGAATTTAAGGAATCGGTTTTTACAGGAATGGAAATCAGGGAAGAGTCTTTCTCAAAGGTTCAATCCCGATAGATTTAGGATTGGTTGAATTGAATGCTAAACTACTCATCTTAATTCTAGACTGCAAAATTTTTGGAAGGAATAATTATCAACATGGGAACTTTACGATAATTCAGATAAGGTACTATGTACTATATGAATAGCTACAAAAACAATGTGCGTAACATTATTATTATGTTTCTAAAATAATTTTTTTATAATCTGTTCTTCTTAATTATCGCTTGTCTCAAAAGTATATCAGAAATTATTGAACTAATTCACTCAACTCCAGCCACCTCATTTCTTTTTGATCTAAGACCTGTGTGATTTCCCCGATGCGGATAGAAAGTTTTTGCAATTCTTCAAATGGTGTTTTATCATTATTTAACTGGATGCTAATTTTTTCTTTTTCCCTGGTTAAGGCAGCTATTTCTTTTTCCAATAATTCAAACTCTCTTTTGTCATTAAAGGAAGGCTTCTTTTTTTCCACCCCTGCCGGCGTTGGGTCTGTACCTTTAGCTACATTGGCATTCATATTAAATCTATCCATAATCGCAGTATCATTTTCTTTAAGCCACTCCCGATACTGAGAATAATTGCCAGGAAAATTATTGATTATACCGGCTCCTTCAAATACAAAAAGATGGTCCACCAGCCTGTCCATAAAATATCGGTCATGGCTTACTATCATAAGGCACCCGGGGAATTCCATTAAAAAATTTTCCAGAACACCCAAAGTGGGTAGATCCAGGTCATTGGTAGGTTCATCCAATATCAGGAAATTCGGATTTTTGAAAAGGATTGAAAGTAAATGCAGTCTCCTTTTTTCTCCTCCACTCAATTTGCTGACGTAGGTGTATTGTTTATCAGGATCAAAAAGAAAAAGTTGAAGGAATTGGGCCGCACTTAAAGACCCTCCGGATGCTAATGGGAAATGCTCAGCAATATTCTTGACAAATTCTATAACCCGCATATCTTCCTTTATTATTAATCCTTGCTGCGAATAGTTACCAAAGATCACCGTATCTCCTGTATTAATCTTGCCGCTGTCTGCCTGATCTATTCCCTGCAGGATATTGATAAAAGTGGATTTTCCGACTCCGTTTTTTCCGACAACTCCTATGCGGTCGCCTTTTTTGAAGGTATAGTCAAATCCTTTTAGGATAATATTATCGCCATAGCTTTTATATACTTTCTTAAGTTCAATAATCTTGCCTCCCAGTCTGTTCATTTTCATTTGCAGTTCTACTTGCTGGTCTTCAATTTTCTTTTTTGCCTTCTTTTCTACTTCATAAAAATTATCTTGCCTGCTTTTGCTTTTGGTAGTCCGGGCTTTTGGTTGCTTGCGCATCCATTCCAGTTCTTTTCGGTATGTATTTTTTGCCTTATCAATACTTGCTGAATCACTCTCAATGCGGGCCGTTTTCTTTTCCAGGTAATTTTGATAATCACCTTTATAAATATGCAGACTACTGTCACTTCCACCGGATCCGGGGGACATTTCCCATATTTCTTCACAAACAGCATCTAAAAAATAGCGATCATGGGTAACTAACAAAAGTGTTACATTTTCTTTATTCAAATAATTTTCCAGCCATTCCACCATTTCAACATCCAGGTGGTTGGTAGGCTCATCCATGATCAACAAAACATGTTTATGTTCAAAGCCAATATCTATCAATGTTTTTGCAAGCGCCACTCTTTTTCTCTGCCCCCCGCTTAGTGAGTTAACAACCTGGTGCAGTTCGTGGATATTTAGTTTGCCCAAAACTTGTTTAACTTTTGTATCAAAATCCCAGGCACCCAGATCGTCCATTTTAATTATTGCGGCGTTTAAAATATCAGGATCGGTATTATCATCAATAGCCTCAAATTCTTTTATGGCGTTTATTACAGGGTGGTCATGAAAAAAAATATTATCAAGTATTGATTTTGTTTCATCAAAAATGGGTTCCTGCTCAAATAATGCCACATCAACATCCTTATTGATCCATACGGTTCCGCTATCCGGGACCTCCTTTCCTGATAAAATTCTTAATAAAGTTGATTTGCCCGACCCATTGCGGGCCACCAGGGATATTTTATCCCCTTCTTCTATATTAAAGGAAATATTTTCGAACAGGGGCTGTATACCATAACTTTTTGTCAAATTTTCTACTGAAACATAATGCATTTTGCAAAGATAATTATGAGGGTGCGAAGTTTTGATTTTAATAAAGGCTGGGAAAATGAAATTGCATGGATGAAATGAAGTGGGTAATACAAGATGCACTGGTAAAGTTTATTCTAAATGAAAGGTTTAATCTCACGGAGGCTATTTATATTATGATTGAGGAGCCATTTTAATGATGCTTTACACACTATGGCAGGTTACCAGTAAGGAATATTAACAGGCAAATCAGAAATGCGATTAATAATACGATCCATACCTTTCTTTTTTCCCAATATTGATCTTGCCTTTGCTGAATAATAAACCGGTCTATTTTTGTTTTGATAGGTCCATCAGCCACGTCCAATTTTTTTAATTGTAGTGAAACAGGTAATAAAAAATCATATGGAAGCGCCTGGCTGGTTTTAAGTGCGATCAATATTATTTCATTACTGATACCAGGATCATTTAAGGTATTCACTGTATTAATATTTTCATCGGACAATATCGAGATAATTTGATCATATAATCCCTGGTGATACATTCTGTGTATATCCATTCCCGAAACATATTTTTCAAGATCCAGCATTTGCCTGAGAATTGCATCTGGGGTCAGCGTTTCCTTCATCATCTTTTTTCCCCTACTTTGAGCATACCATCTTTGTTGAAGGTAATTATGTTTTTTTACCGGATTGGTCAGGGTTTCATATGCTTCTTTAATATCTGAAAATTTTGAATGGCTAAAGTCTGCGTTTTTTTTGTCGGGATGATATTGATGCGCAAGCCGGCGAAAGGCTTTTTTTATTTCATTTGAAGAAGCAGAAGGCGGCAATTCTAATATGGAGTAATAGTCTTTTAGGTTCACAAGGTTGCAAAGATAAAAACCAGGAGGGAATCTGTATAGTAATCAAATTTTTTTAGGGGATTTTTTAACCAGATGCTGCGTTGGTACGGAATGCCGGAATTTTCGTCGTAAAATGTTGATAGGCCGAATCTTTATTTAATCTTTTTAAAGATGAAAGTTCCCTATATCCATTTTAAATGCATCAGGCGTATTGAAGGCAAAGCGAACAAGAAGAAGGTAATGAGAAAAGTGTTATTGCCTGTACCTTGAAACTGCGCGGGCCTGAATAAGCTTTCAAATTAATTGCTTGGCCAGGAGGGGGTTGTTAAAACGG
>JBPPMM010000483.1:0-18828 GCA_051306075.1 Chitinophagaceae bacterium
CACCTCCGTTTCAAACTGCAGAAGAAAATAAGCAGCTATCCTTCGCTGTTCATGTGATGATATGTGTGACAGGTAGTCTCTTGCATCCAGAGCATTTTTTATATCCCATACATAATTCCTGCACATAGCCGGGTGAAAAAAATTTTGCAGGCTCCGATCCATTTCACCGAGAAAGGCCCCCAGATCTCTTAACAGGCTTTCCGGGCGAGCAGCCAGGTCAACCCAAAATGTTCCGGGAAGAAATGTGAGTATGCGAATGAAATATTTTTTTTCTTCAATTTGCAATGTTGTTATTTCCTCATTTTGTTTGTTAAGAAGGTATTGTTGAAATTTATTGCCGACTTTACTTTTTGACAAATGGTTTATTATTTTAACCTGGGCATCAAGAAAATGGAAGCCATGTTCCTCAGTGGCTATTTTAAGAATATATTGTTTCCCGGATTTTTCTGTCAATAGAAAATTCAATTCATCATATCCGCTAATAGCTTTGGCAGAAACTTCTGTCCCGTAATGAGTTTGGCTAAGGTCAATAATGTGTTGCTCCGTAAAAACCATCTTGTATATTTTGATGATTGAGAATAATGAAACTGAAATTGAAAAGTAAGCAGAAACAGGATCAATAAAAAAAAACTCCATCCTGAATAAACAAGATGGAGTGATTGTATCTTAAAATAAATCCGGCTTACCGGTCTTTTAGTTTTGATAACAAACGCAGAATCTCCAGGTATAACCAAACAAGTGTAACCAGCAATCCAAATGCACCATACCACTCCATATATTTTGGAGCATTGGCTTCTACTCCTTTTTCAATCATATCAAAATCAAGCAGGAGGTTCAGAGCGGCCAGGCAAACAACCACCACAGAAAATCCAATTCCCAAGGGAGTGCTGGCGTGGGTAAAAGCTCCGATGGTAAAACCAAATGCCAGCGATGCTACCCATTGAATGAGGTAGAAGGCAGCCAGGCTGATGGTTGCTATAGTTATAACGGAGCGGAATTTATTGGTTACTCTTATAATGCGGGTTTGGTAAAGTACAAACATCACCATCGCAACAATAAGAGTTAATCCTACTGCCTGCATGACTATGCCGGGATAACTAGTTTTGAAAGCGTAATCATAAAAGGCAGAAACGGACCCTACGAATAATCCTTCCAGTAATGCAAATGCCGGTGCAAGGTAAGGCGACCACTGTTTTTTAAAAGCCATAACAATGGCCAGAGCTAATCCCCCGAAAACACCAGTTAGCAGGAGGGGCATCGGATCACTTCCTTTATAAAACTGGCCCCATGCTACAAAGCAGGTTCCCATCATCATCAGAAACAGGAAACCAAACTTATTCATCGTTCCCCGCAGCGTCATTTCTTCACCGGTAGACACGCCTTGCATAATAGTGCCTTCAAATGCGGTCTGTTTTAATGTTGGATTTCCGGATTTAAATAGTGCCATAAATTTTTTTTCTAAATGTATAAAAAAGCTTTGTGAAATAAAAGCAAGCTTTAGTTAATAATAAACAATTGACGATAAGTTGGAAAAACCCCAATGGGCAGGAAGTGGATCAAATTTGATCATCCTGAGTAAGCGGTTGCAATTTTATCTATATTTCCCCAATTTAATAACCTCTCCGGATAACCAAATCAAACTTCAGAAATTATTCATTTTAATAATGCCATCTGACAAAAGCCTCCATGGCTGCATAATGAGTTAAACCCAGATCTGCATATAGATTTGCCGTCGCTGAATTTCTTTCTTCTGCCCGTTGCCAGAATTCCCTGGCATCACTTCCCTGGAATGGAACTGAATCTTTTTGAGACTGATGAATAAAAATGCCGAAGCGTTTTTTCATCACCTGGTCGGGGCTCATGGGGATAGCCATTTCTATTTCTTCAATATTCCACTCCTGCCAGGCGCCCTTGTATAGCCATAGCCAGCAGTCATTGATCCATTCATCGCCGGCAGCTTTTATACGTTTCAGGGATTCAAGTACAATATTAAAGCATACGAGGTGCGTGCCATGAGGATCGGCAAAATCTCCCGCACAATATATTTGCTCGGGCTTTATTTTCCTTAATAGTTCCATGGTGAGCTTTACATCCTTTTCGCCCATGGGTTTTTTTTCTATGGTGCCCGTTTCATAAAACGGAAGATTCATAAAATGGATATTTTCATCTGGAATGCCTACGTACCGGCAAGTAGCCCTGGCTTCCCCCCTGCGTATGAGACCTTTTATAGACCGAATGGTGGGAGTATCAACCTGGTTTGATTTTTTGTTGTTTATAAATTTTCTTGCAGCCTTCATTATTTTATCTGACTTGTCCGTATCAATTCCGGCAATTTCTTCAAAGCCAACAGCAAAGTCGAGAAAGCGGGTAACAAATTCATCCGTTACAGCAATATTACCAGATGCCTGGTAGCCTACATGTACCTCATGTCCCTGGTCATGCAACCTCAGGAATGTGCCACCCATACTTATAATATCATCATCGGGGTGAGGAGAAAAAATGATCACTTTTTTGGGATACGGAACAGATCGTTCGGGATGCTTTGGAATCACGGCATCCGGTTTCCCCCCCGGCCAGCCGGTTATTGTATCCCTCAACATATAATAAACTTCCAGGTTTATTTCATAGGCGTCTCCCTTTTCAACAAGGAGATCGCTCAGGCCATATTCGTTATAATCACTATTAGTAAGGCTAAGAATGGGTTTTTTTAATTTTAATGCCATATTTACAACGGCTTTCTTCACCATCTTGGGATCCCATTCGCAATCCCCGGTAAGCCATGGAGATTTGTTCCGGGTAAGTTCAGCAGCAGCTGTATCATCCATTACAAAAGTTACATCATCATGATTTTGTAAAAGAGAGGCGGGTACCTGCTCAGTTACTTCCTCTTCAACCGCCTTCTTAATGACTGGAGCCTTACCCGGCCCCCAGGCCATAAGAATGATTTTTTTTGATTTTAGGATAGTGCTTATTCCCATAGTGATGGCTAGTCGTGGTACCTGGGAAATATTAGCAAATTCATATGCATTGGCAATACGTGTACTGTTGTCGAGGGTAATGATTCTTGTTCTTGAATATATACCCGAGCCTGGCTCGTTAAAGCCAATATGACCATTATTTCCAATACCTAATATCTGGAGGTCGATACCGCCTGCTTCTTCAATCATTTTCTCATACTGGCTGCAGTGGGATTTAATGTCCTCCTTTGTAATTTCCCCGTTGGGAATGTGTATATTCTGCGGTTTAATATCAACGTGGTCAAACAGGTTGACCCGCATAAAACGGTTATAGCTTTGCAAGGCATCATTATCTATAGGATAATACTCATCTAAATTGAAGGTTACCACATTCTTAAAGCTCAGTTTTTCTTCTTTATGCAGCCTGACCAATTCGGCATACAAGGTTTTTGGTGTAGATCCGGTGGCCAGTCCTAATACGCATGGAAGCTTTTTATTTTGTTTATCTCGGATCAGGCTGGCAATTTCCCTGGCCACGGCTTGCGAACCATTTTTGATATCCGGGTAAATTTTGACGGGGATCTTTTCAAAGCTATCAGTCAGATCAATAGGGGATACTTTTTTTGCCATAACAAGTTGGTTTCGGTTTTTTCAGAATGCCGAAGATATTAAAAGGATGGTAGCAGGGAGGCTATTTCCTTCATTTTATTTGCGGAATCGTTTGTGCATTAGGTATCAGGGTGATCATATGATTATATTGTATGAAAGCGGAACCCTCAATTTTTTGGCCGGGCTGAATTAAATTATTAAAAAAGGACGGGTTTGTTCAATGGACCGTACATGAGGTTTTTGTGAGTTAATCTTTATAATAAATTACGGAAGTTATATATTTAGGGAATATGTTTTCCATACCAAACCGTTTATGACAGATAATAAACAAATCATAGAAAAATTTTATACCGCATTTCAAAAACTGGATTTTAAAACCATGCAGGAATGTTACAGCGATGATATCATTTTCAGCGACCCTGTTTTTCTGGTCTTAAAAGGAGATGAGGTTGGGGCTATGTGGGAAATGCTTTGCCGGAATGCCAGGAATTTTTCTCTTGGCTATTCGGATATAGAGTTGATAGATGACGAATACGCCACCTGTAGCTGGACAGCAACTTATATTTTTTCTCAAACAGGTAATAAAGTTGCAAATAATATAAAAGCATTTATGCGCTTAAGGGACGGGAAAATAATTGAACACAGCGATGGCTTCCGGTTAAGCACATGGGCCGCCCAGGCGTTAGGTTGGAAAGGTGCATTATTTGGCTGGACAGGATTTATGAAAAGAGGCATACAAAAAAATGCCAGAAAAAATCTTGCATATTTCATCCAGAGTAAAAACGCAAATCAAAATTGAATAGACTAAATTGAAATACCGGATAAACCCTAAGCTTGCTGCTGAAAAACCCTTGTTTTTCCACATCAACGATTTCAGATTTTAGCAGCTTCAAAAATAGCCTTACCTTTACCTGACCTCTGGGATTTATCTTCAATTTTACTCTCTGTTTTCGAAGTATCCGTTGGTCATTAGGGCGGGCTGAATTTTCAAAATTTTTGTAGAACAAGTATTGACACAGAACAACTGTTTTTGATAAAATAGCTATTGTCCATTCCTTATTTCTGATACTAAAAAATTGACCATATATGGCAAAGTATATTTTTGTAACCGGCGGTGTTTCCTCCTCATTAGGCAAAGGAATTATAGCTGCATCGCTTGCCAAGCTTTTGCAGGCAAGGGGTTTAAAGGTTACTATTCAGAAATTGGATCCCTACATCAATGTTGACCCGGGTACACTTAATCCCTATGAGCATGGAGAGTGCTTTGTAACTGAGGATGGAGCGGAAACTGATCTTGACCTCGGTCATTATGAAAGGTTCCTGAACATTTATACTTCACAAGCCAATAATGTAACTACGGGTCGTATTTACCAAACAGTTATTAATAAAGAAAGGGAAGGAGCCTACTTAGGAAAAACCGTGCAGGTGGTCCCGCATATTACAGATGAGATTAAGCGAAGAATGATGGTTTTGGGGCAAGGGGATAAATATGACATTGTGATCACAGAGATTGGTGGAACTGTCGGAGATATTGAAAGCCTGCCATTTATAGAAGCGGTTCGTCAGTTGCAATGGGAGTTGCCTGAGGAAGATACAGTTGTTATTCATCTCACCCTTATACCATACTTAAAGGCAGCAAAGGAATTAAAAACAAAGCCAACCCAGCATAGCGTAAAAATGCTAAGCCAGGAAGGTGTACATCCTGATATTATCGTTTGCCGCATGGAGAGATCTTTATCGGTTGATCTTCGCCGGAAGATAGCCTTGTTTTGTAATGTAAAACCAGAGGCGGTTATTGAGGCAGTAGATGCTACTACTATTTACGAGGTGCCGCTAACAATGATGCGTGAAAAACTTGACCTTATTTGTCTTAAAAAACTTAATATATCCAACTATCATGAGCCGGTGCTTACAAAATGGAAGGAGTTTCTTGATAAACTAAAATATCCAAAAAGTAAAGTAACCATTGGATTGATTGGGAAATACCTGGAATTGCAGGATGCATATAAATCTATTTTAGAATCCTTTGTTCATGCAGGAGCTATGAATGAATGCCAGGTGCAGATTGTGAATGTTCATAGCGAATATATTACAGATCATAATGTATCTGAGAAGCTGGCTGGTCTTGATGGATTATTGGTGGCCCCGGGTTTCGGACAAAGAGGGGTGGAAGGCAAGATCACTTCTGTAAAATATGCAAGGGAAAGAGGACTTCCTTTTTTTGGAATATGCCTGGGAATGCAGATGGCGGTAATTGAATTTGCGAGAAATGTTATTGGATTAACAGGGGCCAACTCTACCGAAATGGATCCCCAGGCCAAAGATCCTGTAATAGATCTCATGGAAGAACAAAAAGAAATTACCGCAAAGGGGGGAACCATGCGGTTGGGCGCATACCCATGCGACCTGAAAGAAAATTCTCTTGCGCAAACGATATACGGTGTTAGTTCCGTTAGCGAAAGGCACAGACACCGCTGGGAGTTCAATAACAAATACCTGGATCAGTTTGAAAAGGCGGGTATGATAGCCAGCGGAAGAAATCCGGGTACCGGGTTGGTTGAAATTATTGAACTGCCTGATCATCCATTTTTTATAGGTGTGCAATACCACCCGGAACTAAAAAGCACAGTTGAAAATCCCCAACCGATTTTTGTTCACTTTGTAAAGGCTGCAAAAGATTATGCTGAAAAAGCTATGAATCTCAAAAGCCCCTCTTTACAAAAAGAGATGATTTGAAAAGTCCGCTGGGTACGGTATTAAGCGAAAAATCAGTTAGCTAATCGCACCAGATGAGGCTGGAATCCCTTTCTAATCTTTGATTAATCAGGCTTCTGCCATTGGGCAATCTTGTTCCGCCTTATGCTTCTGGTATTACCCTATCTTTGCGCTCTTTAAATTTAAAAAGCTGATGAATTTTGATCGTAATACAGTCATTGGATTTGTGATACTGGCTGCACTTTTTTTTGGATACTTTTTTTATACAAACCAGGAACAAGCAGCGTATAGAAAAGAACAGGCAAAAATAGATTCCGTTGCAAATGCAAAAAGGCCCAGGCAAGATACATTAGCTCAGAAAATGGATGCAGCCAGGGCTGATACAATTAACCGAATCACCAATGCAGGTGACTTTCAAAATGCCGCTATTGGAACTGAGCAATTAACTGAGGTGAATACGGATCTTTTTAAGATTGTTTTTTCCAATAAAGGTGGCCAGCCAAAATGGGTTGAACTTAATAAGTTTAAAAACATGGATAGCGGCCATGTAAAATTATCCGATTCTGAATTTGACAGGATTGGTTATACAATCAATACAGGAAGTAATTCAGCAGATAAAAGAATTGCTTTAACAAGTGATTTATTCTTTCAACCCGCCAATGTTGTTAAAAATTCAGATGGAAGCACCACCGTTTCTTACCAGCTTCAATCTTCAGACTCCTCTGGTTCCTCATCAATCGTTCATCAATATGTAATAAGAGCAAAGGATTATATGATCGATTTTGATGTGCAACTCCGCGGAGCGGACAAGTTGCTAACTCAGGGAGTGATGAATATGAACTGGCAATATACCGCCAGTCAGCAGGAATCTGACATTGAATTTGAAAAACAAAATACACAGATTGGTTTTGTGGAGGACGGTGAGTTTGATTATTTTACTATTGGGAACAGGAATAGTATCAATTTTTCAAAGCCTGTTAAATGGATCGGGGTAAGACAACGGTTTTTTAACACCGTGTTGGTGGCAAAAAATGATTTTGAATCCGGAAAAATGAATTGGGAAGTTCCATCTTCCGAAAAGAAAATTATTATTCAGGCTATTTCTGATATGAGGATTCAGGTTCCTGTTGCATCCTCGGCCGATGTTAAATTCAATATATATTATGGCCCGGCAGATTATCATTTGTTGAAAACGTATGATCTGCAAATGGGTAAATTGATAAATCTTGGCCAGGGTGTATATTCATTTGTAAGGCCATTAAACAAATATGTTGTACTTCCGGTTTGGGATTTTATAAAAAGCTTTATCAGCAACTTTGGATGGGTAATTGCCTTTCTTACTCTTGTTTTAAGGTTGATTATTTCACCTCTTTCCTATAAAAGTTATCTGAGTGGTGCCAAGATGAAAGCACTACGTCCAGAAATTGCAAAATTGAAAGAGAAGTTTGGTGCAGATCAACAGGCCATCAGCATGGAACAAATGAAACTCTTCAGGGAGGCTGGCGTTAACCCATTGGGTGGTTGTATTCCTGCATTATTACAGATACCTATATTCTTTTCTTTGTATAGTTTTTTTAGCTCAAGCGTTGATTTACGCGGAGCGGATTTTTTGTGGGCAAAAGATCTTTCGGCATTTGATGATGTTATACGATTTGGAGTGAATATTCCACTATTAGGTAGTCACCTGAGTTTATTTACAATAACGGCCGTTATAACAAGCTTGCTTATTTCCATTTACAGTATGAGCATGTCGCCGGATCAAAGTAACCCGGTAATGAAATATATGCCCTATATATTTCCAGTTTTTCTGTTATTTATTTTTAACAAATTGCCTTCAGCACTAACGTGGTACTATACTGTATCCAATATAATTACATTGATACTGCAGTTTGTAATTCAAAACTATATAATTGATCATGACAAAATCGTTGTTCAAATCGCTGATAACCGTAAAAAACCTAAGCCAAAATCAAAATGGGCGGAACGTATGGAACAGATGCAGGAACAACAAAAGCGAATGAAAGAAATGCAACAAAAAAACAAAAAATAGTAGGTTGTTGTTAAGTTTAAACTAAGACGGTAATAATGTCCTTTTAAATTTTTCTTTCTTTTTAGTTCGTTTAACTCCTTATATAAGAGAGTTTTGTTAAATCCTTCGTTGGCAGGCAAACCTGCAACTTAATATTAATTGTTTCGTCTTTCTTTGAGTATAAACAGAATCTAAAATGAAAAAATTAATAATAGCGATAGTTGTATTGTTCTTCCTGATAATCTCAAGTGATGATCTTCTGGCACAAAAGAAATTAACAGAAGCCACCATTTCTTACGACATCATCATCAACACAAATAATACTACCCCGCAGGTCGCGGATCTTTTGGACGGGGCCGTCAATATTATTTATTTAAAAGGAAATTCAAGCAGGTCAGAAATGATCAGTTCATTAGGAACTCAATCCACTATTGTAGATGGAAAAACTGGAAATGTTACTGTATTAAAGGATTACGGTGAGCAGAAATACATGATAAAAATGACACCAGCCGATTGGAAAATTTCCAACAAAAAATATGAGGGTAGCACCTTTACTTATGAAAATGAATTTAAAACTATTGCAGGATATAATTCCCAAAAAGCAACTGGAAAACTATTGGATGGCACCACATTCACCGTCTATTTTACAAAAGACCTGGTGCCCGTAAATAAGGATTTTCAATATTTAAATAAAGAACTTCCCGGGCTTGCCATGCAGTATGAAGCTGTTTTGGGAAAGCAAAAAGTAACCTATACTGTTTCGAACATTAGCTTTAACCTGGTTCCGGCCGCTAAGTTTGATTTGCCCAAAACTGGCTACAGAGTGATGACGTATGAGGAAACTAAAGGAGGAGCCAATTAATTTCAGCGTGTTTCTGCATTAGGATTGAAAGTGATCTTCCCATTTAAAGCAATCTTCTTTTTCAATGGCATTATATAAGTAGTGTGCCCTTGCTGATAGGATACAACTGTATTAAGATCAATATATTTATTCTCTTGCGTTATCACCTGGTTTCCTCTGAAATTAAATCCTGACCGTAAAGAAAATGAAACAGTATTATTAGCCGTTTTATTAGATAGCAACGACTTTCCACCGACTGATTTTTTGCCTCTTCCGGGTGTTCCCAAAGTGGCGAAAGCACCAAAGGCGCAAGCTCCTAATAAAATTAAGAAAGTGAATCTTTTAAGCGAGCGGGCTGATATGTAATTATTCTTTTTCAATTTCGAACAAAATTAACACAAATTATAACAAAATGTGAAACCGTTTATCCCGAATTTTAATACTTATTTAACGCGTAGAGTTCAAAAATGTTACGTTCTTTCAAAAAAAAGTCTCTTTTCTCCACAGATGGGGAAAATCAAGGAGTTCATTATCTCAATTTTTTTTTCTAACTTGTTGATACCAACGGGTTAACTAGTTAAAATTTGCGACAGAGAAAGTTTGGTGTATTATACTTATAATTCTGGAATAGATGAAAGAAAACCCATACCAGGAAGATAGAGAACACATGAAGGAGTTACTTCTTCAATTTGAAAATCTGAAGCATGGGCGAAAGAATTCTTTTATTGAAGAAGAATCTTTTGAAAGAATTATAAATTTTTTTGAGGAAAAAGAGGAATTATCAAAGGCAATTGAAGCTGCCGACATTGCTATTGATCAATATCCCTATTCATCTTTGCTGCTTATTAGAAAAGCAGATATTCTGCTTGATGTGCGTCGCTACCGCGAAGCCCTTGAAATTCTGGACCGCGCCACTCTCCTAGGAGATAACGACATCAACCTATATATTTTAAGAACAGATGCCTATATGGCACTTGATGAACAGGAAAATGCAGTGGAAATATTGGAAGAGGCGCTCACCAAATTTGATGGAGACGAAAGGCTTGAATTATTGTTTGAATTATCTGATGTTTATGACGATTATGAAGATTTTGAGAAGGTGTTTGACTGTCTCAAAATGATACTAGAGCAGGACCCCAATAATGAAGAGGCCTTATATAAAATTTGTTTCTGGACCGATTTTACAGGAAGAAATGAAGAAAGCATACGTCTTCACCAAATTATCATTGATAATTTTCCTTATAATGAATTAGCCTGGTTCAACCTGGCGGCAGCATACCAGGGATTGAAATTATATGAAAAGGCAATTGACGCCTATCAGTATGCAATTGCAATTGAAGAGAAATTCGATTATGCTTACCGTAATATGGGAGATGCTTACATTCGAATAAGGAAATATAAAAAGGCTATTGAGGCATTGGAAAAGGTAACTGAACTTTCCAAACCCGAGGTTGTCATTTACGAAGCTATAGGGCATTGTTATGATAGGCTAAAGAATTATGCCCAATCCCGGTTTTATTACCGCAAGGCTTCCCATCTGAACCAGGAGGATAGCAAGATTTTTTATAAAATTGCCTGTACTTATTATAACGAGAGTCAATGGGAAAGTTGTATAAAACAACTTGAACATGCCATTAAAATTCACAAGCCGCAACCAGAATATAACCTGCTAATGGGAGAATGTAAGATGGAACTGGGATTATACAAGGAGGCAGTTCAATATTTTTCGGATGCAGTTCGTGTTCGCCCAAGAAATATCGCTGGCTGGGAAGCTTTGATAAGGTGCCTTTATAAGGCCCAGTTTATGGATGAAGCGTTAGAGCAGGTAGATGCTGCCATTCAAATAACCAATTCAAAACCTATTTTTCTTTTTTACAAGGCATCAATACTACTTGGCAGGGGCAAAAGTAAAGAAGCTGTTTTGCAACTTGAAAAAGCGATGACCCAGGCACCTAAACTCCTTAAGAAATTCATTGATCTTCATCCTGCAAGTTTGCAAAATCAGCTTATAGTGGATGTTATTGCCAGATTTAAACGAAACAGGGCTATTTAACTTACAAAGCTCCCTTACTAAGTATCAGCCATTCTGTTCTTATTCTTTCCTATTTTTGCCCGCCTGAATGAATATAGCCAGCCGGAAGCTGTGCAAATTATATTTTTATTTTGGTGGAGTTTTAAAGATTATACACTAAAGGAACCCGAGTAATTTATAAACTAAAGAACATAAAAAAGAATTGAAATAAAATTTCACGAACATGAATTTTAATCTTTCTCAAATGCCCGATCGCAACAGAAGGCCCCGGATTTCAGGAATCACTATGATTATGGATAAAGGCCTTAGTTTGAATGAAGCACAAAATTTTCTTAGCGTTTCCTATCCGCATATCGATATAATAAAATTGGGATTTGGTACATCCTACGTTACTCCTAATTTGCGTGATAAGCTGGAATTGTACAGATCCTATGAACTCCCGATTTATTTTGGTGGCACCTTGTTTGAAGCATTTTTGATCCGAAACCAGTTTGATGAATACATATCGGTGTGCAAGGATTTTGGCATTAATTATATGGAGGTAAGCGATGGATCCATTACAATTCCGCATGCCGAAAAATGCGGTTATATAGAAAAACTTACCAAGCATGGAATAGTATTGAGTGAAGTAGGCAGTAAAGATGCAGCACATATTATTCCTCCATATAAGTGGATAGAATTAATGAAGGCTGAATTAAATGCGGGGTCTACTTATGTAATTGCCGAAGCCAGGGAAGCAGGTAATGTGGGAATTTACCGCGGTTCGGGAGAAGTAAGAGAAGGACTGGTGCAGGAAATTTTGACCCAAATACCAGGGGAGAAAATTATTTGGGAAGCTCCTCAAAAAGCACAACAATTATATTTTATCGAATTACTTGGTTGCAATGTAAATCTGGGCAATATAGCTCCTACGGAGGTAATACCACTTGAAGCTATGCGGATCGGATTGCGTGGTGATACCTTTGATCTTTTTTTGGACAAAAAAGAATCCTGATGAAACAATATGGATTAATTGGATATCCTTTGACACATTCTTTTTCAAAAAAATTTTTTACTGAAAAATTTGAGAAAGAAAACTTATCGGAATGCAGGTATGATACGTTTTCAATTCCATCAATTGATGAACTGGTTAATATCATTAAAGCCAATCCTCAACTCAGGGGCCTAAATGTGACTATTCCATACAAAGAATTGGTCATTTCTTTTCTTGATGACAAGACTGAATTGGTCAAAAAGATCAAAGCTTGTAACTGCATAAACATAAAGAACGGAAAACTCATTGGTTATAATACTGACGCACCTGCTTTTGAATTATCATTGAAAGAAAAATTAAAATCTCATCATACAAAGGCTTTGATACTAGGTACAGGCGGTGCAGCAAAAGCTGTTGAGTATTCTTTAAGACATTTGGGAATTTTATATAAATATGTATCCCGCAAACCCTCAGCAAAAAGTTTTTCCTATGAGCAACTGACGGAAGAAGTAATGAAGGAATATTACTTAATTATTAATACTTCGCCACTGGGAATGCATCCCAATATTATTGAAGCACCGCAAATTCCATATCAGGCATTAACTTCTAAGCATTATCTTTTTGATTTAATATATAATCCTGCCAAAACCTTATTTCTGCAAAAAGGTGAGGAGCAGGGTGCTGACATCAAAAATGGTTACGAGATGCTTGTTTTACAAGCTGAAGAGAGCTGGAAAATTTGGAATCAGTAGTTTGGAGAGGGAGTCATGTTTTGTAAAGAAGATATCGTCATCTTAATGTCCCGATAATTTCCCAATTGCTTCAATTGGAATGGCCACAATTTTTTTTCTTTTATAATCATAACAAACCATTCCGGTTTTTGCAGCAGCTATCAATATTTTTTTTTCATTCAAGTTCTGTTGCGCATCTTTACCGTGATCCAGCCGGATGGTTTTTTCAAGCCTGTAAAATAAATCAAAACTTACTTTACTTAAATTCTGGCAGGAAATAGAAATGGTAACAATATCTCCGTAATACAATTCATTTTTAAATTCTACGCCTGCATCTGCCATTATTAATCCGACACCAGAGAATTCCATTTCAGTAAATCCAATATTCCCGAGGAATTGCATTCTTGCCTCATGGATTAGAGCTAATATAGCATCGTTGCCAACATGATTGCCATAGTTTATGTCTGTGATACGAACGGGGATGGATGCAGAAAAAGAAAAGGATGCGGGCAACTCAATCTTTATCCTGGCCATTGTAAAGGTTTTGCAATAAAATTAATGAAAGTAGCCTGCTAAAGCTCGTTGTTCTCATTTAGAGAATTAACAAGGCCAAGGATATCCATAAAGTTTCCTGGTGAAGGAGCCAATGAGGAAGTTGCTATTTTTTCCTGCCATTTTTTTAATTGATTCTTGCAATCAGCATCTTGTTCAACTCCGGAAACACAGCAGAGCAGATCACTCCATTTTTTTGACATCCGGATGATGTTTCCATCTGGTGTCATTAGCATAACATATCTGTCCGCTATATTTGGAATATGATCTGCATACGCATAAATAGACTGCGAAAGATCATTTTCTGAAACAATTTCATTAATATTCGTAACCATTGACGAACGAATAGCCCGTATGATACTTTTCTCAGGACGATCCATACTGGCATACACAGGTTTATTTTTAGTAATTGTTATGGCATAATCCTTACCGGAGCTTGCTTCAGGTATTTGTGCTGCTAATGGGTTGTTATTATTGTTATTTTCTGACAGGCTGCTATCCTTGTTTATATTTTCTTTGGCTACTGTATTATGAGGCTGTTCTTTGTCTTCTGTAATTTTAATAATGCCAAAAGCAACCGCCCCGAGAAAAATGGCCGCTGCTGCATAACGGAAAAACGGTCTGATCTTCCTGACCTGGGTTTGAGCAAAAACGTTTTTCGAATCTAATAGTGCTGAGATTTTTTCCCACACCGGCGCCGGCGGAACTATTTCCATATTATTTAATCGTAACTGAAATTCATTTTTAACCTGGTTCTTATCCAGCCTGGAAATAATTTTTTCCCAGGTATTCACTGGGGGGTTGATTTCAATATTATATAACAGAAAAGAAAATTCGGTTTTGGATTCAGGATTATCAAGAGCCGCGGCAATATTTTTCCATGTATTCTCCGGTGGAGTTACTTCTTGGTTATACAATTTATTTTGCAGGCTATTCATGATCTGTCTTCCATTTCTTTTTCCTCAATAAAATTTTTTACCATTTGCTGTAATATCACTTTGGCCCGGCTAAGTTGGGATTTGCTTGTGCCTTCGCTTATACCCAGCATTTCGCCAATTTCCTTGTGAGTGTATCCTTCTACTACATACATGTTAAACACGGTTCTGTATCCGGGTGATAATTGCTGCACCAATGCTAAAATGTCTCTTTCAGCCAGGTTATCCAATACGGAAAGGTAATTTCCTTCAAGTGTATTCTCTTCTTTTTCGGTTACAGGCTGCAGGTATCGCTTTCGCCTGAAATGCTCTATCGCCGTATTGACAAATACCCTTCTGATCCAACCTTCAAACGACCCCTCTTTTCTAAAACTGCTAAGTTTATTAAATATCTTGATAAATCCATCTTGCAAAATATCTTCAGCTTCTTCAGCATTTCCTGCATATCGGAGACAAACTGCATACATACGGGGTGAAAATCGGCGGTATAATTCTTCCTGCATACGTCGGTCGTCTTCAATGCACCCTTTGATTAAGTCGCTTTCTGAAATGTTTAGGTTGCTTAGGGGATTCAATTTTAATATTTTGATTCAGGAATTTGTTTAATCTGTTTACTATTCGTCAAAAATGCTACCAGTTTCATCGTTGCCTTAGTTCGATGACTATATACCCCTTTTTCTTCAATTGACATTTCGCCAAAGGTTTTGTCACTTCCATCCGGAAGAAAGATTGGATCGTACCCAAAACCATTAAATCCTTTTTTTTCCCGGGTAATCTTTCCTTTGCATATGCCGGTAAATTTGACCTCACTTCCTCCAAGTATTAATGATATGACAGTCTTAAATTGCGCCGTCCTTTCTTGTGTATTCTTTAATTTATCTAATAATTTATCCATATTCTTTTCAAATGACCTTTCATCTCCGGTATATCTTGCACTTTTTACTCCCGGCTCGCCATGCAGTGCTGTTACCTCAAGTCCTGTGTCTTCACTAAAACAGTTGGTATTTGTCATTTTATAAATGGCAAAAGATTTTTCTGAAGCATTTTGTTCCAGCGTACTATGTGGTTCAGGAATTTCTGTAAATATTCCGGCTTCTTTCAGCGTAATCAACTGAAATGATTCACCAATAATTTGTCTTATTTCTTCTATCTTATTCAAATTATTGGTGGCAAAAATGAGTTTCATCGTGACAAGATAAGGAGACTTTTTAAGGTTTTTAATTGCAGTGGACTTTATTGATTTATGTATGGGGGATTAAATTTTGAAAATATTACGAAGGCTCACCCACAATTTGCTTTTTAATAAGTTGTCGTACCGAATCTCTTTAAGTGCAGGTGCATATAAAAAGATGCAATTCGCTACATTTTGAACCTGGAAAAATGGAAAACTAACAGGCAATCCGAATTCAATAGGATCAACTCCAAACAAAAGCACAACCCTGCTACTAAAGTGGGCAAGAACATTTTTATAATCTGTTTCGATGTAATTTTCTTTATTTAAAATAGCCACGTCCCCCAGGCTAAGCTTACAAGCTGAGAGCAAATTGGTCAAAAAATCAAATTCTTCATCTGGTAAATGAATAGCCGTATTATAATTTACAATGACGAGGATACCTTTTTGATTATTTCCGAGCCACTTCCACCCATGTTCTTGTTCCAGTTTCGGGTCAGTAATTATTTCAGCGGTTAATTGTTTAGCAGGGATTGCTTCCACGAGTTCTTCGGCTTTGGTAATATCAATAAGGACATCTGAATAAAGGGCAGCCACAAGGGAAGGAGACAATTTCAATTTATTTAGACTCATAAAGCGCTATGGATTACAAATGAGTGTTAGCTTTTTTTCGTTTCTTTGATGGCTCAAAAATAAACTAATATGACAGAGGCCCCGGATATTTCAATCCAAAGAACAGAAAGAAGCAAATTGCAGGACATTAATCTTGAAAATATACCCTTCGGAAGATTTTTTACTGATCATATGCTTGAAGCTGATTACGAAAACGGAGAATGGACCCGCATTGAGATAAAACCATATCAGCCATTGTTATTAGAGCCGTCAATGGCAGCTCTCCATTATGGGCAGGCTATTTTTGAGGGTATAAAGGCATATAAAGACAAAAATGATGACGCTTTTGTATTCCGGCCTATAGATAATTTTAATAGGTTTAACAGGTCTGCCAGAAGAATGAATATGCCTGCAATACCTGAGGAAATATTTCTGGAAGGCCTTCGGCATCTTATTGCAATTGACAAAAATTGGATTCCCGCTAAAGAAGATCATTCCTTATACATTCGGCCCTTTATGTTTTCAACAGATGCTATGCTTGGAGTAAGGCCATCTGAAACTTATAAGTTCTTAATAATTTTGAGTCCAACGGGTCCTTATTTTGCAGACCCTATGAAAATATCAGTAGAAGAAAAATATACCCGGGCAGCTCCCGGGGGAGTGGGCTTTTCCAAAAATGCCGGGAATTATGGCGGTAGCATGCTGGCTGCAACTATTGCGAGGGAAAAAGGATTTGATCAGGTGTTGTGGACCGATTCGACCGAACACAAATGGTTGCAGGAGGTGGGGATGATGAATGTATTTTTCATTATTAAGAATATAGCAGTTACACCATCTCTTGAAGAAGGTACAATACTTGAAGGCGTAACCAGGAATAGCGTCATTCAGGTTTTAAATGATATGGGAATAAAAGTTGAAGAGAGAAAAATCAGTATTGATGAAATTCTTGGTTCATATAATGATGGAACCATTTCAGAAGTGTTTGGAACCGGCACAGCAGCCGTGATTGCGCCTATAAAGGAATTGAACTATAAGGGATTTGCTATGAATTTCGATGTTGAAGATTATAAAGTGTCCGGGGCGGTAAAAAAATGGCTGACAGGTGTACGGGAAGGTAGAATTGATGATAAGCATGGTTGGATGTGGAAAGTCTAAAGGATTAGCTTGTAAAGAATTAGTCCGGGCAACTGTTTGACTTATTATTGATAAGAATTACAAGCATTAAGTTCGCAAGGAAGTTGGTTAAACGGTTTATAAATAAAACAATGATTTTTTGGTATTTAATCTTCATGCCTTTACCTTTGCCCTCCCAAAAATAAAGGTTCATAATGCCTACTATTCAACAATTAGTAAGAAAAGGAAGAGA
Source organism: Chitinophagaceae bacterium (assembly GCA_051306075.1). Taxonomy (GTDB): domain Bacteria; phylum Bacteroidota; class Bacteroidia; order Chitinophagales; family Chitinophagaceae; genus Terrimonas_B. The sequence continues at coordinate 17,524 of JBPPMM010000483.1, forward strand.
AATCATCAGGGCGAAGAGTAAATCAAGAGCCCTTGATCAGTGTCCGCAGCGACGTGGCGTATGTACTCGTGTGTATACTACCACTCCCAAAAAGCCGAACTCTGCGCTTCGTAAAGTGGCCAAAGTTCGCTTAACGAATAAAATTGAGGTTATTGCGTATATACCTGGTGAAGGGCATAATTTGCAGGAGCACTCGATTGTATTGATCCGTGGTGGTCGTGTTAAAGATTTGCCGGGTGTTCGTTATCACATCGTTCGGGGATCCCTGGATACGGCCGGAGTAAAGGATCGGAAACAAAGTCGCTCGAAATATGGAACCAAGAAGGAGAAAGCAAAAAAATAAACTGGTTCTAAAAAATTAAAGTTAAAAGGAATTACAATTTTCAGATATGCGCAAAGCACAAGCAAAAAAACTCCCATTAGCACCCGATCCTAAATTTAATGACAAGCTGGTTACCCGTTTTGTAAACAACCTGATGTGGGAAGGTAAAAAAAGCGGAGCATATAGTATTTTCTATGATGCATTGGATAAAGTGGCAAAGCAAACCAATGACGATGGTTACGAGGTTTGGAAAAAAGCCCTGGCAAATGTAACTCCTGGTGTAGAAGTTCGCAGTCGGCGTATAGGAGGTGCCACCTTCCAGATACCATCCGAAGTTCGGCAGGACAGGAAAGTTTCATTAAGCATTAAGTGGCTTATTCGTTATAGCCGTGAGAGAAATGGTCGTAGCATGGCTGACAAATTAGCCGGAGAAATAGTTGCTGCAAGTAAAGGAGAAGGCGCTGCATTTAAGAAAAAAGAAGATACACACCGGATGGCAGAAGCAAATAAAGCTTTTGCTCATTTCAGAGTGTAAAAGATACAAGCACATTTATCCTTAAGGCCATCTCATTTTATTGGGATGGCTTTTTGATTTAAATTGAGTTCTCCTGTGCTTGCAAAAAAAACCGCCCGGAATATGGGGCGGTTCAAGAATATGATAGAATGAGAAAATGAGTATTACTGTGTTCCGTTCTCGTTCGAAGAATTTTCTGAAGGCATATCGCTAATTTCAGCTTGCACTGGCATTGGTTCTTCAACCGGGGCTGGTTTCGGTGCAGGTGAGGTAACTGGCGGTTTTTTTGATGTTGTTCTTCTCCTTGCAGGGGAGGAAGATTTTTTAGCAGCAGGTTTATTTAGTGCTGCCTTTTTCGGTGCCGCCTTTTTAGCTGATTTCTTTGGTGCGGCTTTTTTCGCAACCTTTTTAGGGGCAGTTCTTGCTCTTCTCAAGGCTTTTTTCGACGCCGCCTTTTTAGCTGATTTCT
>JBPPMM010000048.1:0-2057 GCA_051306075.1 Chitinophagaceae bacterium
TTTTTCCCCTTAGCCTGCCTGATGTAAATAAGCATTCTGTCGGAATCGATGTCTTTTATTTTCAGGGAAACTATTTCGCTAATCCTTAACCCGGCTGAATATCCGGTCATCAGCATGGTTTGATGCTTCAAATTTTGCGTAACAGTTATAAGCTTTATTATTTGTTGCTGGGAGTGAACCGTCGGCAGTTTTATAGGTTTTTTTGGCCGGGGTATTTCCAAAAATATTTTGGGTTTGTAAAGCACCTGCTCAAAATAGAATTTCAACGCATTTAAAGTGGAATGCGCCTTGGATTCAGATAATTTCTTCACTTTTAACTGCCATAAAATATATGACTTAACATGGCGGGCTTCCAGTTTTTGTACCGGTCTGTTTCCCAGGAGTTTTATCAACGTCATCATCTCATCCTTATACAGCCTGATGGTATTGGCGCTGTATGCTTTTAAATTCAAAGTTTTTACCATCAACTCTACCTGCTCAAGGTTATCGGATGTTACGGAGAGCAGCGAAGTATTATTAGGAATTTTGGTTGCCTTCTGACCACTCTTTTTCTGAATGTTTTGTACCGATTTTCTTTTTACAAGATATTCTTTTAATTCTTCAGTATAAAGAATGGCTATGTCCTTTAGCTTTTTTTGCAGGTTGTTATAGTTGGGCCTGCTTAGGGGTACATACCAGCACCTGTTAGTCTGGCTCCATTTTACCTGGGGAATCTTTTTTATAATAGAATTTATTTGGACATGGTGGGCGTGAAAAATACCTATGCATTCCTGCTCCCGGTGACGCAATGGTTTAAGGTAGATAGCTTGCATACCTGAATTTACGAAATAGGCAATAATAATCAGACACTACCCTTTGCTCTCAGGATTGCAGGTTTTTTATTCCCATCACACAAAGTATACCGGTCCTGTTTATAATTAAGCAAATCAGGAATATTTTGTGTACCTGTTGAAAGGAATATCCGTGTCTGGAAAGTTTACCCGTTAGACTGGAAAATCCCGGCTTGAATTATAACAAACCGGGATTATTAAGGGGCTTTATTGAATAATAATCTTTTCTGTATGCTGAAAATATTTACCGGATACCCTTACAATATAAAGGCCCTTTTGTAAAGTGGGTAACGATAAATTAAAATACCCGGTTGAGCCATTCATTTCTTTCGACATTAACTGAACGCCATTTAACCCAATAACGGTAACCCGCTCAACCGGCTGTCCGGAAACGATATTTAATATACCATTGGAAATAGAAGTAGGATATATTTTTAATTCCCTTTTTACATCGGCTCCTATTCTTATTACAGGTGAATACTTGTAGGTTCCGTTCAATTCTACCATTTGTAGCCTGTAATAGATATTTGTTGTATTAATATTTATATGGCGATAAGAGTAAACATTCCGGCTATTATTATTTATAGATGCTATTTCCCCGGCGGGCAAATAATTGATTCCATCGGTGCTGTATTCAACGGTGTATTTATCCATATTTTCTTCAGCAGCTGTTATCCATTTTATTTCATTGTAGCCATCCATAGCCAGGGCTGAAAAATTAATAAGATGTAATGGAGTAACTACCGGGGTTACGATCTTAAAAATTGTGTTGCCTGCAAAAGACACGGCGTACAAGGCGCCATTGTCGGCTTCGCTGATGGATGAAATACGGGTAGGCATTCCTGCTTTTTTTGAAATATCCCAGCTTGCACCGGCTTTCTTTATTAACCAAAGATTTCCGGAAAAGAAATCTGTAGCCAGGTAATATCCCTGCAGATCCGGGAATTCGGAACCTCTGTAAACATATCCTCCAATGACGGACCGGCCCTCTCCAGGATTATCATATTCAAAAACAGGCCGCACAGCCACGACTTTTACGGTATCACAATCTGCAAATCCGGGACCTGAACTGTTTACATCCGTTCCTTCTTTACATACCCATCCGTAATTGGCTCCCCAAGCCCCCAGGGGTCTGTAATTTATTTCTTCCTTCAAACTTTCCCCAACATCACCTATCCAAATGTCGCCCGTACTCCGGTCAAAACTCCACCGGAAAGGATTGCGAAG
>JBPPMM010000489.1:0-20192 GCA_051306075.1 Chitinophagaceae bacterium
AAAAAATTATCTGCCCTGCTCAATTATTATAATGCATACTGCCATACAAAAAAGAAGGATAACTTTCTTCATATTCTCTCCACCATTTTAATTCTCTTAACCATCAGCTTTTGGGTAGCCAGGTACATTTAATCCTAAAATGATGTTTCGGGTAGCCTTCAGCATTCCACCCTCCGTAACGGGCTTTAAAATTCCACTACCTCCACGTGGCGGACGGTTTGAATTTTCATACTGCAGGTAAGGGTCACCTTCAAATAAATATTCATCAATCCAGTATTCAGTTTTACCATCTTCCTTAACGGTGACGTGAATATGTTTTGGGTTTTTACTATCAGGATAAGATGCGGGAACCAAAGTATAAAATTTATAGAATCCATTTTTATCTGTTTTTATCCAACCCCGTAAATATCCATGTCTTTTCGCCCATCCCGTTTCATTTCCTTTCTTTGGATAAATGCCTTTTTGGTCGGTATGGTAAACATATAATACTATATCTGGAGCCGGTGTTTTACCATCTTGCCCATACACCATTCCGCTTATTTCAATTTTAGGACCGGGCTCATTAAAGTCCGGCAAAGTATCTGTGTTATTCAACACCTCAAATGACACAGGGCATTCGTAAATGGCTTCGCATCCTTCACAAGCTCCTCCTACGGAAATTATATTCCCTTGCGTAGTATTCCCGGATCCCGCTTTTTGAGAACAACCCGCCACCGACATATTGCAAATAAATAAGAGGATAATTATCGGTTTCATATTTTTTATTTGATTAAATCTCCTGAAAAAGGATGCTTGTTTAAAATACTTTACACCAACGGGAACCCAGGCCTGATGAAAGGAATGTTTACTTTTCATCCCGGATGGCAGTCATTTGGTGTAATGTTTTTTACCATAGGGAAAGTGTAATTTTAATTTGTAATATGCAAAACCAGGGCCTGATAAAGTATAAGCTGCATCATCTCTTTTTCTGGATGCTGGTATTCGGTTTCTGGTATTTCTTGCGCTATGAGGATTATACAGTACCCGGGAGGGCGTTTCGAATTACACTGATAAAAGTAATCGACCTGGCGCTGATGATTTATATTACCAACTATATTTTGTTACCGCGGTTATTCTATAAAAAAAAATATGCCGCTTTTGTACTTGCCTTTTTTCTTCTGGTTGTGAGCAGCAGTGTTCTTAAGATGAACATCCTGGGGCGGATTATGGATAGTCCGCAATTATATAGTTTTTCCGGCGACCTTAAAAGAAGAATTTATGATAATGTAATTCCGCATTTTTTCCTGGTAATAGCCGGTGCCGCGGTTAAAGTAATGATAGATTTTACCCGTCTGCAACAACGCATGGCGGAAACTGCGAAAGAAAAGGCGGAAGCGGAATTGAATTTTTTGAAATCACAGATCAATCCGCATTTTTTATTTAATTCACTCAATTCAGTTTATTTCCTTATAGATAAAAATAACCGGGAGGCCAGGGAATCACTGCATAAATTTTCTGATATGCTTCGATACCAGCTTTACGAAATAAACGGTGACAGGATTCCTGTAGAAAGGGAGATCAGCTACCTGAAAGATTATGTAGACCTTCAAAAGCTAAGAAAAGATGAGCATTATTCAGTTTCTTTTAATTATTCTCCGCAGGTAAATGGTTTTTTGCTCGAGCCATTGCTTTTGATCCCATTTGTTGAGAATGCGTTTAAACATGTATCATCATTTAATGAGAAAACTAATTTTGTGCGGCTTGAACTGAATCGGACTAATGGCCAGTTTATTTTTTCAGCGGAAAATTCTTGCGATAAGGAAAAGTCGACTGATCGTTTTAGCGGTATTGGTTTGAATAATGTAAAGCGACGATTAGAATTATTGTATCCGGGCCGCCATGAGTTAACGATTTTTGATGAAAATGATATTTATAAAGTCTGCTTAAAATTGAAGATCGATTAACACATCAAAAAAATGTACTGCTTTTATAATCAATCGTAATGAAGATCAATTGTATTATTATAGACGATGAACCACTGGCCAAAAAAGGTCTTAGGGAATATATCTCCGATATAGATTTTCTTGAGTTGAAAGGGGAATTTGATAATCCTCTAAAGGCTGCTGAATTAATAAACAATGGGGAAGCCGGATTACTATTTTTAGATATCCAGATGCCGAAGATAAATGGGATTGATTTTTTAAAAACTCTTAAAAATGCCCCGCCTGTCATTTTTACAACAGCATATCCACAATATGCCCTGGATGGGTTTGAATTGAATGCCCTGGATTACCTCGTTAAACCCATTTCATTTGATCGCTTTTTCAAAGCGGCTTTGAAAGCCAGGGAATATTATGAGATCAGGGAAAAGAATTCTATAAATCAGTCAGAAGATGCGCATGGCTTTTTCTTTATAAAGGCCGACAATAAACTGGTAAAAATATTTTTTGATAAAATTTTATTTGCAGAAGCATTACAGAACTATGTAGTTATTCATACTGCTCAGAAAAAATATGTTACCTATCTCACATTTAAATCGGTGGAGGAATACCTGCCGGCTGATCAATTTATTAAAACTCATAAGTCATTTATTATATCGGCAGATAAAATTGAAAGTATAGAAGGAAATAGCATCCGGATAGGTACACATGATATTCCCATCAGCCGGAATTTGAAAGATATAGTGATGGATAAACTTTTGAAAGGGAAATTTTTAAAGCGATAAAGTTTAATCCTGGTTTCCTGGAATCAATTTCACCCAATTGATCTTTTCACACTCAATAGAGATAAAATTAAATATGCAGATGGCTTTTATTTTTCCTGTATTCATTTATTCATATCCTTCCACATCTGCAATGTCTCCATAATTAATTAGCAATTCAGTTCCGGCAGGGATATCAGTCATGGCTTCAAAATATTCACCATCATTTACTGAAATTATATTCGGGGATGAAGAATGATTAAGGTAATTGACCAGGTCCATTACCTTGAAGCCATAGTCGGGTACAAAATAATTTTCTTTATCGTAAAGACAATAAGTTTCTATTAAATCCCTGGAGTGGTCTGGTAATTTTTCAACGTCTGTAATCGGTAATTTTATCCAATTGTCCTTATTCATGGAAAAAAGATTCCTGCAGCCGCGTGAAATATCGGTAATTGCAAAAACGCCTATGCCGTGAATAGCCGAAGGTTTTAAAGCTACATAAGTTTCTGCAGCCAGCTCTTTCAGCAATTCCTCTTTAGTCATATTTCTAATTGGAAAAACTAAACCGTTCTTAAATCAACTACCCCGTTGTGAGCCGGTATTAGCCTGCTTGGCTACAAAACCTGTTGATTTGGGTTTTTGAATAAATTTAGATCCGCCCTTAGAAGCAGAGGCGGCCTTTTTACTTTCCTTTTTTTTGTCTTTATTATTTTTCTGATTTAGCAACGACATATTAAACGGATTTTTTTATTGTAAAGATACGAAAATAATCAACGGATCTCCTTTACCGGAATAGAGTGTTTTCCATTTAAGCCAGATCTGGTTTTTTTCTGGATTTCTAACTTTTTATTGTACCGGATTGCCTCCCAGTATTCTTTGCCATAGGCTACCAGTATTTCAGAATGTGCCGGAATATCTTTGGAGGCTTCTATGAAAACACGCCGGTCTTCCTGCACGTAAATGGCGTTATTGGAAATACCGGTTATTTTCTTTAATCCACGGGCATCATTAGCGTAGCGGGCAAGTGACATCCTGTAGGTATGCGCATCAATTACATGGTTACGGGTCACATAATAAATATACCCGTTGGCTCCGTCATTATGCTTTACATCTTTCCAGGTAGTTATTCTTCCTTTATACTCGATTATGCGTGTTCCTTTCTTTATAAATTGTGTTGTGAATAAACCTTTTCCGGAGTCAGGGATAGTTGATTTTTTTACAATAAGTTGCTTTTCGAGGAATGCCATAAATGATTTTACCGTTCTTAAGGAGGGCGAAGATATAATGTAATCATTAATTGAACCAGTTTTGATTTTGGTGCCTGGTATTTTTAAAAAGGAATTTTCAATTTCCCAAAGACTTACGGTATCAATTATATTTTCATTTCTGGTTTACCTACCAAATATTAAATCAGGCAAACTGATTCTAATCTTGCTAATTTTAATATCCTGAAATAAATGAGGAACTATAAATAATCGACTTATATATTCTTTTTTCTTGTTTATTGTAGATAAAACTACCCGTTTTCAAGACTTTGATCTCTTATTTCAGATGTATGAAAAGGGGGTAAGGTTTTTGTAAAGTATAGATTGATATATTTTTGTAAACCAAAATCTTTTTTTATGAAAGAATCATTTCTGTTCAGGATTTCAATATGGATACTGGTTGTTTCCATTTTTGCCTGGTCCTGTAACGATGAGAATAAAACCAGCGAAACAACCACAACTGACAGCTTAGAGGTGTCAAAAACTGATACCATTCACAATAATATGAATATGGCACCCGATACTGCATCGCAACCTATGGCAGACCGTGCCGAGGCGGTACTTTCAGGCACCTATCCCGACACAGCGGTTAGCGGGACAGTAAAATTTGAAAATGCCTCTGATGGTAAGGTGAAAATGATGCTTGATATTACAGTGGTCGCCAAGGCAGGCAAAAGCGTTGCCGTGCATATACATGAGCATGGGGATTGTAGCGATATGGGCAATATGGCTCATGGCCATTGGAATCCTACGAATGCCGAACACGGGAAATGGGGTTCAGGTAGTTTCCACTCTGGTGATATTGGTAATGTAAAGCTGGATTCAAAAGGGAAAGGAACTATTAAGTTGGAGACTGACCTCTGGACACTAGGCGGCAAGCATGATAAAAACATTTTGAACAAAGCAATCATTGTTCATGGCGGAGTTGATGATTTCAAAACCCAACCCACAGGTGATGCCGGAACCAGGATAGGCTGCGGAGTTATCAAATAATTATCTATCGAAATTATATAGAAAGTCGTGGAGCAAGCTCTTCGACTTTTTATTTGTCCGCCAAAATAATTTTCAAAAGAAGGTATCGCATCTTCTGCACGACTCTTTGTATTCATTAAGCTAAATTGCTTTTTTATCTCTTTGCTTTCCTTCCTTTATAAAACCGTTGTATGAGATACTTTCACGACGTACACTGTTAATACGCAAAGAGGCTTTATTGTTATTAAAAATCGTTAGAAACAATTCCTGCACCTCGGGTGTATCCTTTGGTTTAATCCTTATTTCCCATCTATTCTTCTTTCTTTTCACAACCGCATATTCAAATTCAGTGGAAATAAATTTAATACCAGCTTCATCAGTACTAATCGGGGCAGAATAAGCCCGGCCAAAAAAAGGCAGAGAGGCAACAACTGTATCGCCTTTAATTACCAGGTCGTATCCGGAAGTTAAATATTGCACACTGCCTCTTTGAGGATTGACTGACTCAGCGCTGAAAACATATTTTTTGGATTCCAACAAATCTTTGGTTAAATGTTTTTCCCTTTCCTGTGCCATTAAAGGGAGGGCCTGAAGACTTATAAGGAAAAATGCGAAAATAAATTTTAAGGTATTCATATTGTGTTCTATTGTTCAGAAAATATGCCAATAAGATTTAAAGAATTCTTATATTCTTTGCAATGGTTAACAGCAATTTTGCATCAGGAGGAATGCTGTGGCAGGAAATTTGACACATCACCACAAACTTGCAATAAATGAAATTTTTTTTTGGTTTATTGATCCTGGTATGGATGTCGTTACCGGGTTTTACCCAACTAAAGGGGTTTAGCGTGGGTCCTTATGTAGAAGCAGGATGGCCAACTAGCCATTTTCAGGAAAATAATAAGAACGGATATGGTGCCGGATTTGGAGCTGATATCCGTTTGGGTAAGATCGGCGTTACAGGATCTTTGGGGTTTATGCATTTTGGAGGTAAAAGCCTGGTTAAGTCAAATGAAACTATAGAAATGCCTTCTATCAATGCCTTGCCTGTAAGGGCCGGAATTAAATATCGGATTGTACCTGCATTATATGTTAAACTAGAGAGTGGTGTAGCAAAGTTTACAGGAGGTGATCAATCTGCGTTTATTTTTTCACCGGGTATTGGTGTACGACTGCTCGGTATCGATGTCCTTGCGAAATATGAAACATGGAAGGCTTCTGAAACATATAGCTTCTGGGGATTGAAAGCCGGGATCAATTTCTAATAATTTATTTCAGGCATAAGTATTTGTCCAGTCCTCATAATCATAAATTACAAAACCTGGCAGCATTTCAATGAGACTACTACGTTTCAATTAAAGGCATGGAAATATTAGCCAGATATCGATAGTAAAAAGACCGCATCTTCAATGGCCAGTACACTATGTGGTATGCCAGCATGCAATGTTAATAGTTTACCCTTTGTAATTTCAAGAGATTCATCCGGAGTATTAAATTTAATGGAACCTTCCAATACATTAATGGAGATGGTACCCTGGGCAGTATGAGTTTTCATTTCTGCATGAGCATGGAGCGCCACCAGGACAATATTCAATCCTCCTGTTTTAAAAACAGTAATGGCATTACGGTCATTTTTATTCCATGCATCTTCCGTTTTAATTTGTGTTATAAGTGCTGGTAAATTGATGAGCAATAACGGGGAATCAATTGGTCTTTCTCCCTGTGGACGATTGCGGGTGGCTTCGTTAAATTTTTCTTCCATTTTAGCTGTTTTAAAATTTCTGTAAATTGAAAAGAGTTTCTGTCATTCTGAAATAGAGAAAGTCTTTGCAAAGGTTTATTACACTTTTACCCATGATTGTTTTTTATTGCTCTCTAAAATCCTTTCACAGATTAAAAGTTCCCGGTAGCCATCCGCAAACGTAGGATATGGGGCTTTCTCCGGTTGCTTTCCATTTGCCACTGCCGTGTAAACTTCTTTAAATAACTGTTTGGATGTATCGGGGAATCCCTCGTTATGTCCTCCTGGAAAAGTCATAATAGCGCTTGCTTCAGGGTAGGCTAAGGATGGATCACGCATAATGGATTCATTATAGCCATTGCGGTTGCCTATCCAAACATGATTAGGAGCTTCTGAGTTCCAGGCAAATGTTTTTTTAGAGCCGGATAATTCCAGTTTTAATTGATTTTTACGTCCTGCAGAAACCTGTGATACGGTAATTGATCCGCGGTTTCCGTTATCAAAACGCAATAAAACATTGGCATGATCCTCCGTGGTGATGGGAACATCTGCATAGTCTTCGGGCTGCAGTGTTTTTGCGGAATACGTTTCCAATGGTTTCAAAGGCTTTTTTCTTGTCTTATGGATCGTATTAAAATCTGCTAATACTTCGATAGTTTTTAAACCGGTTATATATTCTATTATATCCATTAAATGGGATCCGATATCTGCGATAGCTCTGGAGTCGCCGGATTTATCAGGCTCTAATCTCCAGTTATAATCAGTTTCATAAAACAACCAGTCCTGCAAATAAGAACCGATAATAGAATATATGTCGCCCAGGTCGCCTTTTTCACGCATGGTTTTCATTTGGCGTACCAGGGGATAATATCGCAGATTAAAATGAACAGCATTAACCAAACCGGTCTTTTTTGCAAGGGCAACCAGTTCTTCAGCTTCGTGAAGATCCTTGGCCAGAGGCTTTTCGCACACAACATGTTTACCTGCCAGCAAAGCGGCTTTTGACTGCGGGTAGTGAAGGAAATTCGGTGTGCAGATATGAATACAAACTATGTCATCCATTTCTAATAACTGTTCAAAGGTGCAAGCCCTTTCTATTCCTAATTGTGTTGCTTTTGAATTGGCAAGTTCTATAGTGGCTTCACAAAGTGCCGTCACTTCTATATTTGGCAATCTTCTTAGTGCTTCGATATGAGCGGGACCGATAAAACCCGTTCCCACTACACCAACTTTAATTTTTGACATAGCAATCAGTTGTTTAAAATTTATTTATTAGTTTTTTATCCCTTTACAAGTGTTGTTAATAGAAACCGGATGAAGGCTCTAAAATTACAGGTTATTGTAAATAAGAAGAATATTTTTTTTATTGGTGTTCTTAATAATTAATTAATACACCTGTCGCAATATTGGTTACTGAAAATTAATGTCAAATTCCCGTCATACCCGAACTTCCCGGTAAGGGATGATGACCGGGCATTATATAAACCAATATGACCATTCATCCTTTTATGTGGAGAGTCTTTTTAATTGTTGATTAGCTTTATTCCTTCGCAGCAGGTAATTTTTCTGAGGTCGTAAAAACATAAAATTATTGCTATGCGTTTCAGCCTTCTTTTATTCTTTTTAGTTCCTTTTATTTCACCGGCACAAATCAACAGGTCGGCCAACGAACTGGCCAGGGAAAATGTACAGGAATACATCATTTCAAAGTTATTTAAAGACATCAATTATCAACCAGTTTCTTACTCCTCACTAAAGCCTCTAAAACAGGACCGTTCCGAAATTGCCTGGTCTATTAACCACAAGTTTCAGATCATAGACACTCAATTTGTTGCAGATAAAAAAATTGCCGTCGCCAAACCTTATCTTTTTTCTTTTTACCTTGATAAAAAGCTTAATGTGATTTCAGCGGAAAGTTTTTATGCCCAATAGGATACTGATCTCCATTACCCGGATACCTAATTACTTTATATCCCTGCTATACTCCTTCATTGTTTCGGTTTGCAGATAAATCATTTACTATTGGTATTTTCTTTAATTTAAGACCCGGTATCGTTTTGTTTATTGAGGCAACATTTCTGTTTGATTGTTCTGCAACATGAATAAAATATTATTATTGATCATATTACCATTGCAGGTCTTTGCCCAGGCTTTTACAGGAATCTGGACGGGCTTTTTGTACACTACCGGCAGTCCATTACCCTATGAACTGGCGGTCAGCGAAATCGATGGTAAACTTTCCGGTTATTCATTAACCATTTTTAGCATGGATGGTAAAGAGAATACCGGAGTTAAATCAATGAAAATAAAAACCAGGAAAGAAAATTTAATCATAGAAGATGATGACCTGGTTTATAATGATTATACAACCGCATCAAAGCGTGTTACCCTTTTTGGTAACCTTTCTTTTGAAAAGGAGGATACATTCATTATCCTGGCTGGATCATTTTTTACCCGGTCGCTTGACCGATCATCCTATAAAGGGACTATTCGTTTGCAGAAAGTAAAAAATAATACTGAATCAAAACTGGCTGCCCGGTTAAATAGCATGAATTTATGGAGCAGCCTGTCCTTTACGAATACAAAAGATATAAAAAAGGAAAATGAGCCTGTTGTAGTTAGAACTGCTCCCGAAACCTCAGCATTGGTAAAAAGTGAGAAAACGGTTGTTAAAGCAGTATCTGTTCCTGTTGAAAAAAAACAAACTCCTGCCTCAAATGTTTCCCGCCCAAAAAAAACAGTTCCTGATATAAAACCAGTTGCAGCAGCAGATTTGGCCAGTCGAAAAACTGAGATCATCAGAAATATTTATTTTCAATCGGACAGTCTTATTCTCAGTTTGTACGACAATGGTGAAATTGATGGGGACACGGTTAGCGTAGTGGTGAATGATAAAGTAATAATAGGAAGGCAGGGCCTTAGCGCAACCAGTTTTAGCACTACGCTTCACTTTCATGCTGCGGAAGGTGATTCTTTGCGGCTTGTTATGTATGCTGAAAATCTCGGACGCATACCTCCAAATACCGGTGTACTTGTTATTCAGGACGGAAATGAAAAACACCAGGTGAGATTTGAAGGGGACCTTAATAAAAACCCGGCTATTATTCTTAGAAGAAAACATTAGTGCTTCCGGGTTATTGTAAACATATATGATTTAAAACACCTGGATGCAGCACGATCTCTTTGGAACGTCTTGCGTATCTTTCTGCCTGCAAAAAGTATTTGCGTTTCACATTTAAATTGAAGTTATAGTGCAGTTACCAGGCATCAACGGTTTTATCAGGTACAAACAAATTGTCACAACTATTTCCATTCTTATTTTCATCGTCTTTGCTTTAACAAAGTGTATGGGTAAGCAAGGAAAAAAAATAAGGGCAGATGAAAATGAAAAGACTGGTTCACCTGCTTATGAAAGGAAAGTAAACTTTAGCCAATTTGCCGGATCATCTGCCTGTGCAGGTTGCCATAAGGATATTTACAAAAAGCATTTACAAACCGGGCACTTCCTCAGTTCACAGCCGGCGCTGGAAAAGTACATCCGTGGCAGTTTTGAAAAAGGAAAAAACAAATTTTCATATAGCCCGGTTTCTGAAATAGTAATGGAAAAAAGGGATAGCGGTCTTTTCCAGGTCTTATACCAAAACGGTGAGGAAAAACGAGCCATGCATTTTGATATCGTTACTGGTTCAGGGGCAAAGGGGCAGTCGTTCCTGTACTGGAGAAAGAATAGTCTCTTTCAAATGCCCGTAACTTTTTATACTGCTGCTGGCCAATGGGCCAACAGCCCGGGATTTCCCAACAAGGTTGTAATGAACCGCCTGATTACTTCACGTTGCCTTGAATGCCATACCACTTTTACTGAAACAATTTCGCCACCAGGAAAAGAACCGGAAGAATTTGATCATGACCGTATCATATTTGGAGTAGACTGTGAAAAATGTCATGGCCCCGCCGCTGAGCATGTAAATTTTCAAACAGCAAATCCTACAGAAAAAAAGGGAAAGAATATTATTAATCCTGCCACACTCAGCAGGCAACAAAACCTGGACCTCTGTGCATTATGCCATGGCGGCGCTTTATCAAAAATTAAACCTTCATTTGAATTTACTGTTGGGGATGCCTTGTCTGATTTTTTTGTATTAAAAGATCTGAAAGGTGCTACTCCCAATTTCGACAATGTGGACGTACATGGAAACCAGTTTGGATTACTTTCTGCAAGCAAATGTTTTACCGGCAGTAATATGACATGTTCCAGTTGTCATAATTCACATGAAAACGAAAGGGGGAATACAAAGTTGTTTTCTCAGCGATGTATCAATTGCCATAATGCCAGCCACGAAAAAATTTGTAAGATGACAGCTACAATGGGTCCTTCCATTAAAAATAATTGTATTGATTGCCATATGCCGGCCAGCACTTCCAAAGCCATTACGTTGAGGTTGCCCGGAAGGGAAGTGCCTGTCGCGGCCAGGGTAAGAACGCATTTGATCAGTATTTATCCTGATGAGGTTCGGAAATTTGTTTCTGAAAAAAATAAACGATAAACAGTTGAACAAAATACTGAAAAGTTCTTTTAATTTGATCATTGAAAATAGCATCCCGGGGGTGAGTGTTAAGAGATAAGATTGCATGCCCTAATTGATATTAAAGCGATATAAACCTGTACATGATTTTAAATGCTTTATATTTTAGGTGTCGGCTCCCTGTCAAAATAATTTGATCTTTTTTTTCGTTTTATATCTATTGAATCTGAGTTGGAGCCTACACATATCAATTGAATCCACCATGAGAATATGTTGCATTTCCATTCTGTTGGTTATATTTTCTTTCTTTTTTCCGGGTTTTCATGCCCGGGCCCAGGAGATTTTTTCATGGCCTAAAGAAAAGGAATATTGCAACCCGTCTGTAATCGGTTTGCCACGTGCCAAAGCGGTTATTCTAAAATATGAATTGCAGCAAGGTTATGCAATTCATTCTAAAGGGAAATTGGGAAATTTTGGCAATAGTGATGGAAGGATAAGCCGCAACAGCAGGTTCGATTTCAGGCTTCGTTTTCCCATTGTGCATAAATCTTCACTTACCATTGCTGCGGGCTTAAAATATACAAAGGAAGAATTTCAGTTCAGCGATGACCAACCTATGAATTATCCATTCTATAAGGATCTCGAAGATCGTCCTCTGAAAAGTGCAGGTATCCATTTTTACATGGTGAAACCAACCCGGAATAAGAAATATTTTATTTTAAGAACAAGCTTTGATCTCAATGGTGATTATGGCTCAGATAAGTTTGGGAAAAAGGAGTTTTTGAAATTTTCAGTAACGCCCCTAATTGGCTGGAAGCAAAGTGAGAATCTTTCGTATGCAATCGGATTCACCTATGGATATACTTTTGGAGTGCCACTGGTAGTACCGGTTATTTCATTTAATAAAAATTTCAATTGCAACCTGGGAATTGAGAGTGTGCTTCCCATTAATCTCCGTCTGCGGTATACAAAAAATGAAAAAAACTTTTGGTATGCTGGTCTTGAATTAGGTGGAGCCTCTTACCGGTTGGATAACAAGGGTACCTTTTTTAGTGATTATAATAAGCTACACCTTTTTCGGTCCGAACTTCGTTATACAATTAATTACGAAAGAGAAATTTATGACTGGTTTTGGTTTGGTATAGAGGGAGGTTACCGGCAAAATTTACGCTTTAACCTCAACAACGGACCCAGGGGAAGGTCAGATGTAATAATCAGTAATAAATTGAACGGCGCTCCCATGGTCAACCTAAGTCTTTTTGCAGTACCACCCCGTTTTTTTCTAAAAAAATATAACCAATAATTTTCAAACCGGTTGTGAACAAATACCTTTCTCCTCCAACAAAATGTTCTGTTACCTTTTATTATTACCTTTGGAACAATTAAGTTTTAATAAATAACATTATTCTGGTTATGTTCAGATCCGTTATATCGGGAACAGGATCTTACATTCCTGTTACTGTTCAATCTAATGCTGATTTTACAAACCACTCTTTTTATACGGATGATAGCGAACCCATCAATTCATCTCCCGGAGAAATTGTAGAAAAATTCAGGCAGATCACAGGCATTTCAGAGCGACGCTATATCTGTGATGATCTGAAAACTTCCGACATTGCTTCTATTGCCGGCCGGAGAGCGGTGGAGGATAGTGGCATAGATCCTGAAACTCTTGACCAAATAATAGTAGCCCACAATTTTGGGAATGTGATTACGCAAACTTTTCAAACGGATGCTGTTCCATCACTTGCCAATAGGGTTAAACATGATTTGGGTATTCAAAATCCCGGGTGCGTTGCGTATGATATTCTTTTTGGTTGTCCGGGATGGATACAAGCTATGATCCAGGCAGATGCATTTTGTAAAGCAGGGATAGCCAGCAAATGTTTATTGATCGGTGCTGAAACCTTGTCAAGAGTTATTGACATGTACGATCGTGACAGCATGATCTTTTCCGATGGGGCAGGAGCCTGCACGATAGAATATAAAGAAGTGCCAAAGGATGGCCCGGGTATTCTTGGAGCCGTAGCACAATCGCATAGCATGGAGGAAGTCAATTATATCGATATGCGGCAGTCTTATTTTCCTGGTAGTGATTCCCGAATCCGTTATATAAAAATGAAGGGGCGTAAAGTTTACGAATACGCAATGAAACATGTACCGGGTGCTATGAAAGATTGTCTTGATAAAAGCGGCGTTGGAATTCATCAGCTGAAAAAAATATTCATTCACCAGGCGAATGAAAAAATGGATGACGGCATAATCAGGAGATTTTATAAATTATACGGCGAAGAACCTTTGGAAAATGTAATGCCTATGAGCATACACTGGCTGGGTAATAGTTCTGTAGCCACAGTACCCACTTTGTTTGATATGGTAAAAAAGGATCAGGTTGTCTCTCATCAATTATCGCCGGGAGATATTATTCTCTTTGCATCAGTGGGCGCCGGAATGAATATAAATGCGGTGTGTTACCGGTGTTAGCTGTTTTTAAAAACTGCAGGATTACTGTGGGACGGCTTGAAATCCTAATTTTAACGTTTTTCCACAAACATTCCAGAAATTCTTTTGGTTACTTAGCCGGGTTACTTTCACTTCACCGTTTTCTTTTGTTTTAATGAAAGCACAATTGCCTGCCGCACCAGTGCCGATTGTTTTTTGATTCATGTTTGTATTGATTGATCCTTATTAAAATACTACAACTTGTGAACTGCAGTCTTTATAGGATATTTTCTGGATATATCATCAGGACGATTTGCTCTTTCAAATAATATGTCCTATTGAAATCGGAAGGCACTTTTGTAATCATTAACCTTATAGCCTTGTATGTGGAAGGCGACGCTGTTTTAATATATTTGCATCACTTTTAAGAAACAACCTAGCCCTTTTTAAGAATTGAAGGGCATTACAACAAATAAGAGGATCAATGAAGGATAAATTGAAGCAGCTGGCCAGTGAATTAGACGGAGAATTTTATGATGATAGTACCATGCGAACTTTGTATGCCACTGATGCTTCGGCTTACAGAGAGATGCCCCTGGCGGTGGCGGTTCCAAGGTCTGAAAATGATATTAAAAAGCTGATTCATTTTGCAAGAAAAGAAAAAACTTCTCTTATTCCACGTACTGCCGGTACTTCCCTGGCCGGGCAGGTAGTAGGAAACGGGATCATCGTTGATGTATCCAAATATTTTACGCAGATCATTGAATTGAATACAGAAGAAAAATGGGTTCGGGTGCAGCCGGGTGTCATTCGTGATGAATTGAATATGTTCCTGAAGCCACTGGGTCTTTTTTTTGGACCTGAAACTTCTACTGCAAACCGGGCGATGATTGGGGGCATGGTTGGCAATAATTCCTGCGGTTCCAATTCCGTTGTATACCGAAGTGTGAGGGAACATTTGCTGGAAGTTAAGGTGTTGCTAAGCGACGGATCGGAAGCAGTGTTTAAATCGCTGAACATTGATGAGTTTCATGATAAATGTGAAGGAGAGGGCTTGGAAGCAGGTATTTACAGATCATTGCGCAGCTTATTAAGCAATTACGAAAACCAGGAGGAGATAAGAAAAGAATTTCCTAAAAAAACCGTAGAGCGCAGAAATACTGGATATGCAATTGACGTATTACTAGATACTGCGCCGTTTACTGCCGGCGAACCTGATTTTAATTTTTGTAAACTCTTAGCAGGTTCCGAAGGTACACTGGCCTTCACAACTGAAATAAAACTAAACGTAGTTCCTCTTCCTCCGCGAGAAGTAGGATTGCTCTGTGTACATTTTAATACGATAGACGAATCGCTTCGGGCCAACCTGATTGCCCTTGCATATAAACCCAGTGCCAGTGAATTAATAGATCATTATATTCTTGAATGCACAAAAGAAAATAAGGAACAAATCAAGAATCGTTTTTTTGTACAGGGTGACCCCGGGGCAATACTAGTCATTGAATTCGCCAGGTCAAACCGTGAAGAGATCATTGAAATAGCCGGGAAAGTAGAAGCGGATATGCGGGCTGCGGGACTGGGTTATTATTTTCCTTTATTGTTTGGTGAGGATACAAAAAAAATATGGACACTTCGTAAAGCAGGGTTGGGCTTGCTAAGTAATTTGCCCGGTGATGATAAAGCGGTTCCTGTTATTGAAGATACTGCTGTTGATGTTCATGATTTGCCATCTTATATCCGCGACTTTAATGATATACTTAAGAAACACAATTTATTCTCGGTGCATTATGCACATGCCGGATCAGGAGAGATACATTTGCGGCCCATTCTCAATCTGAAAACTAAAGCCGGCAACCAATTGTTCCGCACCATTGCAGAAGAAATCGCATTGCTAGTAAAAAAATATAATGGTTCTCTCAGCGGAGAGCATGGAGACGGGAGATTGCGCGGTGAATTTATTCCTCAAATGGTGGGTGAAAAAAATTACCGGTTACTGAAGGAAGTAAAGCGTAGTTGGGACCCTGACAACATTTTTAATTCGAATAAAATTGTAGATACTCCTTCTATGAATACCTGGCTGCGCTACACCCCAGGTCAGCAAACACCGGTGTTCAAGACCGTATTTCGATTTCATAACCAGGATGTTTTGCAACATGCAGAGCAATGCAATGGTTCCGGTGATTGCCGGAAGACCCAATTATCAGGCGGAACTATGTGTCCATCCTTTATGGCTACCCGAAACGAGAAGGATACAACGAGGGCAAGAGCTAATATTTTAAGAGAATTTCTTACCAATTCCGATAAACTAAATCGCTTTGATCATAAAGAAATTTATGATGTAATGGACCTTTGTCTAAGTTGTAAAGGATGCAAATCTGAATGCCCGAGTAATGTGGATGTTGCCAAACTGAAGGCTGAATTTTTACAACATTATTATGATGCAAATGGAGTTCCCCTGCGCTCAAAATTGATTGCTAATTTTTCGGCATCGTCACGCATAGGAGCTATAGCACCGGGGATATATAATTTTGTGATGACCAACCGGGGCATCAGTAATTTGATAAAAAGATTTTCCGGCTTTGCAAAAGAGCGTTCGATGCCGGCACTGTATAAAACCACTTTAAAAAGTTGGTATAAAAAACGAAAATCTGCAATTGGAAATAATAAAGCCGTTGTGGGAATAAAAAGAGTTTATTTTTTCTGCGACGAGTTTACGAATTATAACGATACTGTCATAGGCATCAAAGCTATCTTATTATTGGAAAAATTGGGGTATGAGGTAATCATGCCTGACCACATTGAAAGTGGAAGAACCTGGCTGTCCAAAGGTTTATTAAGGAAAGCAAAAACCGTTGCAAATAAAAATATTTCCTTATTGCACCTGCTGGTATCATCAGAAACTCCGTTGATCGGGATAGAACCATCAGCCATTTTAACGTTTAGGGATGAATATATTGATCTGGCAGATGATGGTAATTTGGCTCATGCAAAAAAAATGGCGGAAAATGTTTTCATGATTGATGAATTTATTGCCAGTGAAATTTCGAAGGGAGAAATTACGGCGGAATTTTTCACCAAAGAAAAGAAGGATATTCACCTGCACGGCCATTGCCAGCAAAAAGCATTGTCTTCAGTAGCCTCCTCTGTACAGTTATTATCGCTTCCCGAAAACTATTCTGTAAAAGTTATTCCTTCCGGTTGTTGCGGTATGGCAGGTTCATTTGGATATGAGAAAGAACACTATGAGCTTTCAATGAAAATAGGGGAACTGGTTTTATTCCCGGCTGTCAGGCAATTGACTGACCATGCTATAATAGCTGCTCCCGGTACCAGTTGCCGCCACCAGGTAAAAGATGGCACGGGTAAAAGGGCTTTACACCCGATAGAGATCTTATACGATGCCCTATTGCCGGAAAGGTAATAATGGGGACTTTTATACACAGTTTGCAACCAGGATGTAGTTTAATACCCGCTTACCCATTTGATTTTGCATTGGAATCATTTTTGGTTTAGCAAGAATGTATTTTTTTTATTTCATTCTTAAAATATTTGGTATGCTAAAAATGATCCGGCAGTCTTATGTGCGTATAACGATTGCTTTAATGCTCAGTTTTGTCAGTTTATTATCTTTTGCCCAGGATAAAGGACTTGACGTGGATATCAATATAAAGAAAGATAACGAATGGTATCAGCAGCCCTGGATGTGGGTAATTGGTGGTGCTATCTTTATTTTATTATTGGTAGCCTTATTAAGAAGTGGTAGCGCCAAAAAAGGTTGATCCTTTTGTTTATCACTGGGTTTTACGAGCCATCTACGTCTTACTCTTAATGAAACATTATTCCCTGGTGAGAACGATGCTGTGGGGGAAATGCTCCCCGCAGCATTTATATAATTAGCCATTCTCTTTTTTATTCTGCTTTTAACGGGTGCAATAATTATATTGCCTTCTTATTTTACCTCACTCTCTTTTTATATTATAATTTCTGGCGGTTTTTGTAAAATTGGTTTTCTGATTATTTATTATTTATACGAGGAAATGCGGCGGTTGGGAATAGAATGGGAGAAACAAGCCCGGCAAATATTGGGAAGGATAATCATCTTTGCAGAAATTATTCACTATGAGCCCGGGATACATTTTCCAAATTTGCAGCACCATCGCTATGATTGCCTGGCTGCTTCTGATAATAGGTTCCTTATTCCTTCCTTCTATTGATAAATTTTTAATTGGAATTGTTATCATCCTATTTTGTATTGTTTATGCCTGGCTTATTATTTCTTCATTCGCTTTGTCAGATTTAAAAAACTTTGGAAGCCTGCAGGGAGTGATGACTTTATTTAAAGATGAAACGGTGGTAACAGCAGGATGGGTACATTACCTGGCTTTTGACCTGCTGGCGGGAGTATGGATAAAAAGAAATTCTCTTAAGCATGGTATCAGCCATTGGCTGATCATTCCCTGTTTGGTCTTCACTTTTATGCTCGGCCCCGTTGGGCTTTTGTTATATATTTTCGTGCGTACTATAGCAACGAATAAGTACTTTGCTGAAAATTTTTAATACGCAGGTAATGAAAATATTTCTACAACTAAAGCAAAGAAACCCTTTACTGTATTGGTTTGGCTGGTTTAATATGCTGGTTGGCCTGGCTTGCCTGGCAGGAATTTTTCTTGATGACAAACAAATACTGGGAGTAAGCAGGTGGCTAAAACCCATGAAATTTTATTTATCTGTTGGTCTGATGATTTGGACCCTGGCCTGGCTACTTTTTTATTTAAACAATACTAAAAAAATTGTTCGTTATTCATGGTTTATTGTCGTTACAATGTTTTTTGAAAACGGACTTATTATTTTGCAAGCTTTCCGTTTTACCACTTCCCATTTCAATATTAAAACTCCGGTGGATATAATGATCTTTAACTTCATGGGTATTTTCATTCTTATTTTCACTATCACTATCATCCTGGTTTGTATTTCATTCTTTCGGCAAAAAACGTTCAGCATATCAACTTCCTATCTTTGGGGAATAAGATTAGGATTGTTGTTCTTCATTTTATTTTCATTGGAGGGAGGAATGATGTTAGGAATGATGCAACATACGGTGGGAGGGCCTGATGGTTCACCCGGATTACCACTGGTAAACTGGAGCAAACAATTCGGTGACCTGCGGATCGCACATTTTTTCGGAATTCATTCACTCCAGGTTTTGCCGCTAGCCGGTTATTTACTCAAAACAAGGCTGCAAACTTTCCTGGCTTCTGCTGTTTATATATTAATAGTTGCCTCGTTTTTAGTACAGGCATTCAACGGCAAACCTTTATTTTCTTGATTTAGTTATAAATGATATGATTAACAGGAAAAATTTTATAAAAAACTCAGGAGCATTAACGATTGGGGGATTATTATTTCACCAGCTTTCATTGAAATTAAACAACATTCATTTTTTGAGACTTGAACGGATTGGTGTGCAACTTTTTTCTATGCCGCATATCGTGGAAAAAGATTTTTCCGGAACCATGAAAATGCTTGCGGATATAGGTTACAGGGAAATTGAATTTTACGGCCCTTATTCTTTTAGCTCTACGGAAGATACGGAGCGCTGGAAGGCTATCACTCCTTCATTGGGATTTTCCGGAAGCGGTTACTTTGGATCTTCGGTGCAGCTAGTAAAAAAAGTACTTGACGATAATGGCCTGTCTTCTCCATCTATGCATACTGGGTTATTCACATTAAGAAACCGGATGGCTGAAATGGCTGAAGCAGCACATGTGCTCGGAACAAAATATGTTATTCTTCCATCTACGGAAACCCAGACAAGCCTCGACGGATACAAACGGCAGGCTGATGAATTCAATGAGATCGGAGCTTCCGCCAAAAAACACGGTTTGCGTTTTGCCTATCACAATCATGGTAACGGGTTGAAGAAAATGGAAGGAAAAATCCCTATGGAATTAATTCTTGAGCAAACTGATCCTGACCTGGTGTTTATGCAAATGGATATATATTGGACAACCGCCGGTGGTATTGATCCGGTGACTTATCTTAAAAAATATCCCGGCCGCTTCCGGCTTTTGCATATAAAAGATATGATGAAGCAGGTTCGTTTTTCAGGTGATGGTGGCGATCCGAAGCAATGGATCGAATTATTTCCATTTATGACGGACGCTGGAAGTGGAATAATGGACCTTAAGAACATTTTATCCCAGGCTCAAAAATCAGGAGTGGAACATTTCATTGTGGAGCGGGACCTGGCATCAGACCCCGAGTTGTCATTGACCAAAGCCTATAAATATTTACACACATTGAAATGGGAATGAGGCCGACTATGCAACTGCTTATATTATCAACAAATTATATATGTGAAATTGCAGGCATTTATTATTCAAATTCCATGGTAAACTTTTTCCGTATTGTTTTATTATCATTCTTATTATTTGGGCAAGCAGATCTATTAACAATTAATTTTATGATAAAATAAGTTCCCAATTCGTACTATGTTACCGAATATACTCCAGCTATTTGATGTAGAATCACTCATCAGGAATGGGGGACTGTTGATCGTTCTTCTT
>JBPPMM010000058.1:0-15322 GCA_051306075.1 Chitinophagaceae bacterium
CTTTTCCCCGGATGGGAAAAAAATAGTTGCTTATGAAGTATATGAAACATCCGAATATGAATTTGGTGGAATCCTTTCTATCGAATTAAAATAATCCATGTAGCTCTAATAAAAAGCTGGAAAAATATTTAAATAAAGGGAGAAGGATTTTTTATTCCGGACAAATGGCCGTAAATTTGGGACAAATGACTTCAAGATGGCAACTACAAAAAAGAATAAACCTGCCAGCCGGGTTTCGCCCAAAATAAAAAAACCTGAAGAAAAAAGCGATGACCTGCAGCTAAAGGAACCAGAAGTAGCCTATCCTCAATCCGTGGCGGCCGCCAGGGCTATAGCTTTTATGGGCAGTGCCGGTAAAAAGGATTTTTTTCCTGTAAAAAATGAAAGTGATTTTATAGATGTGATCCGGAAGGGCATTCCTAAAAAAGCGATTGACAACCTGGTGGATAAAACGGGCATCCCTGTTAATGAAATGGCTGTTCTGATGCGGCTTTCAGACCGGACGCTCCGGAGGTATGATCCGCAAACTTTATTAAATCCTGAACAGTCAGAAAGAGTGGTTGAGCTATCCCGCTTGTATAGCCGTGGCGAAGTTGTTTTTGGCCACCTGGATCATTTTAAAGAATGGATGAATAGTACCGTGATGGCACTGGGCAATATAAAACCAAAATCGCTTTTAGACACTTCACTGGGTATTGATATCCTGATGAATGAACTAGGCAAAATTGAACACGGAATATTTGCCTGATGCATATATACAGAATTTCAAAGTGTAAGTATATTAACGACCTGTCTGGTACAGGGGCGGCCACTTTCGGCGGCCGGTGGAATTCCAAAGGGGTTCATATTCTCTATACAGCCGCTTCCCCTTCGCTGGCACTGCTGGAAAGCGTAGTGCATATCTCCAATATTCCTGTTGATGATTATTGTATGACCACCCTGGATATTCCGGAAAATAAAATAAAAGAAATCACCCATAAACAACTACCCGAAAATTGGTTTGTTTACCCTCCTGCCGACCAACTGAAAAAGATCGGCGACCAGTTTATAAAAGACAATATTTTTCTTGCGCTGAAATTACCGTCAGCAATTATGATGGAAGATTTTAATTACCTGGTTAATCCAAACCATGCTGATTTTAAAAAATTAAAGAAGGTGAATATGCGTACCATTCCTGTTGATGAACGATTTTTCAGAAAATAATTTTTTTGCACTGGCTTTAAAAGTGGTTATAAAAAATTATACCATTTAATAAAATCACCTATCAAAAATTTTCGGGAATAAAAAAACCGGGTACATGGATTGTCCCGGTTTAAATTTATTGTTGATGCAATTAAGCCTGTTGACTCTTTGCAAATTCCGACCTGATCACATTCAGCGCACCGCCTGCCTTAAACCACTCGATCTGTTGTTCGTTGTAGGTATGGTTTACTTCAATTACATCGCTGGTTCCGTCTTTATGATTAAGTTCAACACGCAAAGGCTTGCCGGGAGCAAATGAATTCAACGTTTCAATATCTATATTATCATCCTCATGCACTTTGTCATAATCTGCTTTATCGGCGAATGTTAAAGCAAGCATTCCCTGTTTTTTCAAATTGGTTTCGTGAATGCGGGCAAAACTTCTTACTATAATAGCCCGAACGCCCAGGTGGCGGGGCTCCATGGCGGCATGTTCTCTTGATGATCCTTCACCATAATTTTCATCACCCACCACAACACTACCCAAATTGGCGGATTTATATGCCCGGGCTGTAGCCGGTACGGGACCATATTCTCCCGTGAGCTGATTTTTTACGCTATCCGTTTTATCATTAAAATAATTGAGAGCACCGATGAGCATATTATTGCTGATATTATCGAGGTGTCCGCGGTATTTTAACCAGGGGCCTGCCATGGAAATATGATCCGTTGTACATTTTCCTCTTGCCTTGATCAATAATTTTAATCCCTGCAAATCCGTTCCCTCCCAGGGAGCAAAAGCAGATAATAACTGCAGCCTCTGGCTGTCCGGGCTGATAACAACCTTTACACCACTGCCGTCTTCGGCCGGTGCCTGGTACCCGGCATCTTCTACTGCGAAACCTTTTGGAGGCAACTCGAAACCGGTAGGCTCATTCAGCAGCACTTCCTCACCGTCAGGGGTTTTTAGTTTGTCGGTTAGCGGATTAAAAGTGATGGTGCCGGCAATGGCCATGGCAGTTACCACTTCAGGACTAGCCACAAAAGCATGGGTGCTGGCCAATCCGTCATTACGTTTTGCAAAGTTCCGGTTGAAGGAAGTAATTATAGTGTTCTTGCGGGTAGGATCATCAATATGCCTTGCCCACTGGCCGATACAAGGCCCGCAAGCATTTGCTAAAACAACACCGCCCACACTTTCAAAGGTGTCAATAAAGCCGTCTCTTTCTATAGTAAAGCGTACCAGCTCACTGCCGGGAGTGATGGTAAATTCAGAATTGGCTTTTAGTCCTTTGCTGACTGCATCTTTCACTATGGAAGCTGACCGGCTAATATCTTCGTATGAAGAATTGGTGCAGGAACCGATAAGGGCTACTTCGAGTTTAGCCGGCCAGTCATTTGTTTTAACGGCTTCGGCCATTTTAGAAATTGGTGTTGCCAGATCTGGAGTAAAAGGACCGTTTACATAAGGTTCCAGTTCGCTGAGGTTTAATTCCAATACCTGGTCATAATATTTCATGGGGTCGCCTATTACTTCTTCATCAGGTCGCAGGTGATCTCTTATTCCATCTGCCAAAGCGGCTACTTCAGCCCTGCCAGTGGCCGTTAAATAGGCACTCATTTTTTGATCGTATGCAAAAACGGAACAGGTAGCCCCAATTTCTGCACCCATATTGCAAACGGTTCCTTTGCCTGTGGCGCTCATACTATCAGCACCTTCCCCGAAATATTCAACAATGGCGCCGGTTCCACCTTTTACAGTGAGCTGCCCGGCTACCCATAGAATCACATCCTTACAGGAGGTCCAACCGTTGAGCCTGCCGGTAAGTTTAATACCTATAATTTTTGGCATTTTTAATTCCCATGGCAAACCGGCCATTACGTCTACCGCATCGGCCCCGCCTACGCCAATGGCTACCATACCCAAACCACCAGCATTTGGTGTATGAGAGTCTGTTCCTATCATCATTCCACCAGGAAATGCATAATTTTCTAAAACAACCTGGTGAATAATTCCTGCGCCGGGTTTCCAGAACCCAATGCCATATTTATTGGAAATAGAAGCAAGGAAATCGTACACTTCTTTATTTACTTCATTAGCAGTTGCCAGGTCGGCCTGGGCGCCTACTTTCGCTTGTATCAGGTGATCGCAATGTACGGTGGATGGAACAGCTACCTGGTTGCGACCAGCGGTACTGAATTGCAGCAAAGCCATTTGTGCCGTTGCATCCTGCATAGCTACCCTGTCAGGAGCAAAGTCCACATAATCTTTTCCACGGGAAAAGGGTGAGACCGGATTAGCGCTGTACAGGTGAGAATACAATATTTTTTCAGTTAGCGTCAACGGCTTTCCAACAAGCTGACGGGCTGCTGACACTTTAGCCGGCATTTCTGCGTAGATTTTCCTGATAAGATCGAGATCAAATACCATAAGTTAAGTTTGAGGTTTATTGGATTGAAATTTGAGGTTGTTAAGTGATAGGATCATGAACCCAAAACTTCAAACCGAAAGTGTTGCGAATTTACAGTAAAACAATCTTTTTTCCGGATCGATCTGTTTTCTTTGGCACAGATTTTTTTAATTTTACCACATGAATAAATTCAAAAGCTTTGTTGAATGGAATGCCTTTGGCGTTTGTACGGCTATCGGCGACCGCATGGGCATCGCTACAAGCCGCATCCGCCAGTATTTTATTTACACCTCCCTTTTGACAATGGGCTCCCCCATTATTCTTTATATGATCCTTGCTTTCTGGAGAAATATGAGGAAATATGTAAAAGCGGCAAGAAGAAATCCCTGGTATTATTTATAGTGGGTTTCCCGGCTTGTGCAAAGAAGCTTCATCATTAAAAAAGAATATCTATTCACCAGTATATTCTCTGAATTCACCTGCTGATTTTATAATTCAATAATGACAATCGGGAAAAGGCGCTAAATCATTTCTTCCAGTTTTTCCACCACCTGGTCCACTTCTTCTTTTGTATTATGCTTACTAAATGAAAAACGGACAGTAACCCTGTTTGGATTATTGTCAATAGCACGGATAACATGGCTTCCCTGGTCTGCGCCGCTGCTACAGGCACTACCACCGGAAACACAAATATTATTGATATCTAAATTAAAAAGGATCATTTCTGACTTTTCCGTTTTTGGAAATGCAGTGCTTAAAACGGTATACAGGCATTGGCCATCATGATCGCCATTGAAACTAACTCCTTTTATTTTTTGGCGAAGCAGGCTGGCCATGTATGTCTTTAACGATTGAATATATTCACTTTCCTTTTCCTGGTTGGCCATAGCCAGCTCAAGTGCTTTAGCGAAACCAACAATGCCATAAATATTTTCGGTTCCTGCCCGCATATTTCTTTCCTGGCCGCCACCGTAAATAAATGGTTTTGCCTTTATATTATCGTTTATATATAGGATACCACTGCCTTTGGGACCATGAAATTTATGTCCTGAACCCGAAATGAAATGAACGGCGGTTTTCCTCAGATCTAAATGATAATGCCCTACCGTTTGCACACAATCAGAATGAAAAATAGCATTGTATTGTTTGCAAAGATTGCCAACAGCTTCAATGTCCAGCAAATTTCCAATTTCATTGTTGGCATGCATGAGGGATACCAGGCATCGTTTATCCGTTTTTTTTAATTCTTCCTCCAGGCTTTCCAAATCCACATGACCATTGGATAATAATTTTATATAACTGTAGCTCATCCTCTCCCCGCAACCATAATGCTCAACCGTGTGTAATACTGCATGATGCTCCACCGGTGATGAAATAATATGCTTGCATCCGAGATCCCTGATAGCAGAAAGAATGGCCGTGTTATTACTTTCTGTACCACCACTGGTAAAAAATATTTCACCCGGGTGGGCATTCAATAATTTAGCAACGGTTTTCCTGGCTGTTTCAATTGCGAGCCTGCTTTCACGGCCATAAGAGTAAATAGAAGAGGGGTTACCAAAATGCGTGGTCATATAAGGCAACATAGCATCCAGCACTTCCTTGTCAAGCGCTGTAGTGGCGGCATTATCAAAATAAATTCGGTTCATAATTCAAAGGTTATGCTAACACGGCGGGCTCAAAGAATGCAGCGCCGGTTAAAGACCGGCAAAGATAATTATTCAACAGGGAGGCTTGTGGAATTTATCAAAGACCCAGTCATCAAATCAAGAATCTTTTTGATTAACTGATGTTACATATTGGGGGTAAACTCCCTGATATCCTGCATTAACCGGACAGCAATATTATTTGCCGTGGTTTCAAAATTACTTTCGGAATAAATGCGGATAATAGGTTCAGTATTGGATGTGCGGAGATGGACCCAATCACTGTCAAACTCTATCTTTAATCCATCATCGGTATTGACCGGTTGATTTTTGTATTTGGTTTTTATCTTTTCAAATATTGATTTTATATTAATTCCTTCACCCAGTTCCATCTTTTTCTTGGCTATAAAATAGTCAGGATATTGTGCTCTCAGGGATCTCATTCCATTTTTATGATTAGCCAGGTGGCTAAGAAATAAACCAATGCCAATTAATGCATCCCGTCCATAATGAAAATCAGGAACAATAATGCCACCATTTCCTTCCCCTCCTATTACTGCATTTACTTCCTTCATTTTTCTTACCACGTTTACTTCACCCACAGCTGAAGGAAAATATTCACCACCATTTTTTAGTGTTATTTCTTTAAGGGCTTTCGTGCTGCTCATATTGCTCACGGTATTGGCACCAGAAGCCGAAGGATCCAGTTTCCTCTGGCTTAAAATATAATCTGCTACGGCAACCAGGGTATATTCTTCACCAAACATACTGCCATCTTCATTCACAAAACATAACCGGTCAACATCCGGATCTACGGCTATACCCAGGTCGGCTTTCTGTTTTACCACTTCATTACTGAGTTGTATTAAATTCTCGGGTAATGGTTCGGGGTTATGCGCAAATTTTCCATTGATCTCTCCATTTAACAACACAACATCTTTTACTCCCATAGCCTTAAGCAAAGCAGGAACAAAAATGGCCCCCGTGGAATTGACGGCATCCACTACTATTTTCATGTTCTTGTTAGCAATGGCTTTTACATGCACCAGGGGATAAGCAAGAACGGCATCAATATGTTTTTGCAGGTAGGTGTCATTAAAAGAAACAGTTCCTAATTTATCAACATTGCTAAATACAAAATCTTCCTTTGCGGCCAGTTCTAAAACCATGGCCCCGGTTTCTGCAGAAATAAACTCTCCTTCATTGTTGAGCAATTTCAATGCGTTCCATTCTTTAGGATTATGGCTGGCCGTTATAATAATACCGCCATCAGCTTTTTCCATTTTAACAGCCACTTCCACTGTAGGTGTAGTGGAAAGACCCAGGTCAATGACATCGATACCCAGGCCGCTCAGTGAGCTAACAACCAGGTCACGGACCATGGAGCCGCTGATGCGGCCATCCCGGCCAATGACGACTTTTGCTTTTTTATTCTTTTTGGAAATAATGCTACCAAAGGCGGCTGTGAATTTTATTACATCTAGCGGAGTGAGGTTCTCACCAGGTTTCCCTCCAATAGTTCCTCTAATACCAGAGATGCTCTTGATTAATGCCACTGTGAAAAATTGTTACGTTCTTAATTGATTAAAAGGTTTGTCCCAGGATGGTGGTTGAATATCATTTTTCAAAAAGAGCAGATTTTCAACTCGGGCAAAAATACGGATTTCAAATATCATCAGCCTATTTAAAGCCTGCTTACATTTGCCCAAACGTTAGTATGAAAGATAATGCATGGTATGAAGCATGGTTTAACTCCCCGTTTTATCACAAACTTTACTTTGAACGCGATGAAAAAGAAGCTGAAACTTTCATAGATGAATTGATTAAATACCTGAAGCCGGAACAGGGAAGCAGGATGCTTGACCTGGCCTGCGGGAAGGGAAGGCATAGCAAAAAACTGGCTTCTATGGGTTTCCAGGTAACCGGCATTGACATTTCTCCTGATAGCATTGCCTTTGCCCGCCAGTTTGAACAGGACAACCTCGAATTCTTTGAGCATGATATGCGCCTTCCTTTTTGGGGTAATTATTTCGATTATGTGTTTAATTTTTTTACAAGCTTTGGATATTTTAATACGCAGCGGGAACATGATGATTCCATCCGCACCATTGCTTCCGGCCTGAAGCCAGGCGGGTACTTTGTTATCGATTACCTGAACACTCATTTTGCCGAGCAGCATCTCGTTCATAATGAATTTAAACAATTAGGTTCTACATCTTATGAAATACACAGGTGGGAGGATGATTCCCATTTTTATAAAAAGATCATTGTATCGGATCCGGCCCTGGTTTCCTCCAAAGAATATACAGAGAAAGTAACCAAGTTTTCTTTAGGCGATTTTACCGATATGTTCAGCTACCGCGGATTGCAAATAAAAGAAGTCTTTGGTGATTATCATTTCAATTCATACGATATAAAAAAAACACCCAGGCTGATCATCATTGCACAAAAAACCGCACTGAAGACAGCATAAGAAATTCGATAGAACAAGAAACTTTATTTGAAGCAAGTTGGATTAGTCTCCCTTATTATTCATCAGCATATACCGGGCTGTTTCAAAAAAGGCAGAAGTAAAGGTTGATAATTCCTGCCGGATAGAATCCTGTTGCTCCCTGGTGAGCCGGTTGCTGCTATCTGAAACAGCAACCATTTTATCATCCTTAAAATTGAGATTTTTTATGAAATAAAAATCATCCGTGACTATACCTACTTTACCGGCAGTATTGGTGATAAAAGCGTAATTGTTTTTTTTGGCCGGGTCCAGCAGATCCCGTCCCAGGGTTGTATTTAAATAAGGTTGCTGTATCATTCCGGCTATGGTGGGCAGCACATCAATTTGTGAAACTACCTCCGTTTTTTTTTGAGGCTTTAACAGGTAGGGAGCATAAAATAACAATGGCACATGTTCATCGGTAAGTCTCTCAGTAGTCCAAACCTCGGGATACATTCGCCTGGCATTGCCGGCTACGCCGTGATCGCCTATGAAAACAAAAATGGTATTATGAAAATAAGATTCATTTTCAGCAGCCTTTATGAATTTGCGGAAACAATAATCCGAGTACCGGAATGAATTATATTCTTCTAAGGAACCAAAACCATATTCCAACAATTGTTCTTCGGAAACAATTTTTTGTTCAAACTCTGCCGTATCCTGTGGAGGGATCATATAGGGACGATGGTTATCAGAAGTTTGAATGATAGCAAAAAAAGGATTTTTCTTTTCCCTGAAAACAGCGTTAGCTTCCATAAAAAGATCCTTGTCGCTGATACCCCATACATTGACCTTAGGTGATTTAAAACTACTTTCCGAATGCATTTGAAGGTCATCAATATTTTTTAACAGGCCTCCGAAATTATTAAACTCAGGACTGCCGCCAAGAAAATAATGTTTATCGTAACCTTCGAAATTATTGATTATAGTACGCTGCTTTAAAGCGAGGGGATTGCGGGTAGAAAATTTAAATAGCTGCGCATCGGGTATACCGGTAATGATAGCAAACAAACCCCTGGCTGTAGAAAAGTGGGGTGAGAAACAACGATCAAAAAAGATTCCATTTTGTGTCAGGGAATCGAAGAAAGGAGTTGTATTAAGGGGGTTGCCGCTCATGCTGCTTTTATACATGCTGAACGATTCGCACATAACCAATACAATATTGGGCCGGCTTTCCATGGCATTGCTTCCCGGAGAAATGATGCGGCGATAGGAAAAATTTGTTGAATCCGGTAATTGCATCCACCTGGCCATAACGGGGAATACCTCCCTGGCTTTTTGTTCATTGAAATCCGGCTTCCTGAGTTTAAGTGTTGCGAAAAAATTTTGCAAAGGATTTAAAGCGAGATAAGATTTAAAACTGTCTCCAAATGCAAAACATTGCTTCCATGTTAATGGCGTTAACGCTACTCTTCCATAAATGAAAATTACAAATAGAATGGCGGTGATAATAAAGAATTTCCGGCGGTATGGAATTTTTAACCCATCGGTAGAAGAAATAACCCGCCAGTGGCTTTTACCATACATCCACCAAAAAAGAAAGACGGATACCAGCAAACCTAAAATCATCCAGAATAAAGGATAGGTTTGCCACATCATCCGGAGAGAAATTCCTGGATCTTCTACAAAGTTCATGGCGCCTGCATCCAACCGCGTCTGGTTATAAGAAAAGCTTCCAAAATCCGCAGCAAAAAAGAAAAAGACAATAAAGGTTACCAGCACCAGGTACCAGGTCCACCATTTTTTATTGGGGGCCGAATAAAAAGGCGAAAACCTCGGAAACATACTGAAGATTACAATGGGCAACAATATAATTGCTATCCACCGCAGATCATACTGAATACCCATCAGGAAAGAGGGTGCCAGGTCTTTAAAAGAAAAATTTGAAGGTTTGAATGCAAAATAGGTAGCCAGTCTGAATATGGTAAATATCAGGATGAAGATGATGAAGAGGTTAAAAACCCATATTAATGTTTTCGGTATTTTATACCTGGTAAGCATTGTGATGTTATCCTTTTCTTGTTATCAGCTGAAAGACTGCAAAAGAAATTCATTTATATGGTTCGGGCAAGTTTGTATTTACCTGGAACCATAAAGACCCAAGTGGTATTTTTGCCATTATGTTTTTTATAATAATATTAACGGTCTGGCAAAAACTGCAACAATGGGATCAATGGTTGTTTATCATCATCAACAGTAAACTTAGCAATTCCTTTTTTGATGAGTTGATGCCAGCCTTACGGTACCCGATGAATTGGGCGCCTCTATATTTATTCCTGGGTGTATTTGCTTTGCTTAATTACAAAGGTAAAGGGGCATGGTGGATTTTATTTTTTGCCGTTACCGTTGCTTTAACTGATATGACGGGTACCTATGTTTTTAAACACGGCTTTCAAAGGACAAGGCCTTGCGGCGACCCGGGATTCTTTTTTCATGTTCGCTTATTAGCAGCACATTGTTCTACCGGGTATAGCTTTGTTTCCAATCATGCTGCCAATCATTTTGGCCTCGCCACTTTTTTCTTCATCACAGCCAGGCCTTTATTAAAAAAAGCGGCAGGCATCGCCTTTTTATGGGCAGGTCTTATCGCCTATTCACAGGTATATATTGGCATACACTACCCTTCTGATGTTTTGGGCGGAGCCTTGCTGGGTTTGATTTTTGGCTGGTTAACAGGCAGGTTATTTAATAAGCGCTATGGATTCGCTATCTTCGATTTACAATCAACTGTTTCTTCTTAATGGAAATATTAATCCTGACCGGGCTGATTCTGCTCAATGGTCTTTTTTCGATGGCGGAAATTGCATTAGTGTCAGCGAGAAAATCCAGGTTGGAGGTACAAGCTAATAAAGGAGATAAAAAAGCAGCAGAGGCACTCAAATTATCTAATAAGCCCGAAACTTTTCTTTCTACAGTTCAAATGGGTATCACTGTAATCAGTATCCTGACAGGTATTTATTCAGGGGAAAAAATTACCGATGATTTTGCTGCCTTTTTGAATCAATGGCCCGCCCTCTCTTCTTACAGTTATGGAATTGCAACAGCAATCGTAGTCATTATAGTCACCTATTTCACCATTGTATTCGGAGAACTGGTTCCTAAAAGAATAGGTCTTTCCCGGCCAGAAACTATTGCCAAGGCTGTTGGAACACCCATGAGGATTTTTAGTCTTGTTACGCATCCGTTTATCTGGCTATTGAGTAAGTCAAGTAATATCATTGTAAAAATATTTGGTTTAAAACCTAAAGACAACCAGGTAACGGAGGAGGAAATAAAAGCAATTATCAGCGAGGGTACCGAGCAGGGAACGATAGAAGAAACAGAACAGGATATCATTGAAAGAGTATTTCACCTTAGCGACCGTAACATTACATCGCTAATGACACATCGCAGTGATATTATCTGGTTTGGCCTGGATGATACTGAAGAAACCATCAAAGAGAAGATCATGAGTGAACCGCATTCGGTATATCCAATTTGCGACAGCACGATTGATAATATAAAAGGAGTAGTAGCTATAAAAGATTTATATGTGAGTCCTGATAATGTCCGATTCAGAAACCTGATGCGGCCTGCCTTGTTTGTTCCGGAAAACAATACGGCATTCCAGGTTATGGAAAAATTTAAGGAATCCAAATTGCATTCTTGTTTTATTGTTGATGAATACGGCAGCAT
The DNA here is from genome assembly GCA_051306075.1 of Chitinophagaceae bacterium. Taxonomy (GTDB): domain Bacteria; phylum Bacteroidota; class Bacteroidia; order Chitinophagales; family Chitinophagaceae; genus Terrimonas_B. The sequence goes on from JBPPMM010000058.1 coordinate 11,406, forward strand.
ATTAGGAATGATAACCTTAAACGATATCCTGGAAGCGATTATAGGTGATATGCCACAGCCTGACCTGATTGACTACGAAATTATAACACGGGAAGATGGTTCCTTCCTGGTAGATGCCCAAATTCCTTTTTATGATTTTCTTACGCATTTTGATAAAGCCGAATGGATGAATGAAGGTGAGCAGGAATTTGATACGCTGGCAGGTTTTATTCTTCACCGGCTGGAACGCATACCCCAGGTAGGCAATACGCTGGAATGGAAAGGATTTTCAATTGAAATAATAGACATGGACAGCCACAGGATAGATAAAGTACTGGTGAAGATCAGCAATGCTTTGAGAGAAGAAATGGAAGAATAAGACTTCCCTAAAAATTAAAGATGGCCTGCTTGCCGGGATAATCCAGTTTCATGCTTTTTCTTTTTCCATCCACAATCACGTGCATCAGGTTCATCTGATCTGTAAATAATTCATAAAGAATATTGTTGGTGATCTCCAATTTTTTTACGGATGCTATATTATCGGCCTGGAAATAGCTATAGACTGCATCATTTTCTTTTTCATATCCTATAAATGAAAAGGCAACAGGTTTGCCGTTATTTTTTAATTGAAGGTGCCGGGTAATAAAATCACTCACTAATTTTTCCATGGCCTGCCGGTCCGTAGGGTTTATCAGGTCTACTTTAGTATTATAGTTTTGTGCCAGTACTTTCTCAAAATCATCAGTAAATAATTTGCAGCTAATTTCTAATGTTTTTTCGGAGGCATTGTGATTGATCTCGGTAACACTTACGTGTAGAGGATGAAATTCTTTTGCAGGAAGTCCAGGTAAGTTGCCTGTGCCCCATATTTCCTGATTGATATGTAAACCAGCAGGTAACATGAATATAAGAAGCCATTTATAGAACCAGGTTACCATTAAAAGAATTATTTTTTAAGTTACAAATCTGTGGCTTATTTTGACGCCTTTTCACAGAGAGACGTTAAAAATAACTCAAAGGTCAATTTATTCGCACCTTTAAAAACTAAAATGAAAGATTTCGAGTTTTATTTTGGGCTGGGATGGGAACACATTATTAGTACCGGTGCACTGGATCATCAACTTTTTATTGCCGCTATCTGCGCCATCTATTTGTTAAAAGACTGGAAACAAGTTTTAATACTGGTTACTGCTTTTACTTTTGGTCATTCACTCACCCTGGCCATAAGTGTTTTAGATTTGTTTCGCTTGCCGGTTCTATGGGTAGAATTTTTGATCCCTATCACTATTATTATCACTGCCATTTCAAATTTGTTTCAGAAAAAATTCACGACGCAAACAATCCGCATCAATTATTTTTTTGCACTTTTTTTTGGTTTGATACATGGTATGGGCTTTGCTAATTCAATAAGGTTCATGCTGGCTAAGGAGGAAAATATAGGTTGGAGACTCTTTGGTTTTAATATTGGCCTGGAAGCCGGCCAGCTAATAGTTGTATTGATATTACTGATTATAACTCACCTCCTTGTCAATATTCTGAAAGTAAATCGAAGGTATTGGGTATTGTTATTGTCCTCCGTGGTGTTAGTACTCGGATTTAAAATGGCATGGGAACGAATACCCCATTTTTAATTCCCTCATGAGGAAATTCCTTATGATAAAAAAATATACGCTTTAAATTAAATAAAAATACAATTGATGAAAAAGTTATTATGGGTCTGTAGTTTACAATTGATTGCCTGTGGTTTTTTGCTGGCTCAAAATATTCAAAACAACCCGGGAAGTAATCATGGAAATAAGTTTGAACAGTTGGGTACCATCATGCCTACACCCAATTCATACCGCACAGCAAGCGGAGCCCCGGGGCCTGATTACTGGCAGCAAAGGGCGGATTATGATATTAAGTGTGAGCTGGACGAAAAGAATCTTAAATTAAATGGCAGTGAAACTATAACCTATTTTAATAATTCTCCTAACACCCTCACGTTTTTGTGGCTTCAGCTGGATGAAAATCAGCACAGCACAGTAAACAATGCTAATTACCAGGTAAGCAACCCGATGAGTAACCAGGTAAGCTTTCAGCAACTGGACAATATCGCCGTTGAAAAAAAAGACAATGGTTATGGATTTAATATATTGAAGCTGACTGAAGCTACCGGGAAAGATTTAAAATATACCATCAATAAAACAATGATGCGTGTAGAATTACCTGTTGCTTTAAAACCGGGTCAGCGGTTTATATTCAAAATCAATTGGGATTATAAAATTCCTGACCGTTTGGGTATTGGCGGCAGAGGAGGTTATGAATACTTTCCGGAAGATGGCAATCACCTTTTTACTATTGCCCAATGGTATCCGCGGCTTTGCGTTTACAGCGATTTCCAGGGTTGGCAAAATCACCAGTTCACCGGAAGAGGTGAGTTTGCCCTGACGTTTGGCAATTTTAAAGTACAAATGACTGTTCCCGCAGACCATGTTGTAGGTTCTACAGGAGAATGCCTGAACTATGCAACTAACCTGAGCCCTGCTCAAATGACCCGGTGGAAAAAAGCTCAAACCAGTAAAGAACCTGTAGAGATAGTAACGCTTGAAGAAGCAAGAGAGGCTGAAAAAAAGGGCAAGGATATGATTGCTTCGGCAGCGCCTCGCAAAAAAACATGGATATATAAGGCTGATAATGTCAGGGATTTTGCATGGACCAGCAGCCGCAAGTTTATTTGGGATGCCATGCCGGTAACAGTAGAAGGAAAAAAGATCATGTGTATGAGTTTTTATGGCAAAGAAGCTTATGGCTTATATCGTCCTTTTTCAACAAAGGCTGTTGCGCATACAATTAAAAGCTATTCAGATTTTACAATACCTTATCCCTATCCTGTAGCCCAAAGTGTGGAAGCTTCAAATGGAATGGAATACCCGATGATCTGTTTCAACTACGGCCGTACCGAAAAAGATGGAAGCTATACTGAGGGAACCAAGTATGGCATGCTGGGAGTTATCATTCACGAAGTAGGTCATAATTTTTTCCCTATGATCATTAACAGTGATGAACGCCAGTGGAGTTGGATGGACGAGGGATTAAATTCATTTGTGGAATACCTGACTGAAGAACTTTGGGATAATAAATTTCCTGTAAGAGGGAAAGGGCCTGCCTATGCCATTGTTGACTATATGAAATTGCCAAAAGATCAACTGGAGCCCATCATGAGCAATTCAGAAAATATTATTGGCTTTGGCCCCAATGCATATACCAAACCGGCAACTGGTTTAAATATGCTGAGGGAAACTATTATGGGCCGGGAGCTTTTTGATTATGCCTTTAAAGAATATGCAAGAAGATGGGCTTTTAAGCATCCGGAACCTGCGGATTTTTTCCGCACTATGGAAGATGCAAGCGGAGAAGACCTGGATTGGTTCTGGCGAGGTTGGTTTTATGGAACTGATGCCTGTGATATCTCCCTGGATTCAGTTAAACATTCAAAACCTGACCTGGCTTATGTGGCTTCTGATACGGAAAACAGAACCGTATCCCGAAAACTGGATCAACCCCTTAAATCGCCATATGATGATATTTCTAAAATGCGTAACCGCGAAAGTGGTATGCGGTTTAAAACAGATGAAGATTCTACCTTGCGTGATTTTTACTGGAGATATTCGAGAGGCATTGAGCCATACGACAGCAGTAGTTACGAAATAAAAATTCCCGCCCGGGAAGGCCAGGCATTATCAGCTGATGAAAAAGAGAAATATGCAAACCGCAGCATGTATGAACTTACTTTTAGCAATAAAGGTGGTTTGGTGATGCCCATCATTATTGAGTGGACATATAAAGATGGTACGAAAGAAATTGACAGGATACCCGCACAGGTTTGGAGACATAATGAAAACACAGTAGTAAAGACTTTTGTAAAAGAAAAAGAAGTGTCTGCTATACAATTGGAT
>JBPPMM010000624.1:0-4033 GCA_051306075.1 Chitinophagaceae bacterium
GTAAGTACCGGCTGAAAAAGATCCCCGTTCTTTTCGATCCTATGTAGCATATTTTCGATAGTGAATTGTGAAGGATGCAACCGGTGATTCACTTCTTTCCAATTAAGTGCAGTTGAAGCGCTGGCACCTTTTACCGGGCGCAAACTATATACGGAAGCGAGGGTTTGGCCGCTTCTGTTTTGGAGATAGTCAATATAAATTTTTTGCCCTCGTTTACTTAATGATCTTTCCAGGCTGGTTATTTCGGGCAACTGTTCCTGTACAAGTTGAGCTATGATATGTGCAAATTCTTTAACCATTTTGTAATCATACTTATTTTTCATAGGTATGTAAACATGCAAACCTGACGACCCCGAAGTTTTGCAATAACTAGAAACGCCGGCTTTGTCCAGAATCATTTTAGTTGCCAGAGCCGTATCCACTACTTCGGTAAATGTGTTTTTATCTGAAGGATCTATATCAATCACCATCCAGGTAGGGTGTCCGGGTTTTTTCACAGTACTGTTCCATGGATTCATTTCAATACATCCCAGGTTGGCCAGGTATAACAAGGTCGCTTTATTATTACATACGATATAATCGATGATCTTATCATTGCTCCCGCTTTTTACTTTGTATATATCCACAAAGACAGGTGCATTTTCTCCTGCATCTTTATGAAAAAACCCTTCATCACGAATACCATTTGGATTTCGCTTCAGCGACAATGGCCTTCCTTTCAGATGAGGCAAAATATATTTTGATATTTTATCGTAATAATCGATCACATCACCTTTGGTAAATCCTTCATCAGGCCAGAATATCTTATACCTGTTTGTAAGATTGACTTTAAACCGGCCCACTTTTATTTCTTCATTCCCTTTCACCTCCTTTCTTTCCTCCACAATTTCTTCATTTACGTCTTTCACTTCTTTCTCATCCCGCAATCTCAGAAAAACCGGATGGCGGAATATGCCATCACGAGTGATCTCCGTATAAGCAATATCAGCAACCAGTTTTGGTCTTAGCCAGGTAACTCTTCCATTCAAAGGAACATCAGTTTTAAAGGGAGATGATTTTGTTTCCAGCGGTTTCATTTCTTTTTTTAATGAAGCCAGCAGCGCTGTTGAAAAACCGGTGCCCACATGTCCCCGGTATTGCCATAATTTCCCTTTTTTATTGGCAAGCACCAAGGAACCAAAATGTTTCCTGCCACCTTTCGGTTTCGTGTAGCCGGCTATTACCGATTCAGTGCTTTGAATATTTTTAATTTTTAACCATTTTTTACTCCTGTAACCACGGGTATATTGACTATCTTTTTTTTTGGCGATAATACCTTCTAATCCCTGCTCCTTTGCTTTTTCAAGAAATGTAATTCCATCCTTTTCTATATGATCGCAATAGCGGATAATGGAATTATTCTTCAATATTGCTTTTAATTTTTTCTTTCGCTCTTCCAGTGAAAGCTTTTCTAAACTTTTCCCATTCACTTTCAGTAAATCAAAAACTTAATAAATAAGGGGATAATTCAGGTGATTTTCATAATGCTGTAATTTTTGAAAATCAGGCAGGTTTTTCTCGTTAAGCAAAACTATTTCGCCATCCAGTATCGCGTTATGTTTTAGTTTTTTTAGTGCCTGCAAAATAGCGGGAAACCGTTCACTGAACTCAATACCGTTGCGGGAATAAAACCTGACTTCCTCTTTCCCTGTTTCGGCTATGGCCCTGTATCCATCCCATTTTATTTCAAAAAACCAGTCTTTATCATCAAAAGGAGTTTTATCTATAGTTGCAAGCATGGGCTTGATAAATGATTTTAATTTCTTTGCTTTCCCATACTTTATAGAGGCAATGGTTTTTTGTGGAATCGTTTTGCCAGCCTGCTCTTCCGCATTATAAACCGTATTGGTGGAATGTTCATCCTTATGTTTTATTAATAACCAGCTCTTCTCATCTGTTTTAATTTTCACCAATACAAATTCTCCTTTTAGTTTTTTCCCTTTTAACCTGAATTTCAATTCTCCTTTTTTTAAACCCAGCAATGCCTGTTTTTCAGTAACAGGATTATGCTCCTTGTTAACCGGTTCTAATTGACCCTTGTCCCAGATCTCCACTTTACCGGCACCATAATTACCTTCCGGAATGATCCCTTTAAATTGGATATAATCAACAGGATGATCTTCTACCATTACCGCTAATCTTTTTTGGGAAGGATTTAAAGACGGACCCTTGGGTACTGCCCAACTTTTTAATACAGCTCCCAGTTCCAGCCTGAAATCATAATGCAGCCTGGATGCCTGGTGGCGTTGAACCACAAACCGGAACTGGTTGCCTGTATCTTTTTTTCCTGCAGGTTCAGAAGTTTTATCAAAGTTTCTTTTCTTATTATAGGTAGAAAGACTCATGATGCTTTGCGTTTGCTACCAGAAGAAAGACTGGCTTTCAGCTGATCCATCAAATCCTGGGTTTTTGAATGAACCACCTTCATGGGTTTGTAAGGTGTCGTCTTCCCTTTTGATTTTGCTTTTATGATTTTTAGCAATTTATCGCTGTAATCATCTTTATATTTAGTGGGATCAAACTTTTTGCTTAACTGGTTAATGAGATCAACAGCCATTTTTAATTCGGCGGGCTTACTTTTGGAAGCAGGAAGATTGAGTTCCTTGGGCGACCTGATTTCCTGGGAAAACCGAATTCGGTTTAAAATGATCACGTCTTCTTTCGCTTTGATAATAGCAACATGTTCCCTATTATGCATTACAAAAATCCCCACTCCGGCTTTTCCTGTTTTTTGCAAAGCGTCTCTTAATAATGCATAGGCCCTGGTTCCGGTTTTATCAGGCTCCAGGAAATAAGGAGTTTCAAAATAAGTACTATCAATTTCCTTTTCGTCGACAAATTGCGATATCTCAATATGCTTTGTTTTTTCGGGGCTTGCTTTTTCAAAATCTTTTTTATCCAGCACCACGTATTTTTCATTCAGCAGGTATCCCCTGACTATATTTTCCCAGGCTACTTCTTTTCCAGTGTTCTCATTTACCCGTTTAAATTTAATATTGGAATGGTCCTTTTTATCCAGCATGTCCAGGTCAAGGGTACTTTCTTCCACAGCACTATACATTTTAATGGGGATATTCACCAGCCCGAAGCCGATGGAACCCGTCCAGATTGCTTTCATACAAATAATTTAGATATAAAGATTAAAAAACATGCCAGACTCAAAATGAAGGCCCGGCCAAAAAACCAGGCCAGGTAAAATGGCAGAGGTCAATGAGATTTAATAAATAAAAAATCTTTCGAGTTCGCAGGTGCCTGATTGCGTTGTCAGATAATTGAAATTTTATTCAGTGGCAGATGTAAAGCTTTAAATTATTTATTTTAAAAAACGGCCTTCTCCCCCAAGCCGGCGTAGATGTAATTTTCTTTATAAATATCGGAAAAGACTTTGAAGCCGACATGACCGGTGCAATGTGCAGTTGCCACTTTTTTTACCTTCAGCTCATATTTCAGGTAATTACCCAACTCTATAGTTCTGTTTTTGTCAAACGGTAATAAATGAAACCCTCCATATAATAAGGCTATTTCCTTTTTTGTTTCCATCATCACCTGTTCCACTATTGTTTCAACGCCACTATGCGAACAGCCGGTAAAAACAACTTCGCCGTTTTCAGTACTTAAAGACAAATTTAGCTCGACCAGGTTCGTAAGTTTTACTCCTGAACTATCATCATTCTTAAATGCACCTTCTACGAAACTTTTATTGGGATACCTGGAAAAATAACCCATATAATTTGCCGAGGTAGCTACTAATCGAATACCCGGAAATATTTCTTTTGATTCTTTTACGAATTCAATATTGGCATTCCAGAATCTCCCTCCGGCTTGAGGAAGCCGGAATTTATTTCCTTTGCCATCAAAGTACCGCATATGAACCGGCAATTCATCTTTGATTAACGAATCCTGTCCCGCTGCATCAAATACATGATCGGCACCCCAGAATACATCAAAAGGAAAATATATTTTAACCTAAGGATTTACAGTTTATAGATAATCA